>JAZQOD010000325.1:0-7904 GCA_045627685.1 Prevotella sp. | reverse complement strand
GTTGCAGTAGCATCACGGAGAACATCGATAGACTCGATGTCATCAGGCGAAACGATAGAGATGTCAACGCCAGGGATACCATCTACTACGTAGTAAGGTGACATAGCACCAGAACGGAGTGTAGAAGCACCACGGAGGGTGATTGTAGGAGCACCGTTAGGATCGGCTGTTGAAGAAACAACGAGTCCTGGTACCTTACCCTGAAGCATCTGACCTGGGTCGGTGAATACACCACGGTTCAGGTCTTCAGCCTTGATTGATGTAATTGAAGATGTCAAGTCCTTACGACGCATTGTACCGTAACCAACAACAACGAGTTCGTTGAGGACTGTGTTGTCTGGTGCAAGTTCTACGGCCATTGTTGACTTTGCTGCAAGTGTCTTGCTTGTGTAGCCCACGTAAGAGAACTGTAACTGAGCCTTTGTACCGACGGTGAGAGAGAACACACCGTCCATGTTTGTAGTAGTACCATTGCCGGTACCTACCTCCAATACACTGACACCCAGGAGTGGTTCACCTTGCTCGTCGACCACAGTACCTGTGACCTTTGTCTGGGCGAATGTCAGTGTACTAACCATAAGCAACAAGGCTAAAGCGAATAGACGCTTCACAGCCATGTACTGAAAGTTTTGTACTTTTTGCATAATTGAATTGTTTTAAATAGATATTAAAAGATAATTTTATATTTTCTCAAAATCAAACATGCAAAGTTACTACAATATTTCCAAATTACATCATATTTATTCATTTTTTTTGCGGTAAGCATTGCTTTCGCTCTCTGGCGTGCGTGTAACGCCCTTGGAACAGAAACGCTTTCGCTATACAAAATGGGGCGACAAGCATGGTCGAGCCCACTTGTCACCCCATTGCTATCTTCATCGCCTTCCTCCCCCTTTCTTCTGCCCTAACGAGCGAAGCGGCAAAGCCGAGCGGGGGGGGCGGGGGGCTTTTTAGTAACTTGGATTCTGCTTCCAGTTTGTGTTGCTGTTCATAACACCTGTTGGAATAGGGAAAATTCGCTTGTTCTTGTTAGCGAAGTCAGGGTTGATGGTAGAGAGAATCCATGAGTTCTTCTCATACTGACCGAAGCGGATGAGGTCGTTACGACGCCAGCCCTCGTCGAAGAACTCGCGGCCACGCTCGTCGAGGATATCCTGGAGAGTTGGTTCTGCTGCAATCTCAACAGTCTTAGCGCACTGACGGATCTTGTTGAAGAGGTCCATAGCACCACCCTTACCGCTGCGAACGAGAGCCTCAGCCTTCATGAGGAGTACATCTGCAAAACGGAAGATAGGGTAGTCGTTGCCAGTGTTACGGCCATAGAGGTTGTACTCTGTTGGGTTGAGCATGAACTTGTTTGTACGCCAGCCCTGTGTCCAACCAGTCATGTTTGCACCACAGTCGAGGTGGTCGTAAGCAGGACCCATAGCAATCTCTGCACCAGCATCGTTAGTGAGAGCCTTGAGAGTGATGTTCTTTGTGAGTTTCACAGCCTCACCCTTGTATGTTGTAGGGATATCGGTCTTCTCGTAGTTGCTGCCATACTGATATACAACGCCATCCTCGTCGTTACCATAGAGACAGTCGTTACGACGGTCGCCAGGGAGGTTGAAGAGTTCAGCGAAATCAGGGTTCATAGCCGAGCAACCACCGACAGAGTTTGTGAGAGCAGCATTGTAGAGACCAGCACCACCGTTACCATCGTTCTGACCACGACGCCAAGTGTGGAAACGACCGAGCACCATACCGTCCTTGTTCTCTGCTGTATGAGGCACAGCATAGATGAAGTCCTTTATGTGAGAACCGTTGGTAGGGAGGAACTTTGACTTATAGTCGTCAGAGAGGTCGAAGAGACCAGAGTTGATGATATCGTCGCAAGCAGCGATACAATCGCCCAACTTTGGATTTGTAGCGTTCTCATCGTATGTGGTGATGTCGCCGCAAGTATATACGTTCCAGTTGAGGTAGATCTTTGCGAGGAGAGCCTGAGCCATCCAACGGGTTGGTTTGCCGTAGGTGTTGGCAGCAAGTGTTGTAGGGAGCTTGTCCATAACAGTGTTGAGCTCAGAAACAATCCACTCTGTTACCTCCTTGCGAGGTGAACGGGTAATCTCCTCACCGTCTTCATAGAGGTGGTCGAGGAGTGGAGTGTCACCGTAAGCATCAACGAGAGTCCAGTGGAAGAACGCACGTACAGCACGCAACTGTGCTACAGCCTGTGAAATCTCGCCGTCATCGGTTGAAAGAGTTTGAATAACCTTGTTACACTTGGTGATGCCCGACATCATGTCAGCAAACCAGTCAACGTTGTTATCATCAGGAGCCGAAGCGTGGAGAGTGGCACGCTGGCTGTAACCACCATCGTAGTAGTCGCCGTCGAATGAGACAGCAACCTGCTCGCCACCAGCGAACGACATAAGGCCGTTGTACTTATAGTAGTTGGCCATAACGTTTCTGTGAGCGAAGAAACACTCAGCGGCAAGACCTTCCTGAGCAATTGGGTTGCCAGGAATCTGGGTGTACTCTGACTTGATGTCTACATCGAGGTCAGTACAACTGCAGAACATGAATGCAATTGAAGCACCGATATATAATAATTTATTTTTCATTGCAATATCTTATTTAGTATTCAACACATGAATTTACTTTACTGTCACGATAGCGATACGGTTAGAAGCCTCGTTCTTAGCACCTTCGCCTGCAACCTTGTTTACCTTGACACCCTTTGATGTGAGGTAGTCAGCAACAGCCTTTGCACGGTTCTCAGAGAGAGTCTTGTTAGCATCAACATCGCCCTCTGGTGAAGCGTATGCAACAACATCGCATGAACCCTTCACATTGTCGAGCTCTGCCTTTGCCTCGGCTGTCAGCTCATACTTGCCCTGTGCGAAGCATACTACGTGTACACCGTTGCCAGTGTATACTTCCTTGGTTACTTCCTTGGTAACGACCTTCTCTACCTCTACAGGCTTCTCGATAACCTTCTCGATATACTGTGGAGCAGCAGCCTCAGCCTTCTTTGCCTTGCCGCCACCGAAGTTCACCTTGATACCAACCATTGCCGAACGGGTGTGTGGATAGCGAATCTCACGGTTGTCGATACCAGGAGCCATACCACCGAGGTTCACCTCTGGGTCGATACCCTTGTACTTGGTGATAGTGAGGAGGTTGTTAGCCGATGCGTAGAGCTGGATGTTGTTGATATAGTTGCCGATCTTGCCGAAGTCGTAAGCCAACTGGAGGTTAGCAAGACGAACATACGAGCCGTTCTCGAGATAGCGGTCAGATGGAGCCTGAGCGGCAGCATCGGTGAATCGCTGGTCGGTAGCAACGCTTGCAAGAACATTCTTACCTGTTGTCACCATGTTGATTGAGCTGAAGTAAGCGCGTGTAGCGTTGAAGATCTTGTTGCCGGCAACACCCTGGATGAATGCTGTGAGCGACCAGTTCTTGTAGTTGAATGTATTGTTCCAACCGAATGTTACCTTTGGCTGAGCGCAACCCTTGGCAACGCGGTCCTTCTCCTGTGGGTTTGTGGTAGTGCCGATGAGGTTGCCGTCCTCGTCATACTCGTTGAAGAGCGAGTTACCAGCCTCGTTGTAGCCTGCCCACTCCCATACGAAGAACTGACCTACTGGGTAGCCTTCCTGTACGCGCTCTACGGTGCTGAATGAGTAACCACCGATACCTGGGTTACCAACATTCACATAGTCGGTAGAGTAGAGGGCGTTCGACATCTTTGTCACCTTGTTCACGTTGTGAGAGATGTTGAATGCGGTGTTCCAGCGGAAGTCTTTAGTCTGAACAGGCACTGCATTGATCATCAACTCGATACCACGGTTTCTGATAGTACCTACGTTGGCATCCATGTAACCGAACTCATAGCGGCTCTGTGATACAAGGTAAGAGTAGATAAGATCGGATGTGGTCTTGTCATAAACCTCGATAGTACCAGTCAGGCGGTTCTTGAGGAAACCGAAGTCGAGACCGATGTTGGTCATCGCTGTCTTCTCCCACTTGAGGTCAGGGTTGTCGTTGCGGAGATAGTAGAACAGGTGGTAGTTCGAAACATTGCCGTCAGCATCGATATAATCGAACCAGCTGTTTGTACCAAGAGTCTTGTTTGCGGTGAACGCATTGAAACCGAATGAGTTACCAGAGATACCGTAACCAGCACGGAGCTTCAAGTCGCTGAATACCTTCTGGTTCTTCATGAACTTCTCGTCGATGATACGCCATGCGAGGGATGCCGATGGGAAGTTACCCCAGCGGTGGTTCTTACCGAATGCAGAAGAACCGTCGCGACGCATTGTCACCTGGAGGATATAACGGCTGTCGAATGAGTAGTTCAAACGACCGTAGAACGAGATCATACGGAGTGTAGAAAGACTGAACTGGTTCATATCGTTGATGTTGAAGCTGTTACCCATTGTGAGGTTGTAGTAGCTCAACTGGTCATCGTAGAAGTTGTAGGTCTTCATACCGAAACCATCGTTGTTGTCGCCCTGCTCCCATGAATAACCAGCCATCAATGCCAGCTTGTGCTTCTTTGCGAATGTCTTGTCGTAGTTGATGTAGGTCTCCAACTGGCGCTTCTGGCTCTCTGATGAGTTACGCTCTGCCATACCGTGCTTTGAAGCATAGCTTGGCAACTGCGACTTTGTTGTGTCGTAACCGTTGAAGAGATACTGCTGGTTCTCGAGAGAGAGAGTCAAGTTCCATACAAGACCCTTTGTGATTGTGAACGCAGCCTTACCAACACCCTGGAGGAACTTTCTCTTGAAGAAACGACGGTCCTCGTTGGCCATTGCCACTGGGTTGTAGTTCATTGAAGTAACACCAGTACCATCATACCATGAGCCATCCTCGTTTGTTACAGGCTGGAGTGGAGAGAAGTAGTACATAGCGTTGATAACGCTCGCACCGTCGGTACCTGTGAGGATATGGTTGTTGTTGGTGATACTACCGTTCAAACTCAAAGAGAGTTCGAGACGATCGTTCAAAGTCTTTGTCTGTACAAATGTACGTGCGTTGAGGCGCTCACGGTCGGTATGACGGATAACACCCTCGTTCTTGAAATAGTTCACGCTTGCGCTGTACTGGCTCTTCTCGCCACCACCGATGATAGAGATGTTGTGGTTGTGAGCAATACCTGTGCGGAGCACTTCCTTCTGCCAGTCGGTGTTCACGCCGAGGTCGTTAGGCAACTGGAAGTCGTTGTCCTTTGCATACTGACGGAGCTGGTCGCCGTCCATCATATCGAGAGTCATAGCCTGACTTGCTGAAACGTAACCGCTGTAGGTCACTGAAGCCATCTCGTTCTTGCGGCCCTTCTTTGTAGTAACGATGATAACACCGTTGGCAGCCTTCGAACCATAGATAGCAGTTGCAGTAGCATCGCGGAGCACGTCGATAGACTCGATATCATCTGGAGAGATCAATGAGAGGTCAACACCAGGAACACCATCGATGATATAGTATGGCTCCATAGCACCCTCGCGGAAAGAAGAAGTACCGCGGAGAGAGATAGAACCAGCACCTGTAGGGTCAGAAGTGTTGGTGATCATCAATCCAGGAACCTTACCCTGAAGCAACTGTGCTGGGTCAGTGTAAGCACCCTTGTTGAAGTCTTCTGACTTTACAGTAGTAATAGATGAAGATACATCCTTACGCTGCATAGTACCGTAACCTACTACTACCACCTCATTCAGGAGAGCGTCCTCCTCAGTGAGGGTAATCTTCATGTTCTTACCTACGGAAACAGTCTGTGGAGTGAAACCGATGTACGAGAATGTCAGTTTCGCACCAGACTTTGCCTGGAGAGAGAAACGACCGTTCGCGTCGGTCACTGTTCCGTTCTGGGTGCCAGCCTCTAATACGCTAACACCTACCAAAGGTTCGCCACTTGAGTCGCGAACAACACCCGACACGTTGCTCTGCGCAAATGTCAGTGTACTTACCATTACGAACAAGATAACTGCTATGAATCGCTTTGTGCCCTTGTCCAGGAAGTTTTTTAATGTTTGCATGATGTTTTTAAATGTTTTTATTAATTAGTTTTTTTGTCAACGCTAGTGCATTGTTTTTATATTAAATTATTATGTATGCAAAGGTACGATTTTTTTTTGTGATTTGCAACTATTTCGGCAACTATATTTTCTTTGTAACCAGAAATTAATATTTGCTGGTTCGGGAGCCGTGCGAAGATGTTCCTTTGTAAGCACCTCTACGAAGTCGTTTAAGGCGCTCAAAAAGTAAAAAGTGAAAAAGTGAAATCGTGAAATATCTCTCACTTTTAGCAACTCACCAAAACACCGAAAAAAGGCTCTCAAAAACTCAAATAAGGTATATAATAATATTTATATTATTATATACCTTATTTGCCTCTATTTGTGTGTTTTTTTTGAGCCAAATTTTACCATTTCACTTTTTCACTTTTTCACTTTTTTGCATGGAAGTGATATACATTTAGGCACAACTATATAAAAGGAAATCAAAATAATCTGGCTTTGAGCCTATGGCTCTTTGCTCTGGTCATCAGCTCGTATTTATAAAAGCAAGCTTTTAACATCCAATCTGATTCCCATAGCAGAAGCGATGCTTCTTAGCCAGATACAAAATGTAGCTTCGCAATATAAAATAGCTCCCTGCGGTCGTACAAAATCCATCCGGGTGATAGGCTTTCCGCGCGTAGCCATTTTGTACGAGCATAGCGAGCTATTTTGTATGCTCGAAGAGCTCATTTTGTAATCCTTGTTAGTATCGAAGATACTGCTGGGTGGATTTGAATTGACGAATAGAGTTTGCTCAGATTCTCAATTAAAAGCCAAACAGCAAAAAGACGCAAGTCTTAACAAGGATATTTTGATCTAATATAGTAACTCTGTGCCAAAAGGTATATCGTTACCTTTTGCATTCTCCTACTACTCTCTTGTTGAAAATATGTTTACAGAGTCATTTCCTCTCGTTCATACCACCGTTTTAATGCCATGAAAGTGCCCAAATGACACCATCAAAACGCCCAAATGACATGATGAAAACGGCCAAATGACAAGGCGAAAACGGTGGTTTTGTAAGTACCTGAGAATCAGGAGCTTCACCCCAAGTTCCTCTCCCAAATGGAGAGGGGCTGGGGGTGAGGCTGTTGCGAATATTATTTACAATATACAAAACATTTGTGAAATTTGTCAAGAATAATCTGTTTGCAATTGTTAACACTAATGTCCGGTTAAATTTTCTTTGCCTGCGGCGCACACGAATTACCATAAATTATCCACGAATTTAATCATGAATTTTATACTAATGTAATTGAATATCAACGAGATATAATTTATGAAAAAATTTATGGTTAATTCATGGACATTCGTGTTTTGCGAAGCACAAAATCAATCCACAAATTTTAATTCTTATATAACTACTTGTATTCCAAAAGTTTACATGTAATTAGAGGAAATTTATCCGGACAGCATTGAATTGTTAAAAACAAAATAAGAGGCGAAATCACTTGGAATCGCCTCTATAATTTAGTAACTTTGCACACCGTAATGGGAGTCCCCACCGTAATCACTGCGCTGGTTGGTTACAACAAAATTGTTCACCTTCACGTCGGTGGTATTCTCGATATACAGTCCGTAGGTCTTGCCCACAACGAACCCCTCGCCTTTACAAGGACGCTTGTCATAGACGCCACCAGGGTACTGACCACGGTCAACGAGGTTGATACAGACATTGTTGAGATAGATATCGTGCATCTTATCGGCAGTGTCGGCACCGATGAAACATCCGTTCTCTGCCACAGCAGTGATGTTGTTGAAGTAGATACGGCTCACCTCGCCACAACGGCCTTCTATTTCGCCCTTTGGGAAACGCCAGTTGGCATCCTTGTGATTGCCGTTGGCACGAGG
>JAZQOD010000324.1:0-12673 GCA_045627685.1 Prevotella sp. | reverse complement strand
ATTCACTGAGTTCACATATCAGTTGCTCCAGGGTTACGACTTCCTCCACCTCCACGAGGCAAAGAGAGGTAAGTTGCAGATGGGTGGTAGCGACCAGTGGGGTAACATCACCACAGGTACAGAACTTATCCGCCGCAAACTCGGTAGCGAGAACGAGGCATTCGCATTGACTTGTCCACTTATCACAAAGTCAGACGGCAAGAAGTTCGGTAAGACCGAGAGCGGAAATATCTGGCTCGATCGTAACCGCACAACACCTTATGTGTTCTATCAGTTCTGGCTCAATGTAGCCGACGAGGACGCAGAGAAGTATATCAAGATCTTCACATCGCTCGACAAGGAGACTATCGATGCACTCATCGAGGAGCATCGTCAGGACCCAGGTCGCCGTACCCTCCAGAAGCGCCTTGCTGAGGAGGTGACAGTAATGGTTCACTCTAAGGAGGATCTCGATATGGCTATCGAGGCTTCAAACATCCTTTTCGGTAAGTCAACAAAGGAGTCGCTCTTGAAACTCGATGAGAGCACATTGCTCGATGTATTTGCAGGTGTTCCACATTTCGAAGTTGACAAGGCTCTCTTTGCAGAAGGCGTTAAGGCTTCCGATCTTTGTGTTGACCATGCACAGTGCTTTGCTTCAAAGGGCGAGATGAAGACACTCGTCAAGGGTGGTGGTGTAAGTGTGAACAAGGACAAACTCGCACAGTTCGACCAGGTTCTCACAGAATCAGACCTTCTCGACGGCAAGTATCTGCTCGTTCAGCAGGGTAAGAAGAAGTATTTCTTGCTTACTGCCAAATAAATTTGTGTAGTTGAAAAAAAAATAGTAACTTTGCAGACACATTGCAAAAGATGTGCTTCAAGGTTACATCACAGCAATAACGATTGGACCATGGTGTAATGGTAACACTACAGGTTTTGGTTCTGTCATTCCCAGTTCGAATCTGGGTGGTCCAACAGAAAGAGTCGGTTTGAAGCCGGCTCTTTTTGTATGCCCTGGTCAAGAGGCAAAAATAAAGGCAGCCCTTGAAAAAGGACCGCCTTATATTTCATTTCTGCTGTGTAAAATTACTTTACAGCCTCAGCGAGAGCAGCGCCTGCCTTGAACTTAGCAACCTTCTTAGCAGCGATAGTGATCTTCTGACCGTTTGCTGGGTTAACACCCTCACGTGCTGGCTTCTCAACTACAGCGAATGTACCGAAACCGATGAGCTGTACGCTATCACCCTTAACGAGTGCACCCTCAATAGCAGCTGTTGTAGCCTCGAGTGCAGCCTTTGCCTGTACCTGTGTAAGACCTGCTGCCTCAGCGATAGCCTTTACCAATTCTGTCTTGTTCATAATTTTCTTTATTAAAGTGTTATTAATTAATTGAATTTTTGTAGTCCTTATCGGAATCCTCCACAAAGATAAAAGTAAAATATTACATAGCAAACATTTTTATGTAAAAAGTGCATCTTTTATGTTAATTTTACCCATATCACCTTGTTTTTCGGCTAAATAACAGATATTTTTCTTAATTTTGCATCAGTTTTCAGTAATTAATAATTGTGATATGCGACAAATACCAAATATAACGAGGAATCTGCTTATCATCAATGTGTTGGCTTACGCATTGATGTGGGTATTGCAGGCTGTTACAGCCAATTCGATAACACCTGTTGACTTGAACGACTGGTTTGGACTTCATTTCTTCCTTGCATCTGATTTCCATCTTTACCAACTGGTGACATATATGTTCATGCATGGAGGATGGATGCACCTGTTCTTTAACATGTTTGCATTGTGGATGTTCGGTTGCGTAATAGAGAATGTACTTGGCTCGAAACGATTTCTTTTTTATTACATTTTGTGCGGAATTGGAGCAGGGCTTGTCCAGGAAGCAGCACAGTTCGTAAACTATGCTGTGGAAGGCTTGGCGGCTTATGATACAGTAAGTATGCAGGGCGTAAGGGTGCCAATGGATGCATACTTGAATCGATGGACCACTGTCGGTGCGTCGGGATCTATCTATGCTATCTTGTTGGCTTTCGGTATGATTTCCCCGGAGAACAAGATTTTCATATTCCCGTTGCCAGTACCAATCAAAGCAAAGTGGTTTGTTTTGATTTATGCTGCCATTGAACTTTATTCTGCCGTTTCTACAACCAATGACGGTGTGGCTCATATTGCGCATCTCGGTGGTATGGTCTTTGGATTCTTCCTGCTGCGATACTGGAAGAAGCATCCTGCCGTTTACTATCGTTCTTCGCGAAGTAAAGGTATTTTCGGCAAGATGAAGCAGAAGTGGGAGAACCGTAATGAGGGTGGAAGAAGCGAGGGCTATTCTTCGACAACAAGCAGTAGTGCAGACATGAATTGGGATCGCGCTTCGCAGAATACCACTCGTCAGCAAGAGATAGACAGCATCCTCGACAAGATAAGGAAGAGTGGCTATGACAGTCTGACGAAGGAGGAGAAGCAGAAACTTTTCGACCAGAGTCGCAACAGATAAAGGACTATGGCAAAGAAAGGCGTTACAAGCCTGCTGGTTCAGATTGTTGCAGGGGCGAATATTGTCACCCTTGTTGCAATGTTGGTCACGGGCTATTCTTATCTCGTTGATCCGGAATTGGTGTCGAGGGTAAGCACATGGGGACTGATATTTCCTATTTTCATGTTGCTCAATGCCTGTTTCATGGTGTTCTGGCTCTTTGTGTATCCAAAAAAGGTGTGGATTCCGCTCCTCGCATTTGTACTTTCTTATTATCCTGTGCGTATGTATATGGGCATAAACATACCTGCGAGTGTGCCGGAGGATGCCTTGAAGGTACTTACATATAATGTCTTTGGCTTTCATGGAGTGCCGGGCGAGGAACTTGAACGCGATGAGAATGCCATTGTGGACTATCTCATTGATGAGGACTGCGATATAGTCTGTCTTCAGGAATCGAACGAAAGTTGGCTGTCGAACGGATGCAAGGCAAAACTGGAAGAGAAATATCCAAACCACAGATCAGACGAATGCACTGCCGGTGGTAATTTCATTGCCATCTATTCAAAGCATAAGATTCTTGGTTCGGAGCGTATCGATTACGAGTCGTCGGGCAATCTGTCGGTGGCTTATCAGTTGCTCATAGGCGATGACACCGTGAGGGTTATCAACAATCATCTTGAAATAAACAGCATATCATTGCAGGATAGAGAGAAATTCCACAAGATGGTGAAAGGCAAGATGAGCAAAGACTCGATAGGATACCAGTCGCTCTCGCTGATGGAAAAACTCACGGAGTGTGCAGTACTCCGTGCTCCACAGGCAAAGGCAGTGGCAAAGTATGTGCAGGAACACGAAAACGAGAAGATGATTGTCTTGGGCGACTTTAATGATAATCCTGTTTCATTCGCACGAAACACAATTTCAAAAGGCCTTACCGACTGTTTCATAAGCAGCGGAGTGGGGCTCGGTTGGACTTATTGTTATGGCGGAATGAGACTGAGAATCGATAATACGATGTGCTCAAAACATTTCGTTCCTGTGAAGTGCTCGGTTGACGGTCGTAACAGGTTCAGTGACCATTATCCACTGATAACATACCTCACAAAAGCCGACCTTTCAGCAGAATAGTGGTTTAAATGCTCAAAAAATAACGATTTAGCGCCGTGATATTTGCTAAATCGGCAAAAAATGTGTAACTTTGCATGCTATTTGTGCGTACATGCGCATGATATGGGCGTAAACAACAGTGAATATAAATCAATAATTAAATAATTTTATCAAAATGCAAAACAAAGGAATTGTAATTGTAACCGCCGTTTTACTGACGCTTGCAAGTATCTTCTACCTGTCGTTCTCGGCTGCAACATCTTACTATGACAGCCAGGCAGCAAAGATTGAGGACCCAGTTGCTCAGCAGGATTATAAGGATTCTGTAAAGTACCTTGGTGTTTACTCTTATCAGAAGTGTCTTGAGACTCAGATCGGTCTTGGTCTTGACCTTAAGGGCGGTATGAATGTTATTCTTGAGATTTCTGTTCCAGATGTAGTTGAGATGCTGGCAGATCACAAGACTGACGCAGTTTTCGTTAAGTCAATTGACGAGGCAAAGAAGGAAGAAGAGAAGAGTCAGGCTGACTTCATCTCATTGTTTATTAACGCTTACAAGAAGAACGCTCCTGGCCACCGCCTTGCAGAGATCTTCGCAACACAGCAGCTTCAGGGTAAGGTTTCTCCACAGAGCACTGACTCTGAGGTAGAGAAGGCTCTCCGTGCTGAGGTTCAGAACGCTATCGACAACTCATTCAACGTTGTTCGTACACGTATCGATAAGTTCGGTGTTGTTCAGCCAAACATCCAGAAACTCGAAGGTCAGGACGGCCGTATCATGGTCGAGATGCCTGGTATCAAGGAGCCAGAGCGTATGCGTAAACTCCTCCAGGGTTCTGCAAACCTTGAGTTCTGGGGGACATACAACTCTGAGGAGATTGAGCCATATCTCCGTCAGCTCGATACTCGCGCTGTCAATGGTCTTGCTGCTGCTGAGGAGGTTGCTGACACTACAGTTGCTGAGGCAGTAGAGGAGGCACAGCCAGAGGTTGCTCAGGCTGAGGCTAAGTTCGACCTTAACAAGGATAAGAAGGACGATGCAAAGGCTGCTGCTGGCAACGAGGCTCTCGAGGCGGCAAAGAAGGCTCATCCATTGCTCTCTATCCTCCAGACAACTGGTGGTCGTTCACTCTCACTCGTTGGTTACGCAAATGTACGCGATACTGCTGAGATCAACTCTATCATCTACTCTGAACTTGCTAAGCAGATTCTTCCTTCTGACTTGAAACTCCTTTGGAGTGCTAAGCCAGCAGATGGTCTCTCAGTAAAGAATGTATATGAGCTCCATGCTTTGAAGGTTACTCAGACTAACGGTCGCGCTCCACTCGAGGGTGATGTTGTTACTGACGCTTCTGACCAGTTCAACAACTTGACAGGTCAGCCAGAGGTTTCAATGTCAATGAACACCGAAGGTGCTCGTCGTTGGGCTGCCCTCACAAAGGCTAACGTAGGTAAGGCTGTTGCTATCGTTCTCGATGGTGTTGTTTACTCAGCTCCACGCGTTAACGGTGAGATCTCAGGTGGACAGTCTTCTATCTCTGGTAACTTCACTGTTGAGGATACAAAGGACCTCGCTAACACATTGAAGTCTGGTCGTATGCCAGCTCCTGCTCGTATCGTTCAGGAAGAGGTTGTTGGTCCTTCACTCGGTGCACAGTCAATCCAGCAGGGTGTTATCTCATTCATCATCGCATTCGTTCTCCTTATGATCTACATGGTTGTAATGTACAACGTAAATGCAGGTATGATGGCTAACCTCGCTCTTATCGTGAACATGTTCTTCACACTCGGTATCCTTACTTCATTCCAGGCTGCGTTGACAATGTCAGGTATCGCCGGTATGGTATTGTCTCTTGGTACTGCAGTGGATGCTAACGTGCTTATCTACGAGCGTATCAAGGAGGAAATGAAGAAGGGTCTTGGTCTGAAGCAGGCTATCGCTGCTGGTTACAGCAACGCATTCTCAGCTATCCTCGACTCTAACGTAACATCATTGCTCACTGGTATCATCCTCTATGTATTCGGTACAGGTCCTATCCGTGGTTTCGCTACCACTTGGATGATTGGTATCGTCTGCTCATTCTTCACAGCAGTGTTCCTCACTCGTCTTGTTTATGAGCACCAGATCAATAAGGATCGCTGGACAAACATCAAGTTCTGCACACCATTCTCAAAGAACCTCATGCAGAATACACATGTTAAGTTCATGTCTCTCTACAAGAAGACCTTCACAATCGTTGGTGTAGCAGTGCTCATCTTCATCGTAAGCTTCATCGTTCGTGGTCTTTCAAAGAGCATCGACTTCACCGGTGGTCGCAACTATGTAGTAGTATTCGAGAAGTCAGTACAGCCAGAGGATGTTCGTCAGGTACTTGCTAACGCATTCCCTGAGAGCACAACAGGTGCACTCGCACTCGGTACCGACGGCAAGACTATCCGTATCTCTACAAACTATAAGATCGACTCTAACTCACCAACAGTTGATGATGAGACACAGGAGATCCTCTTCAACAGTTTGAAGAGCGCTGGCCTCGTTTCTCAGGCTTCACTCGATGCATTCAACAACCCAGACGTTCGCGAGGGTGGTTCAATCATCAGTTCTACAAAGGTAGGTCCTTCTATCGCTAAGAACATCACTTACGGTGCTATCATCAGCGTCCTCATCGCTCTCGTAGTAATCTTCCTCTACATCCTCCTCCGTTTCCGTAACTTCGCATTCTCTCTCGGTGCTGTTGTTGCGTTGACAGTCGATGTATTGGTAGTTCTCGGTATCTACTCACTCTGCTGGGGCTGGATGCCATTCTCACTCGAGATCGACCAGACCTTCATTGGTGCGCTCCTTACCGTGGTTGGTTACTCTATCAACGATAAGGTGGTTGTGTTCGACCGTATCCGTGAGAACCTCCGTCTCCACAAGAAGCAGGATTACCAGACAACATTCAATGATTCTATCAATCAGACCTTGGCTCGTACAATCAATACATCTCTCTCTACATTGATCGTATTGCTCTGTATCTTCTTCCTCGGTGGTGATTCAATCCGTAGCTTCTCATTCGCTATGATCCTTGGTGTTATCTTCGGTACTCTCTCTTCTATCTTCATCGCTTCTCCAGTTGCATTCCTTGTACTGGGTCGCAAGATCGAGGACCGTTATGCTCTCGAGGCTGAGGCAAAGGAGGCTTAATAGTCAGACTTTGATAAAGTCAATATAAACAAAAGAGTCGCGCTCCAACACAGCGCGGCTTTTTTTTGTCTTTTTCTTGCGCGTACACGCGTGCGTAAATATAAATAGGTGGAAAAAGCCGAAAATCATTTTGTTTTCTCGCTTGTTCTTCGTATCTTTGCATCTAGAATTTAAAATTCTGTATTCGTCGCCCTGATAGTTGCCTATGGCGACTATCTTGGCTCCTCGGCAAAGTCTACAAGCAAGCTTTCGCTTTTGCTCTAGTCGCCCTGATAGTTAAATGGATATAACAAGGCTCTCCTAAAGCTTAGTTCCGAGTTCGATTCTCGGTCGGGGTACTACAACTAAAACCAAATTTATATGAGACTTTTTAAAACCTTGGCTGTTGGCGCAATGCTTTCTATTGCTTCTTCAGCATCTGCTGATGGTAACTCCTACAGCAATCCTGTTATTCCTACATCTCTTCCTGACCCAACAGTGATTCGTGCTCAGGATGGTTATTTCTATCTTTATGCTACGGAGAATCATCGCAACCTTCCTATCTACCGTTCACCAAACCTTGTGGACTGGGAGTTTGTTGCTACTGCGTTCAACAATGAGACACGCCCAAAGTGGAACCCAAAGGGCGCCATCTGGGCTCCTGACATCAATTATGTCGATGGGAAATATGTGCTCTATTACGCAAAGTCCACTTGGGGTGGCGAGTGGGAGTGTGGTATCGGTGTTGCTACTGCCGATAGTCCTGCCGGTCCTTTCACCGATCATGGCGCATTGTTCATATCAAAGGATTTGAACACACAAAACTCTATCGACCCTGATTATGTCGAGGAGAATGGCCATAAATACCTCTTCTGGGGTTCTTTCCATGGCATCTGGGGTATAGAACTATCCGACGATGGTCTCTCGCTCAAGGAAGGTGCAAAACCTCAGCAGATTGCTGGCACTTTCATGGAGGCTACCTATATCCATAAGCATGGCGGATATTATTATCTCTTTGGTTCTGCGGGCAGTTGTTGCGAGGGTGAACGTAGTACCTATCGTGTCACCGTTGGTCGCTCGAAGAGCCTCTTCGGTCCTTATGTCGATAAGCAGGGGCGTTCGTTGATGGACAACCATCATGAGGTAGTGCTTCATCGTTCTGATGCCGTCGTTGGTCCTGGACATAATGCCGAAATCTTCAAGGACGACGAGGGCAAGGAGTGGATACTCTATCACGGTTTCGATGCTAACAATGCCAAGGCTGGTCGCTTGGTTTATATGGATCGCATTGAGTGGATCGACGGTTGGCCACATATCGCCAACGACCGCCCTTCTACTATCTCAGAGGCTCCAAAGTTCGGTAATATCCTCCTTGCTGATCCTACAATCTTCAATGACGAGGGCACATATTATCTCTATGGTACAGGTGGCATGCTCGGTGATTCCGGTCAGGGCTTCGAAGTGTATAAGTCAACCGACCTGAAGCATTGGGAGGGTCCTTGCGGTGCTGACGGTGGTTTCTGTTTGAAAAAGAGCGATGCCACATGGGGCACAACTGGTTTCTGGGCTCCTCAGGTATTCAAGAAGGAAGGTAAATACTATTTCATCTATACTGCCAACGAGCAGATTGCCGTTGCAACAGCCGATAGTCCTGTAGGACCATTCGTTCAGGATGAGCCGGTATGTATCCCTGCCGAGACAAAGGAAATCGACCCATTCGTGTTCTTCGAGGGCAAGAAGGCATATCTCTATCATGTACGTTTGCAGGATGGCAACCGTATCTTTGTATCAGAGATGAACAAGGATTTGAAGTCTTTGAAGGAGAATACCACTCGTGAGTGCCTCCATGCAGAAGGTGGTTGGGAGGATACCGCAAATGCGAAGTGGACCGTTAGCGAAGGTCCTACAGTAGTGAAGATCGACAAGACATACTATTTGTTCTACTCTTGCAACGACTTCCGCAATCTCGATTATGCCGTTGGCTATGCCACAGCAAAGTCACCTCTTGGTCCTTGGACAAAGCACGGCGAACCAATCATCGTTCGTGGTGTAATTGGTGAGAATGGCACTGGTCATGGCGACCTCTTCAAGAATGAGGCTGGCGAGTGGCAGTATGTGTTCCATACTCACTTCTCTCCATCTGTAGTATCCCCACGCAAGACAGCTGTCGTCACCCTTGACTTCGACGGAAAAGACTTCAAACTTCGTGAGGGTAGTTTCCACTTCCTCCAGTTGCCATAAAAGAGGAACGATCCCTCCCAACCTCCCCCAGGGAAAGGAGGATTTAATAGTTTAATAAAGGGAAATATCAATTCTATATAATAATAGCCCAGCCGAATTATCGACTGGGCTATTACTATATGTATCCCTAGTGAAAATTCACCTACGCCCTCCATGACATTTAAACATCCTCCCCTTCTTTCTCCGCTATAGCTATGAAAGCGGCAGAGACGAGTGGGCGGAGGTAGGGAGGGGGCGCGGAGAGGGTCTGTGGTGTTTGCTTCTTTTTACCACTCTGTATCCCAAACACCTTCGTGCGAGAGTGTTTCGCCTGGGTTACTTGGATCTGTTCTGTCATCACCGCCGTTACCATCTGTTGGAATAGAAATACCTTCCATGAAAGGCTGTACAGTGAAGTTCTTCTCAATATCTGTTGTTGGAGCAATATATATTTTCTTCATAACTTTTTCCTTATTAAAGGGAAGGCGCACAAGACGCCTGCCCTTATGAATTTGTGTTTATTGATTATTTCTTCAAGTACTTCTTACCGTTGATGATAACTACACCCTTATAGTTGTTAGAAACACGCTGACCCTGGATGTTGTACATCTCACTGTCGGTTGTATCAACGACTGTGCTCTCGATTGCTGTAGCATCGTCGCCGAATACCATTGTGAATTCGTGAGCGCTCTGGCTGTTTGGTACGTCTGTGCTCTTAACGTATGCCTTACCAGCAGGGAGGGTACCAGCAGTATTATGACGGAACTTCAGGATATTATTCTTGTAACTCAAGAGATAAACCTCATCCTGCTCGAAGTATGTATCCTCCATTGAACCATAAAGGAAGTTGCCGCTGATTGCGCTTGCTGGTGTCTCAGAAATCCAGAGCTTGTATGTACCAGGCTCACCGTTCAGGATAACACCCTCGCCCATCTGGATTGTGTTTGCAGCCTCTGAAAGGTGCATGTAGTCTGCGTATGTAGCGTCAACATAGTATACTGTGAGGTCCTCTGGAGCAACAACATCGAAGTAGATTGGGCAGTATGAAGCATAACCTGTGCTACCAATTGTCACCTCTACATACTTAGGCATTGTAACCTTCACGCTTGAGATAGTTGAAGAAGGATTCCAGTTGGTGATAGATGCTGTCTCGCCTGTCTTGATATTAATCTCCTTGACAGCGTTCTCATTGTGCCATGTAGCAAGACCGTTGATTGGAGTGATTGTCTCACCATTGATGATAACCTTGTTTGTTGTTGCAAGAGTAATGGTTGAATAAGGGAGAACAGTAGCGGTGATTGTGAATGTCTGGTTGTTTCCGATGCGCAGAGTACCATTGTTGATGGTGAGGTTAGCCGAAGCGCTTGTGGTGTGCTTCCAACCCTCGTTATCAGTGCGCTCAACCTTTGCCTTGTTGTTGTAAGCACCAGTTGAGAGGTCTGCGAAGTCGAAGCTTGCTGTCACGTGGAGGTTGTCTGTGTATGTGTAAGCACCAGAACCAGTTTCACTTGTTGTGAAGTTTGAAGCAGATGTCTTACCAGTTACATAGAACTCCTGACCTGCGTATGGAGTAGCAGTTACCTCTACTGATGCATTGTCAGTTGTGAAGTTACCGGTTACGTTGTTCATACCCTTTGACTGAACAGTGTAGCTGATGGTCTCGCCTTCCTTGATAGCCTTTGGAGCGAGCATCACCTTACCATCAACAGTTGAGAATACATACTCTGGAGCCTTCTTCTTGAAGATATATGTCACAGTTGTAACATTACTCTCTGAGAGACGGTAGTATGCCTTAGCCTTGATAGTGCAAGGAGCATCAACAACGAATGAACCAGTATAGAGCTGTGATGCCTCAGTTGGATTGCTGCTATCCATTGTGTAGTAGATACGGGCATTCTCCTGACCGCAAGTGATAGTAACTGTCTGTGGATCTACGAATGGGTTAGCACCGATACCCAACACACCGTTGTTTGATGCAGGGGTGATAACTGGAGCGGCGAGGGTAGTAGGCTTGTCTGCCTTGCGATAGATGTAGATATTCTTGTGGCTTAATGCAAATGCATCATTTCTGTCAGAGAAGAATGTGTATGAATTGTTTGCAAGACCGTCATAGAACCCAAGATGGTTATAGGTTCTCTTAAGGGCAATTCCCTCTGAATTCTTTCCCTGTGCATAGATGTTTGCAGCACCATCAGATGCAATGTCGATGGTCATCTTGGCATAAGTACTGTCGTTTGTGAAGTTGATGTAACGACCAGTTGACTGCACAGCACTCAATACCTCGCCAGCACTTGAAATATAATAGCCATTTGCATCATCACCTTCGATAATTACACGCTCTACACGAGGACGAATATCAACATACGACTGACCATCAAGGCCATAAACTCCCTGATGCTCAAAATGCTCGTAAGCAACATTTGCTGATGAGAGGAAGTGATCCAAACCAGTTGAGAAATGGTTTGAAGTCATAGCTGCTGCAGCAGCAGTCTTTCCGTGCTCAGTCTGCTTAGCGTTCAAGATAAGGTAATCCTGACCAGAAACAAGCTGCGACTTATCTGTTACAAGCTCATATGTTGTAGGCTCCTCAATCTCCTTATAGAGGTAGAGGTTTGTTGTGATGCCGCTGAAAAGGTTGATGATTGATGACAGGCTTGGGTTTTGAAGCATACCGGTAAGAACCGAAGGGTCAACTGGTACATTGAAGGTAAATGTACTTGTGAAGGTTATACCCGCTGCACCGATGTTAGAAGCTGTGAGGTAGCGGAATGGATCGAGCAACTTGATGAATTGAAGTGCTGCTGTAGGATCTTCCTGAATATTGCCGAGACTTCCAAGGGCATTCCAAAGGTTTGTTGCATTCTCAACAATATTGCTCTCGCCAGAGTGAACATACACCTGGTCATCTCTGAAAGAAAGAGAAAGCTGGATGTCCTCTGTCTCTTCTGTAACGTCAACGAGGCTTGCCTGTCCCATGAGGTTAAGAAGCTGCAAAAGGCCACCATCAACCTCGTCACGCTTTGTAGAGAGTGCCTTGCCCTGATAGTTGTAGGCAATCCACTTCTGACCGATACCAAGAATACCGTTCTGTGACTTGTTGAGGGTGTAGATACAGTGCTCTGGACGAGTGAGTGCATTACCAATCCATCCAAGAATACCGCTTGGAGAAAGGTCGATGATACCATCATTACCAATTGTTACACGAGTACCACCGATGGTGTGGATTGAACCGAGGTCAAGGCTGTTACCGCTCATCATCTGAGCACTTGCACCAGGAGTTTTTGAATTCACAAAGATGTAACGAGCGTCTGATTCAAGTTCGCTTGTGCTTGTGACAAGCTGGAAACGCTGCGCCATCGCAAATTGCATGCCCGCTACGAGCACCAATAGCATTAAAGTTAGTCTTCTCATATGTTTATTATTAATTTTTATATTTATCACAATTATTTTATTTATCACAATTATTTGTGTCAATGTTTTATTTATCACAAGATATCTGTGTTGTTTTTATTCATCACATGAATATTTGCGCTGAATGCAAAGTTACGATTTTTTTACCATTTGACCAAATACGCGCGCGTAAAACCGTAATAATTACTAATTATTTAACAAAAACCGCCCGGAATCACTCCCAGACGGTTCTTATTTATCATTCTTCTGCCCTCGCTTCCCCCTTCCCTTCCTCCGGATGGGTTCCCCCTCGCCTT
>JAZQOD010000323.1:0-7186 GCA_045627685.1 Prevotella sp. | reverse complement strand
GCATAGAAGTAGCGGCTTGAGTCTGGAGTGTGGATTTCGTCGATGAGGTAAACCTTTCCGTCGCGCTTACCGAACTCATACTTTGTGTCAACAAGGATAAGTCCCTGCTTTGCAGCGATTTCCTGACCACGCTGGAAGAGTTTGCGTGTGTAGTTCTCCATTACCTCGTAGTCTTCTGCTGATACGATACCCTGTGCAATAATCTCTTCCTTCGAGATGTTCAGGTCATGACCTTCGTCAGCCTTTGTTGTTGGGGTGATGATTGGTTCTGGGAAACGCTCGTTCTCACGCATGCCCTCTGGCAACTTCACACCGCATATCTCGCGAACACCTTTCTGGTAGTCGCGCCATGCAGAACCAGTGAGGATGCCACGGATGATCATCTCTACGCGGAAACCTTCGCACTTCAAACCAACGGTAACCATTGGGTCTGGTGTAGCGAGCTTCCAGTTTGGACAGATGTCGCTTGTTGCATCGAGGAACTTGGCAGCAATCTGGTTCAGTACCTGTCCCTTGAAAGGAATACCCTTTGGCAGGATTACATCGAATGCTGAGATGCGGTCGGTAGCAACCATCACCATTACATCATCGTTAATGTTGTACACATCGCGCACCTTTCCGTGATACACGCTCTTCTGTCCTTCAAAATTGAAATCAGTTCTTGTTAAAGCTTTCATATTCCTATAATTTTTATTTTGTTGTTTCTTCCTGTTTTGCTGCCTCACGAGCGGCTTTCTCGTTCTTTTCCTTCTGCTCGTAAGCCTCGACGATGCGTGTCACGAGTTTGTGGCGGACGATATCCTTCTGATTGAGGTTGATGATGCCGATACCCTCGATTCCGTTGAGAATGCTAATCGCCTCCTTCAATCCGCTCATTGTCTGGCGAGGGAGGTCGATCTGTGTGAGGTCGCCGGTGATTATCATCTTTGTGTTCCATCCCATACGGGTGAGGAACATTCTTATCTGTGCAGTGGTAGTGTTCTGCGCCTCGTCAAGAATGACGATGGCATCGTTCAGCGTTCTACCTCGCATGAATGCCAATGGGGCTATCTGGATTATGTCCTTGTCCATCATATCCTGCAACTTCACTGCAGGTATCATGTCCTGCAATGCATCGTACAGTGGTTGCAGATACGGATCAATCTTCTCACGCATGTCACCTGGAAGGAATCCGAGTTTTTCGCCAGCCTCGACAGCAGGGCGTGAGAGGATGATGCGCTTTGCTGTCTTCTCCTTCAATGCCTTCACAGCAAGGGCAATGCTGAGATATGTCTTTCCCGAACCGGCAGGACCAACGGCAAACAGCATATCGTTCTGCTCGAAGGCATCGATGAGTTTCTGCTGGTTTTCCGAACGTGCCTTGATGGCCTTGCCCGACATATTATATATCACGACATCCTTCGAAGCGTCGCTCTTTGGTTGCTTGCCTTTGATGATATCGAGGATGTCCTCGTCGGCAATAGTGTTGTACTTCAGTATATGACGACGCATGTTTTCAATGTCCTCTTCTGCCTTGGCAATATCTTCTGCACTGCCCTGGATTCTGATGACATTGTCGCGTGCTACAATCCTGAGTTTAGGGAACAATGATTTGACCATCTGGAGATGGCTATTATTGACCCCGTAAAACATCACTGGGTCAATATCTTCGATGACTATATGCTTTTCTATCAATGCGAAATATGTTTGAATTATAGTGGGATTATAAATCCCCTTTTATTATTTTGGTGCAAAAATACAAAAAAAATAGCAATTGTGCAAGGATTTTTGGGACTTTAGTGTGTAAAGTGGGATTTATTTGTTACCTTTGCGGAAAATTGGAACGTGTAAAACGGCTAATCGTAAAAATATGAGTAAATTTAAGATATCACCAAAAAGATATATTCAAGGTTTTCTTATCATTGTTCTGATCCTCGGATGGGCTCGCGAACTGTCACCGTCGCTTTCGTATAATGCCGAGCAGAAAGCATCGGCAGATTCGCTTGCAACGGTCATCAAGGATTCACTCGACAGGGTACAGGCATACAATGATTCAATGGCCGAAATTGAGCGATTAAAGGCAGAGATGGCGAAACCGAAGGAGGTCAAAAACACCGATGAAAAGGTGGAAGATAGCGTTTCGGCCGACAATCGCAAGGTCGTGGAACTGAAAAACGAGCCTGGTTTCGTGCCTCACCGTCTTTATTCGGTGTGGGGCAACCGTGGTGGTTCGTTCAAGGTGGCTTTCCCTGACGACAACGACACCCAACTGATTGCTGCTAAGAAGAACGGCGTGAAGATTGTGAAGAGCCGCGAGGACGCAGAAATGCGTAAGGATGAACTCGTGTATGTGGGTGCAAATCCTTATTATTTCGTTGACGACCTGAACAACAGTGTGCCTTACCTCGTACCAAAGGCGGCTGTCTTGATGCAGGACATCGGTAAGGCTTTCTTTGATTCGTTGCAGGTGAAGGGTTTCCCATTGCAGAAACTGGTTGTCACGAGTGTCCTCCGCAGTCAGGAAGATGTGGCGAAATTACAGAAGCGCAATCTGAATGCCACCACCCAGAGTTGTCATCAGTATGGCACCACAGTAGATATTGCATATAATCGTTATAAGGTTGTGGCCGATCCAGAAGGTGATGCTCGCCGTGCCGTTTCAAACGACACTTTGAAATGGATTCTCAGTGAGGTTCTTTACGACATGCGCCAGCAAGGTCGCTGCTATGTAAAGCACGAAGTAAAACAGGGTTGCTTCCATCTTACTGTAAGATAATTTCCTTGTTATCGTCATCGTCATCGTAATCGTTTATTAGTCATCGTATTCGTATTCGTTTTCGTCTTCGTTTTCGTTTTCGTTTAAATACCCTATGAACCTCGAAATAATGGAATTTGTGGAGCGTAACATCCTCCCACGTTATAATGAGTTCGGTGCCTCTCATGGTATCCGTCATGCACAGAGTGTTATTGCTGAAAGCATGAAACTTGCAGATATGCTTGGTGCTGACAAAGACATGTGTTATGTCATTGCTGCCTACCATGATCTTGGTATGGAAGGACCGCGTGCGATACATCATATCACAAGCGGAAAAATCCTGCAAGCAGATGCTCGTCTAAAGCGTTGGTTTTCAGCCGAGCAGATAAAGATTATGAAAGAAGCAGTTGAAGACCATCGTGCATCGTCATCCCACCAGCCGAGAAGTATCTATGGCAAGATTGTTGCCGAGGCTGACAGGGAACTTGAACCGGAGATTGTGTTCATGCGTACAATACAATACGGTATGGAGCATTACCCGGAGTTGGGCAAGGAACAGCAGTGGGAGCGTTTCTCAGGGCATCTTGCCGACAAATACTCTGAGGTGGGGTATATCCATCTGTGGATTCCTAACTCGCCAAACCAGGAGCGCATCAAGAGATTGCGCGAAATAATTGCCAACAAAACGGCATTGCGTGAAGTGTTCGAAAGACTCTTCGCACAACTTGTTGATGTAAAATAAATTATGAAACAGAATTCTCCAAAGGCTTGGTTGCTTGCCTCGCGTCCTAAGACTCTCACTGGTGCTGCGATGCCGGTGATGGTGGGACTTGCTTTTGCTGCAAAGGCACAAGGTTATCATCTCGATATCATTCCTGCAGTGTTGTGTATGCTGTTTGCGTTGATAATGCAGATTGATGCAAACTTCGTGAACGACTATTATGACTGGCGGAAAGGCAACGATGACGAAGCAACGCGTCTTGGTCCTCTTCGCGCCTGTTCACAAGGATGGGTAACGCCAAAGGCGATGGTTATCGCAATCCTAATCACCACTGCACTGGCTGGATGTGTAGGTTTGCCGCTCATATACTATGGTGGTTGGCACCTAATCTTCGTTGGAATAGCGTGCGTCGTGTTCTGTGTGCTTTACACCACAACCCTGTCGTACATTGCCATGGGCGATGTCTTGGTGTTGGTGTTCTTCGGAATAGTACCTGTCTGTTATACATATTTCATACAGTTAGGCAACATACCTCTCGATGTTTTCCTTATTTCGATAGCAGTTGGATCGTGTGTGGACACCTTGTTGGTAGTCAACAACTATCGCGATATCGACAATGATCGTCGTGACGGCAAGCGAACACTGGTTGTGCTTGTAGGAAAAGAGTGGGGCTTGGCTCTGTATAAGATTTGTTCGCTTATAGCAGCAGTAATAGCCTTCTATGTGTTTTGGCCTGCAATAGGTGGAGCCATTACATATTTGTTTCTGGCTATCCAAAAGCGTACTTTCAAGAAGATGCAGCAGTTGCAAGGCCGTGAGCTGAACCAAGTTCTCGGTGAGACAGCCCGCAATATATTCATCTTCGGCTTGCTGGTGTCGGTTGGTGCTTTGCTGTAATCGAGCCTCCAAAACACCACAAATTTGCCCAAGTGATATTTTTTTATATATTTTTTGAGGAGACAACTTCTGCATAAACGCCTGATTGTTAGATAGTTGTGATTCCAAAAATATTTTTTGCCCTTGAAATTAAAAAACCTTCTAATACACGTGTTTGCACGCCCGCAAGAAAAACGTATATACGTATGTACATACGTGTATATATACATGTGCATATTAAAAGGTTTTTGCATTTTTAGGCAAAAAAATATTTTGGCACTCATAATCCGTTGATTTACAGAGGGTTAAATGAATTTCGAGGTGCAAAAAAATATCCAAAAAAATATCGAGCAAAAACGGAGAAACAGCCCCTTGGTGCTGAATTTTATTTACAAGTGTTTTTGTGTATTCTCATTCCGCCGTTTTCGTGCTGTCAAAGCGCCCAAATGACACTGTCAAAACGCCCAAATGAGGAGGTCAAAACGGTGCTTTTATGAAGTCAAAACGGTGTTTTTGTAATGCGCTGAAAATCAGTAGCCTCACACCCAGCCTCTCTCACACGAAGAAAGGGGAGTAAAATGTATTCGTTGCGAATAATATTTACACATTTCAAATCAGTGCGCAAAAATGTAAAGATTTAAGTGTTTGCAATTGTTAAAAATGAAATGAGAGGCGAGAAAACTTGGAATCGGCTCGAAAATGTTGTACCTTTGCAGCACTTTGATGGGGCACAGAATGATTTTGCCAATATAATTGGCTTTTCGTTTTGCTGTTTCATATTTTTTTTGTAATTTTGCACTCTGTTACGCGCTGTGCATGGCGTATAGGCATACGGGTGCATTACAGAGCGACGAAATTAGGATAATAAAAATAACAAAATATAGCTTATGAACAAAAAATTTGCCGAGCGTAAAGGACTCGACTTGACACAGGTAAACAACGATGTGTTGGCAGAATGGGAGAAGAACGATCTCTTCCATAAGAGTATCACAGAACGAGAGGGCTGTCCTCAATTCGTATTCTTCGAGGGACCACCTTCTGCAAACGGTCACCCTGGTATCCACCATGTGATGGGCCGTACAGTGAAGGATACTTTCCAGCGTTACAAGACAATGAAGGGATTCCAGGTTTGTCCAAAGACGCGAATCGGTGGTTGGGATACCCATGGACTTCCTGTGGAACTGTCGGTTGAGAAGGCTCTTGGCATCACAAAGGAAGATATCGGTAAGAAGGTGTCGGTGGACGAGTACAACGCAGCATGTCGCAAGAATGTGATGATGTACACCAACGAGTGGACCGACTTGTCGAAGAAGATGGGTTACTGGGTTGACCTCGAGCATCCATATATCACATACGATATCAAGTACATCGAGACACTGTGGTGGCTCCTGAAGCAACTCTACAACAAGAACCTGCTTTACAAGGGCTACACCATCCAGCCATACTCACCAGCGGCAGGTACCGGTCTTTCATCACACGAGTTGAACCAGCCTGGTTGCTACCGTGATGTGAAGGATACAACTGTTACAGCTCAGTTTAAGGTACTTGATGTATGTGAAGGTTTGAAGGGAAAAGGTGAAGTCGTGGCTGAGATTCCTGAATTGCCTACATACATCCTCGCGTGGACAACAACACCTTGGACTTTGCCATCAAACACTGCACTCTGTGTTGGTCCAAAGATCGACTATGTGGCATTGAAGGGCAACAACCCATATACTGGCGAAGAGGCAATCTACATCCTTGCAGAAAGTCGTCTCTCAGCCTATTTCAAGGCAGAAGAGGATAAGGAACTCGAAATCCTCTGGCGTGGAAAGGGTTCTGACCTCGTTGGTTTGCACTACCAGCAACTCATGCCATGGATAAAGCCTTGCGAACTTGTTGACGACAAGGTTGTTGACAAGAGTGCTGACGCCTTCCGCGTAATCCCTGGCGACTATGTGACAACAGAAGACGGTACTGGTATCGTGCATATCGCTCCAACCTTCGGTGCTGATGACGCCAAGGTGGCAAAGGATGCCGGCATCCCATCGCTGTTTGTTGTTGACAAGGCCGGCGACACCCGCCCAATGGTTGACTTCACCGGTAAGTACTTCGTTAAGGACGACATGAACGCAGAGTTCGTAGAGACATGCGTCAACGAGTCATACTGGAAGCACTCTGGCGACTATGTAAAGAACGCATACGATCCTAAGTATAACGAGGGTGGCAAGTACGATGAGAAGGCTGCCACAAAGGATATGGACCTCAATGTAATCCTCTGCCTCGAGATGAAGGAGGAGGGTAGTGCATTCAAGATCGAGAAGCATGTCCACAACTATCCTCACTGCTGGCGTACCGACAAGCCTGTGCTCTACTATCCACTCGACTCATGGTTCATCCGTTCAACAGCCAAGAAGGACCGTATGTTCGAGTTGAACAAGACCATCAACTGGAAGCCAGAGTCAACAGGTACTGGTCGTTTCGGCAAGTGGCTCGAGAACCTCAACGACTGGAACCTCTCACGCTCACGCTATTGGGGTACACCACTTCCAATCTGGCGTAACCGTGACACAAAGGAAGAAATCTGTATCGGTTCAATCGAGGAACTCTACAATGAGATTGAGAAGGCCGTTGCAGCCGGTGTGATGGAGTCAAACCCATTGAAGGACAAGGGCTTTGTGCCTGGTGATATGAGTCAGGAGAACTACGACAAGATTGATATCCACCGTCCTTATGTTGACTATATCAAACTCGTATCAGAGACAGGTAATGTTCTCACACGCGAGACCGACCTTATCGATGTTTGGTTCGACTCAGGTGCAATGCCATACGCACAGTTGCACTATCCATTCGAGAACAAGGAACTCGTTGACAAC
>JAZQOD010000322.1:0-6623 GCA_045627685.1 Prevotella sp. | reverse complement strand
TGACGCAAATAGTTCAGGATTGAACTTCCACTCATAAAATATTGTATAATGCAAGGGGGCTTATTGATGGTTCCCTTGCTTTTTGTTTGTGTTTTGTACGGAAATCGGAAAATTATTCGTATCTTTGCTTAAAATAATTCCAATAAGCAGAAATCTATGAACTTCGACGGCAATTCAGAAATGGAACTGGCTTGGAATATGGTAGCCAATACCGACGCCTCTGTGTTTTTGACAGGTAAGGCTGGTACTGGCAAGACCACATTCCTGCGCCGTATTCGACAGCAGATAAACAAAAGAATGGTGGTGTTGGCACCAACAGGCGTTGCGGCAATAAACGCCCAAGGACAGACTATCCATTCGTTTTTCCAACTCGCGTTGACACCATTCCTTCCAGGTTATGTGCAGGAAGAGCGCAAGACTTTCTTCAGGATGAGCCAGGAAAAGAAGAAACTCATCCGTTCGCTGGATTTGCTTATCATCGACGAGATAAGTATGGTGCGATGCGACCTGCTTGATGCTGTGGATATGGAATTGAGGAAATATCGCGACCATAGTCTGCCTTTCGGAGGTGTACAGTTGCTGCTGATTGGTGATTTGTGCCAGTTGTCGCCTGTGGCAAAGGACGAAGAATGGGCGTTGTTGTCACAACACTACGACACACCGTATTTTTTCAGCAGTAAGAGCCTGCAGAGTATCAACTATGCAACGATAGAATTGCATAAGGTATATCGTCAGGAAGACCAGACTTTCATTGATCTGCTGGGTAAAATCCGCCGAAATGCTGTCGATGCAGATGTCATAAACAGACTCAATGCCCGTTACATACCAAATTTCCATATACCAGAGAACGAGGAATGGATTCGCCTGACAACGCATAACATCACTGCCCAGAACTACAACCAGTGGAAACTCGCGGAGATAAACACCACGGAACATACCTTCACGGCCGAGATAAAGGGCAATTTCCCTGCGTTTTCGTATCCTACGGATGAGTCGCTTACGTTGAAGGTCGGTGCACAGGTCATGTTCATAAAGAACGATATCTCGCCGGCTCACGCTTTCTATAACGGCAAGATAGGTGTTGTCTGTGCCATCAATGACGAAAAAATATCTGTATGGTGTAAAGGCGAAACCAAACCGATTGAGGTTGAAAAGATGGTATGGGAGAACACGAAGTATGTCATTGATGAGGCAACAAAAGATATAAAGGAAAGCGTAGAAGGAACATTCTCGCAGTTTCCTTTGCGCTTAGCATGGGCTATAACGGTTCATAAGAGTCAGGGCCTGACCTTCGATCACGCTGTACTCGACATTAACAAATCGTTTGCCCACGGTCAGGTGTATGTGGCATTGAGCCGTTGCCGCACTCTGGAGGGATTAGTTCTTTCGGCACCTATTGATGTGAACTCCGTAATCTCTGATGGCAGTATTGATTCTTATATGGAAAATCGTATAATAGAACCGGAGCGTTTGAGGCAGGCATTGCCTTCATTAGCACAGGCGTATTATAAGAAACTGCTTGATGAAATGTTTGATTTCACCCGTCTGACAAACGATTTCAATGAGTTCTTCAAGGTCGTGGGCAGGTATTTTATCGGTGATTTCCCCGAGTTCTATGCAATGCTGCAGAAAGCAAGTCCGATATTGAACAATGAAATCAGTTCTGTTGCCGACAGGTTCAGGGTTCAATACAGTAATATCATGGCATCACTCTCTGGTGATAATTATGAAAATGACGCTCTGCTGCATGAAAGAATCCGGAAGGCTGCTATTTATTTCTCAACGAAACTGCGCGAGGCTTTTCACCAGATAGAGTTCCATTCGGCGCTGACAATCAGTGATAAGGCGCAGTTGAAGCGATACAACAATGCACTTACTGCATTCCTCACCACCTACAAGGTGCAGTTGACGGTTATCGAATTCACTGTCCTTGAAGGATTCTCTGTCAAGAACTATTTGAAGCATAAGGGTAGGGCGTTGGCTATGGATGATATACAGGAAAAAGCAAAACATACTACAAAGCGTCGTTCACGAAAGCGCAAAGATGCACTATCATAAAACAAGAATGCCAGCAATCGTTTGACTGCTGGCATTTCTTATATATATTAAATAGGTGTATTTTCAGATATCTACCTACTGTCGCAGAAGAACTCTATCTGCTCCACCAATGCTTGCGCTTTGGAGTCTCGTGGTCTTCAAGGCGTGAACGCATACTTTCGCGGAGAATCTGCTCGTAGGTCTTGCCTTCGGTGATGATGCGGTAAATCTGTCCCCATTCAGGAAGACCGCCTACATTGCGGTCGTCAATCCACATGTCCACCTTTAATTTGCGAGAGAAATGGTTGTTCTTCTCTTTTTCCTCTTCCGGATAGTCCTTGTTCACAGCATAGAACTCCACACCACGCTCTTTGCACCAATCGACGGCTTCCTGCAACAGATCGCCCTCACGAACACTCCAGAGTATCAACTGGTGGTGATCTCTGATGAGCATTTTAAGGGTTTCTGTTGCAAAAGGAATCTCCGGACCGATTGCAGGATAGCGGTGTTCAACGATTGTTCCGTCAAAATCTACTGCGATAGTCATATCTTACAATTTTACAGAAGTGTCGTTCTTATCGCCGTAGTTGCTATTGCTGTAGTTGCCGTATGAACCGTAGTGGCCATATGAACCATAGCGACCGTATGACTTGTACTTGCGACCATACTGTCCGTAGCGGCCGTACTTGCCGTAACCGTAGTAGTAGCCATGCTTCTTCTTTGACATGTCGATACCGTTGATAACGATAGACATCTTTGGAAGTTTGTTCTCGCCGGCGAGATCGTTTACCATAAGGATGTTATCCTTTGGAGTATAGTCAGCGCGACAAACAACGATAGTTGCATCAGCTACACGACCAATCTGGAGAGTATCGGTAACAAGGCCAACTGGAGCAGTATCGATCAATACGAAGTCGTAATGGTCTCTAAGGTGATCGAATACCTGATTGAGCTGCTTTCTTTCTACCAACTCTGCTGGGTTTGGAGGAACTGGACCTGCCATAAGGAGGTCGAGGTTGTCGTTTACACCTGATGGAACCATCTGAGCCTCTACATCAGCCCATGTTGGGTTTGCCATTGCGAGAAGTGGAGTGATACCATGACGATGATCGTTGATCTCGAAGAGTTCGGCGAGTCGTGGCTTACGGATATCAAGACCTACAAGGGCAACCTTCTTGCCAAGGAGTGCGAAACTGATGGCGAGGTTAGAGATACAGAATGTCTTACCCTCACCGGCAATACTTGATGTTGCCATGACAACCTTCTGGTTCTCTTCAAGCATGAACTGGAGGTTGGTACGCATTGCACGGAAGATTTCCTCCATCATATTGTTCTTGTTTTCGTGAACCACGATATCGGCCTTTGTCTTTGCAGACTCGCTTGCAACAGCCACATCGGCAATAACAGGAATCTTTGTGAGTTTCACAACATCCTCATGACCTTCAATCTTGTACTTGAAGAAGTTGATGATGAGAAGGATTGCGAGAGGGATACCCAAACCGAGGGCGAAAGCAATCATCATGATCATTGACTTTCTTGGCTTCACCTTGCCTGCATAAGCAGGACGGTCGATAAGGCGACCCTTGTCGGCTGTTGCTGCCAATGAGATTGAGTTCTCCTCGCGCTTCTGGAGAAGCATTGTATAGAGGGCAGTCTGTACTTCCTGCTGACGACCAATCTCGTTCATGATACGCTGCTGCTCTGGTGAGTTGAGAATCTGTCCCTGATACTTGTTGTACTGTGCAGAGATGCTGTTGCGCTGAATCTCGAGGTTGTTCTTTGCCTGCGACATAGCCTTGCGGATACTTGCAAGGAGGTCGTCCAACTGTGCGTTGATTGGCTTCAATGCAGGGTTGAGCTCGCCGGCTGTACGGAGAAGTGAACTGCGCTCAAGTGCTACCTTATTATAATTATTGATGATGGTAGTTGTGCTCTGGTCAGTCAAACCAATGTTCGAAGGGATAACCTGATAGCGGTTGTCGTCGTTGTCGATGTAACTTGCAAGATTGTTGATGAGGGCAATCTGCATGTTGATGTCGATGAGTTTCTGGTCGTACTGGTTGGCATTTGTCATGGTCTGTGTAGCGGTCATATCGTACTCAATCATCTGGTTGTTACGCTTGAACTGCTCTACAGCACCATCGGTGTTACCCAACTCAACGCTGATCTTCTCAAGACGGCCGTTGATGAAGTCTTCTGTACGAACGGCAATCTCGTTCTTGTCCTCGTTGGCAGCACGGTTGTAGGCTACAACGAGTCCCTCGAGGTAGTCGAGAGCGCGCTGAGGACTTGCATCACTGAGGCTGAGGGTTGCAATTGTGGTGTTCTTTGATGTCTGACCAACACCAAGACCGCCGGCATAACGTGCAGCAAGAATTGAAGGAGGCACGATTGTTGCAAGAAGGGTAGTACCCTCGTTGAGCATGTACTTGCCGTTTGGAGAAATTGTGATGACACCAATCTTTGTCTTGATTGTGGCTGGCAATGTGTTCAACTTCTGACTGATATTCATTGTCTGGCTCTTACCCTCGTTGATATAGAACATATCGTATTTACCAGTAACATTATAGGTGTTTCCGGTACGAGTGATTGCCAATGAAATGGTTGTTGTGAGCTTCTGGAGATGAATTGGGTCAAGGTCAATATTTACAGGCTGGTTCTTGTAAATAATCACATCCTTGATTGTGCCCTTAGTCTTGTAGAGTACATAGAGCTTCAGGTCCTTTACTGCTGCTTCTGCAATACTCTGCGACTTCAGAATTTCCATCTCGTTGTCGATACCAGTAGAGTTGGTGATCATACCGAGTGTTGTTGATGTCACAAGGCGGTTGCGTGAAGAAGAGCCAGTGGTGCTCTCATCGTCCTTGATAAGGAGTTTTGCAGTAGCTTGATAAATAGGTGTTGTGTAACGAAGATACACATATGCAACTCCAAAGCAAATCAACAGCGAAATGACGAACCACTGCCAATTAAGAATAAGCATAGTGTAAATGTTTTTGAGGTCGAATGAAGATGTTTCTTCTACCTCTTGGATTTCTTCTAATTTAGAATAATTTGTTTCTTCCATATTTGTCATTACATTTATTTGTTCTGTAAATTTATTCTTCTATCAATCTTAGGAGATACTGACCATATTCATTCTTTGCCATCGGCATAGCGTCCTGACGCAATGTCTCCTTTGAAATCCATCCACGCTTGTAGGCGATTTCCTCAAGGCATGCAATCTTCAATCCCTGACGCTTTTCTATTACCTCTATATATGTACTTGCCTCCGAAAGACTGTCGTGAGTGCCGGTGTCGAGCCATGTGAAACCGCGCTGCAAGGTCTTTACCTTGAGGTCCTTCTGGCCGAGATATTCCTGATTGACAGTAGTAATCTCGAGTTCGCCTCGTGCACTTGGCTTGATGTTCTTTGCAATCTCAACAACGCTGTTAGGGTAGAAGTAGAGGCCCACAACGGCATAGTTGCTCTTTGGTTTAGCCGGTTTCTCTTCAATGCTCAGACAGTTTCCTTCTTCGTCGAACTCTGCAACACCATAGCGCTCTGGGTCGTTTACATAATAGCCGAAAACTGTTGCTTCTCCGTTTTCCTCAGCAGCCTTGACACTCTCTTTGAGCAATGCCGAGAATCCACTACCGTGAAAGATGTTATCGCCGAGAACGAGGCATGCACTGTCGTTGCCAATGAACTCCTCGCCGATGATGAACGCCTGTGCGAGTCCGTCAGGAGAAGGCTGTTCTGCATATTCAAATCTCACGCCCAACTCACTTCCGTCGCCCAGGAGACGCTTGAAACCTGGCAGATCGTGAGGGGTGGATATAATGAGGATTTCCCTTATACCGGCAAGCATAAGCACTGATATAGGATAGTATATCATCGGCTTGTCGTAGATAGGAATCAACTGCTTGCTGATACCTTTGGTTATAGGGTAGAGGCGTGTTCCCGAACCGCCTGCTAAAACGATACCTTTCATTATTATATTTTTGTGAATCGAGTTATTTAGTTGCAAAAATACTGCAAAAGCGCGAAATAACCAAATTTTATTTGGATTATTTCTCAAACGGATAGGCTTTATTGATGAAATTTCTGTTCTTGGCCATTGAATTATGGAATTTGTTATGTGTTTGGCGTTGCTTTGGGATGAGAGTTGATATGCAATGCTATTATTGCGAATTAACTTTACATAAAAACTACTTGCTTTGGTTTTGGTTTTGCGTGGCTCGAAATTGCGTTACAAGAAAACGAGCGAAATTTGTCCTTGTAACCATTTGATTTTCAGCGCATTACAAAAGCGCTGAAATGGGATTGTCATTCCGCCGTTTTTATCACTTCATTTCAATGGAATGACACCCTCATTTCGGCGTTTTGATGTGCTCATTCCATAGGTTTTGTTTTGTGATTTCGGCGAGATGAAAAAACAGTACTTGTGGTTTTGTGAAATTGTTTGACATAATCAAAGGTATTTCCTAGTTGTCGGATTTTGAGCAGAAATCTGGTCTCTTATAGTGTTTTGCTAATTGTTGAGTAAAAAATGCGATGTTGGCTTTGTGTATTGGAGAAAATTTTGTAAATTTGCAAAAGATTT
>JAZQOD010000321.1:0-19391 GCA_045627685.1 Prevotella sp. | reverse complement strand
GAATGTGGCTTCGTAGGCCTCGAAGGCTGCGGGATTATCGAAGGCTACATAATAACCCTTAGGAGTGTGATAGGTTCCCTCAATGCCATTGAGGTAGCCAGGGATAAGTTCCTGGGCAAGGAAGTAAGGCACTTCGTTCTCCTTTGGCTCCGCATGATAGTGGATGCCGAGAGTGCTTGCTACGACAAAGCCTGCATGCTTATAGAAGTCGATGTTTCCTTCCATGCAGATGAAGCCGATGCCCATCTCACGGGCTTTGTCAAGAGCGTATTGCAGAAGTTTTAATCCATAGCCCTTGCGCTTGTAGTCGGGGTGGATGCTGATAGGTCCGAAGGTAGCCCCCTCCAACCTCCCCGAGGAAGAAGCCCCCTCTAACTCCCCCGCGCTCGGCTCTGCCGCTTTCATAGCGCAAGCGGAGAAAGAAAGGGGAGAATCTAAAATGATTTGAGCGCGGGAAAACATTATGTGCCCGATGATCCTGGGCTTTTTCTCTCCTCCCCTCGGGGAGGCAGGGAGGGGGCTTTCCATAACGAAGTCAAGTTCTGGAATGAAATCAGGGTTGTTTCTATACTGATTGAGCACATAATGCTCTACGCATCCCGGTGCATACACATTCCAGAATGCTTCGCGAGTGAGGTTCTCTACCTCACGATAGTCTGATGGTTGTTCTAATCGTATATTCATGTCTAAACTATTTACTCTGTAAACGAACTTATTTCTATCAGGTTGCCTTCGGGATCGGCAACGTAGCTGGTGCGTTGTCCCCAAGGTTCTGTTGTTGGTTTCATGATGGACTTTGCGCCCATATTGACTGCACGGTCGTATTCCTTATCCACATCGGCGAAGGTAGGAACATCAAAGGAAATTTCCATTGTACCATTGATACCTGATGGGTAGGTGAATTTCTGCTGAGTCATTTCCTCTATTAACTCACGTGGGAAGAGAAGAATACGCATACCGTCAAGATGCATCTCTACGTTAGGTTCCAATCCATTCCAATTCGTTTGAAAGCCAAAGATGTTGCAATAGAAATCTACCATCTTCTGGTTATCGGTAGTAAAGAGGCCGATGGTATTGAATCTGAATTTATTTTCCATAAAATATAAATAATGTGTAGGTTGCTGCCCCGAGGAAGGCTGGTATCAGTCCGATGAGCATTCCATAGAGGGCGCGAACGAAGTGATATTTCTTCTGATGATAGGCTTTGTCCATGTGCTCTGTGCCTGGGAGACGAACTGCCTTGATGTTGGCAAAGAGCACCCAGTCGAGGATGAAACAGTCGTACCAGTTGATGATGGTCCAAAGACCGTAGATTATGATGAAGGCATCGGCGAACGACCGTGCTCCAACCCAACTGACGATGCACTCCAACAGGACAAGTGCAACGAGCAGTCCGAGGGCTTTCTTCATGAGGACAGTCTTCGAGAAGAATGCAGAAGGAATGCGCTCGTGAGTCTTGAAGTACTCGTCTTGTATATCCTGTGGGAAGTCGTGTATCCACCACACAGGATTCTTCATCAGCGGAATCAATATCAGTGCAGTGAATACTATCGTCAGCAGGACGGTTGTTATGATGAACCTTGAAATTATCATATTTATTTCGAATCAGTGTGAAAATACTGCGCTTTAAGATGAAAAATGATTTTATGATAATCTCCACTTCGTGGTTGTATTGCCAATGTTAAGTGCCATGCCAAACAGGTTTGCCCTTGCCCTTCCCATTTGCCAATACGCTGCCTCTGATGAGTCGGCCTAGATTATCATAAAATTAAAATCGCTGTCGCAGCAAAATATTTAAAAATCTGTTCACGCGCCGATGTCCTTTTTATGCGTCAGCGGCTCTCCCCCTGGTGGGGAGCGGGGAGAGGGACCATTTGCAATGCTTTCTCGAGGGCTTCGTCCTGAGGGCAGATGATATCTGGTATGACTCCGTGGATATCGTTCTCATCGGCTCCAGGAAGCCAGAAGCGCTTGTGGGAAACATTCACCGAGAGTCCTGAATTAGGAAGTCTGAAACCGATGACATCGCCATAGTGAACACTCATACCTCCCGTTTCTTCGCCAATGACAGTGCCACACCCAGCCTCCTTGAATGCCCAGGCAAAAGTTGACGCCGAGGAGAATGTGGTGTGGCTGGTCAGGAGATACACGTTGCCCGCGAATCGCTGTGCCTCAGGTAGTGGCTCTTTAAAAGAAGCAACAGAGACCGATGTAGAAACATCGGGAGCAGTGGCGTTGGCCCCCTCTCCAACTCCCTCGAGGGGGAGAGGCTTTTCGTATCTGTTGCCAGTAAGGGCGATGGTCGTTGGAGTGACCTTCACCAGTGTCTTGCCAAACTGTGCAAAAGGTTTTGGTGCAATATATTTCAGCAACACATCACCCACATTGGAGTTACCTCCACCATTGTAGCGCACATCGATGATAAGGTCTTTTATGCTTTGTTCACGTAGGACGGTGAACATGGAATCGGCAAACACCTGCATACCCTTCACATCCAGACATGCGTCGAAGTTCATCACTGCCACTTTCCTATCGTCCATGATGCGGAATGTGTATGGCTGATCACCTCCATGCTCTTCCATCAGTTTCAAGATTTTTGGCGAGAGCACCAGTTCGGAGTTCAGTTTGTCTGCCTCGACGGCCGACAAAAGCCCCCCAGATAGCCCCCCAGCCCCCGAAGGGGGAGTAAGAGAGTTGGGCGCAACATACTTGATGTCATATTCTGGTGCAGCGAAAAGCATGTGGAAGAGGCCCATGATATTATTGTCAATCATAGTGAGGCGGAAGAATTCCCGTTCGCCACCAGCAAAAGTAAGCATCTTCTCGACCATCTCCTTTGCACTTATTCCATTGATGCTGAGAATCTCTGAGTCGTAAGGCACACAGTTGCCCACGCTCGCCTTTACAAACATCTTGCCTGTGTTGCTGTCGATGGTAGGAAAGACAGGGATGTATTTCCCGGCCTCGATCATCACTTCTCTGTAGGGAAGCACCATCGTTGTGTGGGCATCACCAATCTGTGCCACTATCGGCGCAAGGGCTTTGTACAGTTCGATGACACTTATTGAGTCCTGAAGGTTTGCCTTGAGATTGGCAATCTGACTGTTCAGACTGCTTTCCGAGATATTGCTGTATATGTTGGGATGAACCTCACTGAGTGTATAAATCAATGTATCGATATCAGCAGAAGCCTTACTGCGACTGATGTACTGGGCATTCATCGCGGTAACACCGCAGAGAATGAGAATTGCGAGAATTATTCTTTTCATAATAATCTTATATATATCGTCTTACGCGATTCTTGTATTGAATGTATTCCTCTCCGAAGGTGCGTGTGAGGTAGTGTTCCTCGTTGAGTATCTGGCAGTGGAAGAGGTATATCGCTGCTGCTACGAAGCAGGCGTGCCATGCGTTAGGGAAGGCTGCAAGAATGCCCAGATAGAACAGATCGAAACCTACGAATGCAGGATTGCGACTCATTCGATAGATGCCGTTGGTCACCAGTGCAGTTTCTTTCTTCTCTGGTATTCCTGCCCGCCAACTATCCTTCATTGTGAGCATTCCAGCGCAGAAGAACAGCACGCCCAAGGCAGCCACACCAATACCAATCCATTGCCACAGTGAAGGCAACTCCATAAGGTTCCAGTAGATGCTCATTATCTCAACCACAGGCAGAGTGAACGAGATTATTTTGAGGCGCATTTCAAGAGCCTTCTCGCCTTGTGGCTTGTCACCCTTACCGAGAATCAAAGTGCTTATACCCTTCCTCTGCTGCTGTATCGCTTTCAGGAAATATGCTATGTAAAATACCGCCATAACAGCCAGTATCGCTATCCGTGTTATCATAATCCGGGTTCCTCCCAGAACCGCTTTGGATCGGTGGTTGTCTTTACACTTTCGTAACTGCCGTTCTCGAAACCTGCAGGAATGAGGCGTATGTCCTCATTGTCGGTGTTGCGATAGACGCTCTCCTGGTTGAAGAAACTCCTCTTCTTGCACACCTGATAGTAGAGGTTCTTTGCCATGTAGGTCTCCAGATAGTATTCCTTCGTCTGAGGACTCTCGTGGTTCCAGTTGGCAGTAGGGCAGAGCACCAGTTCGCGACCATCGATGAGGCGTTCGCGCACCTCGGCAATACTCAGCATAGTGCCATTCTCGTCCATTACCCATGCATCCATCGTTGGGTCGATATAGAGCCATTTATGCAGAGTCTCCGACCATACAGAGTTTATCACGTGGCAGTCAGGGTCGTTAGGATCGGCAGCCAGACAAGTCACCACACGAGCCTTGTATCCCATAGCGAGATAGATGTCGCAGAGGGTGATAGCCAGCATTCGGCAGTTCACACCATTGCCCGTAGCCTTGTAGTAGTTGTAGAGGTCGATGGCGTCAAACTCGCAGATGGTCATACGGCTACCATCGTGACGGATATTGTCGTGAACGAAGTGGAGGAGGTTCTTGATGTGCTCCAGTTCGTTGTCCTTGCCCGCGATGGTGTCGAGCTGGAAATACTCGCGCACACGCTGGAGGTTTGGATGCTCCTTTGGCTGATATTCAAATTTCGGAATCACATTCTCTGCCTCAGCCTTGTAGGCATTCGATTTCTTCAACTTCTCCAGAGGCTGACGCTCCTTCACGATGTCGAGCAATGCTTGGAATTTTTTGTCCTTCTTCAGCGAGGCGAGATCGTTGTCCCAATACATATTACGATAGTTGTCGTATCCGTTTTCGACAGAGGCTGTGAGTGTCTCCATCGCCATCTTCTTCTTGCCCAGGATGGCATAGCAGCAAGCCAGATCATACTGGTACATGGCTTTCTGCGCGTCCAGAGCCTGCTTAGGGATGTTGATAGACTTGTCATTATAGACGGTTGTCGTGTCAAGGATGTTGATGAGTTCCTTCAATGGAACAGTAGCCTCGACGTAGTTCTTGTTGGAAACGATTTCGCGAAACTCACCATAGAGCCGTTCTGAATCCTGTTGCAACTGTATCAACTGTGCACTCTGGGCCTGCACATTCTGTGCCGCTCCCAGAATCATCACAGCGATAATGATTATTTTACTGATATTTCTCTTCATAGCTTTTATCTTCTTTTAAGTATTACTAATTCAGCGTCAGCGCCGTCTTTGCCATATTCACTTACAAGGATGAACTTCTCGCAGCAGGCAATGCCATAACAACGCTCAGACCCTCCCTGGCCCTCCCTTAAAGGGCGGGAATTTATCACCTGGTTGCCCCAATATGTGTCATTGTCATCAAGCAACTTCACCTCATTGCCGTTGATGTTGTAGGCCTGGTTGATGAACGAACCCTGAAGAATATAGAGGTTGTCAATGTGAAGTCCTGAGATACCGAGGGCGTTAACTTCTTCGATGTACTGCTTCTTCATTGGATGATCAGCGTGAGGGAGATTGGCATCATCGCCATTCCAGCGCTTGAGGGTTGGGAAGTATTTGAGTAATTCTTCCTTATACTGACAAGCAGTGAGGTTCTTACCTGTGTTCTTGTTGTATTCCTCAACGAACATCGAACAGTACTCCGCCATTTCCTCCATGGTGAAGTTGCCTGTGAAGGCTCCGTCCTTATAGCAGTAGATGCAGTAATCTTCGTTCTTGCTACCATCGGCATTAGTGCCGAGAATCTCTTCTGTGAGTGGCATTCCGCAACTACCGCAGAATTTCATTTCTTTCTTTTCCATAAATAGTTTTGTTAATTATGTTGCAAATATACTAAAAATAACTTATTTCGATGCATTAGGCAATGCAATTACTACAGGAAATTCCTTGGCATTGAAATGCTGCTGTGTGGCATTTTTGTTGAAAGCCTTTGAAGTCTTGTTCCAGCCAGCATAGGTAAGAGTGTTTTCGTTTTCGCCGTAGTGAACAGAATAAGCACCCACAGGAACCCACTGGTCATCGCTCATGATGAAGATCATCTTTGATGTGACACGGCCAAGTTCGTCGGTAGAGTAAACCGTCTTGAAATTGTTGTTGCCTACATTATTATATTTATAATGAACAGATGTAGGTTGCTCAGTGTTTACATTAGCGGTGTTTACCTCATTCTTTGCATTTGCGTTAATGCTTATAACCGAAGCAGCAATCAGTGCTGCGAAAAATTTGATAGTTTTCATAATCTTTTTATTTGTTGTTAAACTGTTGTTTGTGAAGCGATAAACTTGTTGTCGCATTCAATTGACAGTGCAAAGTTACTATTTACTACAATTTTCTCCAACTTTTTTTCAGGACCAAAGCGTGACAGTCCGTTGGGTCACGCGATTGTCACGGAAAAACCGCTGTTTTTTGCTGATAATCGGTGATTTTTATAAAATAAATGGTAGAAATGCGAGAAATAATTCTTTTTTGTTTATTTTTGCAGAAGAATAACAAAACCAAACCAAAAGGCAATATGAAAACGTTATTAAAGACTCTGTTGGTGGTTGTTGCTATGTGTTGTGTGACAACGGCAAAGGCAGACAGACATTCGTATGAGAATCCTGTTATCAAGAGGGATTTCCCTGATCCTACGATTATCAAACATGATGATGGCTACTACTATGCTTACTGTACAGGAAACCATGTGCCAATATACAGGTCGAAAAATCTTGTAAACTGGACATCAGTGGGTAATGCTTTCAATAGTGCCACCCGTCCGCAGTTTGTTGAGGGTGCAGGCATCTGGGCTCCGGATATCAACAAGATAGGTGATAAGTATGTTATGTTCTTCTCGATGTCCACATGGGGCGGCGAGTGGAGTTGCGGTATCGGTTGTGCTTGATCGGATTCTCCTTACAACACTTTCCACGACGCAAAGAAACTATTCATCTCGAGCGAGATCGGGGTGCAGAACTCTATCGACCCATTCTATATTGAAGATGAAGATGGCAAGAAATACCTCTTCTGGGGTTCGTTCCGCGATATCTATGGCATAGAACTCTCTGACGATGGACTGTCATTGAAGGAAGGTGCGGAGAAATTCAAGATTGCCGGTGGACTTATCGAGGGAACATATATCCACAAGCGTGGCGAATACTACTACCTCATTGGTTCGGCAGGCAGTTGCTGCGACAAAGCAAACTCTACCTATCATCTTGTGGTGGCTCGTTCAAAGAGCATCAAAGGTCCGTATGTGTCGAAGAGTGGTGGAAAGGCAACCGACAATAGTTTCAATACAATCCTCTCAAAAGATCCGGAATTTGTATATGGTCCTGGTCATTGTTCGGAGATTGTCACCGATGATGCCGGTCAGGATTGGATTTGCTATCATGGCTATCAGGCAAGCGATGTAGATAAGGGCCGTTGTATGTATCTTGACCGTGTGATGTGGGACAGCGAGGGTTGGCCGTATTTCAATGGCGATAAACCAACACAGGAATGGGACCGTCCTATCTTTGAGGGTTTTGCACCAGACTATACCTATTCCGATGTGGAATATATTGATTTCATTGGTCCGAGCGAGAATTATACGTATATGTTCGACACAGGTTATGTGCCTTCAAAGTCAACAAAGTTGGAGTTCGACTGCTATTCCTACACAGAGAATATCGACGAAGAGCCGTTTGTTGATGAGAAGTGGCGTGCTATCTGTTCGGGTCGCAATAGTTACAACGATGGTATATCCGTCTATGTGAATCCGGAAGGCGACAAATTTGCTTATTTCGTTGGAGGATATGTGAACAACGGACTGACAGATCATGAGTTTGAGCATAAGTATCATATTGAGGCTCGTCTGTCGGATATCACCATTGACGAAACGACCTTTACCACCAATCGCTCGGTATATACAAAGACAACACAGCGTTTGACCTTGTTCAGCGGTTTGCAGGACTATCCATATTTCGGTCGTATCTACGGAATGAAAGTATATGCCCCTTCGTCAAAACTTATCCACAACTATGTTCCTATGTTGCGTAACGAAGACGAAATGCCGATGTTCTATGACAAGATCGACCAGGTTTATATCCGTCCTCACAGCAGTGCTGGATTTGGTGTTGGTCCAGTGGTGGATGCAATAAAGAATGTGGAAGCCCCCCAGACCATCGATGACGCCCTGTATGACCTAAGGGGAATAAGGGTGAATGATGACAACCCGAAAGCGGGAATATATATAAGGAACGGAAAGAAAATAGTGCTATAGCCCCCAACCCCCGAAGGGGGAGGGAGTTAAAAGTTAAGAGTTAAAAGATAAAAGTTAAGAGTTATTTTTACGCTCGTAACGAAGACAATAAAATAGCGCTGGTGGTTGCCGGCGCTATTTTGTTTTAATCTGCTACGAGGATTATATCTTCGTCCAAAGGTTGTTCGTCTTCTGGAAGGTCTCTGAGGAATGGGAATGCATCGCCCTTGGTGAGCCATGAGAAACCAAACAGATGGAGCAGGATGATTTCTGTAACCATTGTTGTCCAGCCCGGAGCATCGAATACAGCCAACAGAGCGAACACACCCTCGAAAACCAGCATGCCGATACCGCAAACGCGATATACGAGGTTGCGCTTCTTCTTGCGGTCGGTCATGGTCTCGTTGCTCTTTGTCTTGGTGAAGAGTAGGAGACTGTTGAGAGCGATGAGCAGGAAGAAAAATGCAGCGCAAGCACAGTGGATGGTGTTCGAAATCTCCATTGGCAACTGGAAGAATCCCACATGTGCGCCAGCCTTGAACCATCCCACTTTGCAAGGGAAGAGAATGATACCAAGACCAAAGATGCCACTCGCTGATGTAACGATGTTATCGGTAGTGTTGTAGCCGATGTATGATATAAGCACCAGTGCTGCCGGAGTGAGTACTGCCACGAGAGCCGGACTCTGGTAGTAGGTAGCAGAAATGCTCCACCACCACTGCTCCTGATATTCAGGACTGCTGCTATGATCAACAAGACCAGCCGAGAGCAAGGCCAGCCAAGGAAGAATCACACCCAAAAGACCACAGAGGTTTCGGATGCGCATGTACATTTTTTTCTCTTTTGTTACATTGTTTGCTGCCATAATATATAGTGTTAATTGGTTAGTAAATACCATTGGTAGTTTTTATAGGCGGTATAAAATTACAATTTTATTATGGAATAATGGCACAAAACCTGTTAGTTTTTTCCAAAATTCTACTAAAAAAGCCTATTTCGCTTTGTATTGCCGATAATATAGAGTAATTTTGTAATCGGTAAATAATGCGTTAATATCAAAAAAGAATGAAAATACTTATTACTGGTGCCAGTGGTTTTATAGGCAGTTTTATTGTTGAAGAAGCCTTGAAGAGAGGTTTTGAGACATGGGCTGCTGTACGCAAAACCAGTTCAAAGAGATATCTGCAAGACGAGCGTATAAACTTCATCGAACTGGATTTCGATGATGAGGCTCGTCTCACCGAGCAACTTCGTCCGCATCGTTTCGACTATGTCGTTCATGCAGCCGGAGTGACAAAATGTGTCAACCATCAGGATTTCTATCGCGTGAACACCGAGGGCACAAAGCATTTCGTCAATGCCCTTTTGGCGTTGGAGATGCCATTGAAGAAGTTTGTGTATATGTCATCGCTCTCAATCTACGGACCAATCCGCGACAGTATTCCGCATCTCGACATACTCCTTTCTGATGCTCCGCATCCAAACACCGACTACGCCAAGTCGAAACTCATGGCAGAGAGTTATATTCGTAAGTTGAGGGACAAGTTGAACTACACCATCCTTCGTCCAACAGGAGTCTATGGCCCACGTGAGACAGACTATTTCATGATGGTGAAGAGCATCAAGAACCACTCCGACTTTGCCGTAGGTTATCGTCAGCAGGATGTAACCTTTGTATATGTCAGCGATGTTGTTCAGGCAGTGTTCCTTGCTTTGGAACAGCAGAAATCAGGTGGAAAGTATTTCCTTACCGACGGAGAAGTATATAATAGTCGTGACTTCTCGGATATGATACGCGAGGAGTTGGGCAACCCATGGTGGATTCGCATTACAGCCCCAGTATGGCTATTGAGAGTAATCTGCACGGTAGGTGAGTCATGGGGCAAGATCTCCGGAAAGGTGACAGCCCTGAATATGGATAAGTTCTATATTTTGAGCCAGCGCAACTGGCGTTGTGATGTAGGAGCGGCTATCCATGATCTTGGTTACGAACCAAAGGTAAAACTCCGTGAAGGAGTGAAGTTAAGTATTGAATGGTATAAGGAAAATGGCTGGATTTAAGGTAAAAGAATTATTTAAGATAGAACAGAAACCAAAGAAAGGACTTCTGGCGTTGGAATGGGCAGTGCTCGTATATCTGCTGTTCACCCTCGGACTGATGTTTTTCATGCGCGACAGCCTGCATAGTATGGACTCGATGCTCGTGTTCCGTATTCGCATCGTTGTCCTTACAGCTGTTTTGTGGGGTGTGTATCGCCTTGCACCATGTCCGTTCACACTGATGCTCCGTGCGGCAGTGCAGATATGGATGCTCGGCGACTGGTATCCCGACACCTACGAATTCAACCGCTGTTTCAATAATCTCGACCACATCTTCTGTGGTTGGGAGCAATCACTCTTCGGATGCCAGCCGTCGTTGGAATTCTCGCGACTGCTGCCTTGGGGCATCATCTCTGAACCGCTTGACTTGGGATATGTGTCGTATTATCCGATAATCGTCTTCACGGCACTGTTCTATTTCCTCTACCGTAGGCAGCAGTTCACTAAGACATCATACATCATCCTGGCATCGTTCTTTATGTTCTATGTGATATTCATCTTTGTGCCAGTGGCAGGTCCAACATTCTATTTCAAGGCTGTGGGAGTGGATATCATCGAACAGGGAGTGTTCCCATCGATAGGTCATTATTTTGAAAACCATCAGGATCTGGCCAACGACTGTTTGCCTTCACCGGGATGGACCGGTGGATTGTTCTGGTATCTTGTGGAAGTGGCAAAATGGGCAGGTGAGCGTCCAACGGCTGCGTTCCCGTCAAGTCATGTGGGAGTGACAACCGTGTGTATGTGGCTCCTTTGGTATGTACGCAACAAGAAAGTGTTCTTCTGTGTATTGCCATTAGCCGTACTCCTGTTCTTCGCTACATTCTATATCCAGGCTCATTATCTGATCGATGCCTTGGCAGGACTGGTGTTCGGAACAGTGTTCTATTTCTTCCTCAGTGTTACATACGATTATTTTAATAAGCGATGAAATTCTTCTTTATATCACTCATCGGCATATCGGTGGTAATACTCCTTGTGCCGCATATCGTCTATCTGGTGGTCAAGGCACTGAGCCTTGTCTTCCATTTCCGTTGCACCTATCGCCCTTATGCACTGACAGCGCTGGGACTCATTGGATTGTGGGTCGTCTTGGCTGTATATGGAAATGTCTGGGGGCGATTCTTCCACGAGCAGAAAGCAGTAGAGTTCAAGTTTGCCAATCTGCCGGATAGTTTCCGTGGATATAAGATTGTGCACCTTTCGGATATGCATCTCGACGGATGGGCTGGACATGAAAAGCAGATGCAGCAGATTGTTGACGAGGTGAATGCCCTCGATGCAGATATGATTGTGTTCACAGGCGACCTTGTTTCGCTTGATGAAAACGAACTGACGACTTTCCTGCCTGTTTTGAAGCAGTTGAAGGCAAAAGACGGAGTGTATTCCATTCTCGGCAATCACGACTATATGCCATACAACCACTCATGGACTGACCGCGAGAGAGAGCAGCATATACAGCATCTTGTTAAGATGGAGCGTGAGGACCTCGGTTGGAAACTGCTCATGAATGAAAACTGCATTATCCATCACGGCAATGATAGCATAGCCATCTGTGGTTCGGAAAACAAGAGTATGGGAATTCACAGTGTGGTATCGCGTGGAGACCTGAACAAGGCACTTAAAGGCACCGATGGTTGTTTCCGCATTCTCCTCACCCACGATCCTACCCATTGGCGTGGTGAGGTGCTTGGCAAACACGATGTGCCATTGACACTCTCTGGACATACCCATGGTGGTCAGATGTCGGTATTCGGATTGTTCTATGTCTCAACCTTTATATATAAGGAACACGCGGGACACTACGAGGAGAATGGACAGCATCTTTATGTCAACCTCGGTCTCGGTGGTACAATGCCAATGAGAGTAGGGGCAACGCCAGAGATTACGGTGATGGAGTTGGGGAAGTAAAGCCCCCCAACCCCCAAAGGGGGAGTATAAGCGATGACGAAAACAATATAAAAAGGGGCGTACCGCTAAGGTACACCCCTATATTTTTGATTGGCAGTAACTGCTATTACTTATTCATATATTTCTTGCCGTTGATGATAACGATACCGTTGTAGTTAGCAGAAACCTTCTGGCCGGCGATGTTGTAGATAGCACCGTTTGCAGCCTCAGCGGCAACAGCCTCGATACCTGTACCGTTAACATCGAGGAGATAAGCATTTACAACCTCAGGAGAAACCTCATCGTTCTTTACATACTTCTGGAGTTTACCCTGGATCTTTACCTTATCACCTTCCTTGAGAGCGTTCTCATCGGTGAACTTCTGGTTGCCGAAGTCCTTGCAACGGAACACCTTGATTTCCTGAGCACCGTCAGAGAGCATGAATGTAGCATTGCCGTACTGTACTGATACTTCCTCAAGAGTAGTGATAGTGCCTTCGAGAACATACTCCTCAGTTGTTGTAGCACCGTCAGCAAGAGCGTTGATGATGTTGAGAGCCTCTGTTACAGTAACAGTCTGTGGCTGATCTGGATCTACTGGGTCAACAGGATCAACATTGCCACTCTCGATGCGAACGAGCTGAGCATTCTTGATCTCAGGAGTTACAGTACCATCAGCAGCTGCGTACTCGTAGTAAACACCAGTTACAGTGATTACTGTGCCCTCTGTGATACCGAGGCTTTCAAAGTTCTTTGCATTGCCCTCGAGGTCGAGAAGACCATAGATATAGATAGAAGCACCATTCTCTACGAGGTCGAAGTTGCCATAAAGAGTGTTCTTGATGTTCTGAACAGTACCAGTCAACTCGTAAGTTGTCTCTGTATCTGCATTGTCGAGGAAGTCAGCAATAGTGATATGCTCAACCTCTGGCTGTGGTTCTGGGTCAACAGACTCACCGCTTGCAGTGATCTCGAGCGACTTGATCTTTGCTGTTTCTGTGAGATTTACCACAACTTCTGCCTTTGGATCACCAGAATAGTTGAGTTGAGCACCACCGCTGCCACTGATTTTAACGATGCTGTTACCGTTCTTGAGAGCGATTGTTACAGTGTGGCCTTTGTAAGTACGGAACTCATAAGCGCCCGAAGTAGTTTTCCAGATCTTAGCAGTAGTCTTGCTGTCGTTCTGGGCAACAGTGATTTTTACGTTGCTGTCGCCGATAACACCTGTTGTGCCCTCACCAGCGGTGATTTCATAATAAGTGTTGAAAGAATCACCATTAGGAACGGTTGTGAAATCTGCTTCAGCGAGACCGAGAGAAGCGATGTCGTTGAAATCGATTTTTGTCTGTGCACTTGCACCCAAAGTAATAACGAGTGCGAGAAGAGAGAGTAAAGTTTTCTTCATAATTAAAAGGATTTTTAAGTTTTATAATCAATTTGAAAATTGCATTTATATTCTGACAAGATGCAAAATTAATACAAAGGAAGCAAATATCAAAAGAAAAAGATTAAAAATTGTTTTCAATGTGATAAGAATAATGGTTTATGCCCCTGCTGAAAGTTAGTTTTTTGTGTTTTTTCTTTGAAAAGTCTCTCAATTGTAGTACCTTTGCACCCAAATATACTTAACAAAAATGGAATACAATTTTAGAGACATTGAAAAGAAGTGGCAGAAAGCATGGGTTGACAACAAAACCTACAAGGTCACTGAAGACGAATCGAAGAAGAAGTTCTACGTACTCAACATGTTCCCTTACCCATCGGGTGCGGGCCTTCATGTTGGTCATCCACTTGGTTATATCGCAAGTGATATCTATGCGCGCTTCAAGCGTCTGCAGGGTTATAATGTGCTGAATCCAATGGGCTACGATGCTTACGGTCTGCCAGCAGAGCAGTATGCTATCAAGACAGGTCAGCATCCAGAGATCACTACCAACCAGAACATTGCGACCTATCGTCGCCAGTTGGACAAGATTGGTTTCTCGTTCGATTGGGACCGTGAAGTTCGTACCTGTGCTCCTGGCTATTACCACTGGACACAGTGGGCATTCCAGAAGATGTTCAACTCATACTATAACGAAGAACTTCAGAAGGCACGTCCTATTGAGGAACTCATAGCAAAACTCGAGCAGAATCCTGAATGGGCCACTATGAGCGACAAGGAAAAGAGTGACGACCTCATGAACTATCGTATTGCTTTCTTGAGCGAGATGATGGTAAACTGGTGTCCTAAACTCGGTACAGTACTTGCCAACGATGAGGTTGTCAATGGTGTGAGCGAGCGTGGTGGTTACCCAGTGGAGCAGAAGAAGATGCGCCAGTGGTGCCTCCGTGTTTCTGCTTACTCACAGCGTCTGCTCGACGGTCTTGACACTATTCAGTGGAGTGATTCTATCAAGGAGACACAGAAGAACTGGATTGGTCGTTCAGAAGGAACAGAGGTTGAAATCTCAACTACCGAAGGCGTGAAATTCACAATCTTCACCACCCGTGCAGATACAATGTTCGGTGTTACCTTCTTCGTTCTTGCTCCAGAGTCAGAACTCGTTGACCAGATTGTTACAGCCGACCAGCGTGAGGCTGTTGATGAATATATCAAATATGTAAAGAGCCGCACCGAACGTGAGCGTATGATTGACCACACTGTAACTGGTGTGTTCTCAGGTGCTTACGGTATCAACCCAATCACAGGCGACAAGTGTCCTATCTATCTCGCAGAGTATGTGCTTGCTGGTTATGGTACCGGTGCTATCATGGCTGTTCCTGCCCACGACTCACGCGACTATGATTTCGCAAAGCATTTCAACTTGCCAATCATCCCACTCGTTGAGGGTGCAGATGTAACCAATGAGTCGTATGATGCCAAGGAAGGTATCGTGATGAATTCACCAGTGAGCGAGGACAAGAGTGTCAAGTACGATGGTGAGGCACTCGTACTCAACGGTCTTACCATCAAGGAGGCTATCGCAGAGACAAAGCGCTTCGTCACAAAGCACAACCTCGGTCGTGTGAAGGTGAACTATCGTTTGCGCGATGCAATCTTCTCTCGTCAGCGTTACTGGGGTGAGCCATTCCCTGTATATTACAAGAACGGTATCCCAACAATGGTGCCAGAGGAGTGTCTCCCAATCGAACTCCCTGCTGTTGAGAACTTCAAGCCAACAGAGACAGGCGAGCCACCACTCGGCAATGCACAGATGTGGGCTTGGGATGAGGCTAACAAGACTATCGTTGACAAGGCACTCGTTGATGAGAAGACAGTCTTCCCACTCGAGTTGAATACAATGCCAGGTTCCGCTGGTTCTTCGGCTTACTATCTCCGTTATATGGACCCACACAACAACGAGGGACTCCTCTCAGAGAATGCAGCAGAATACTGGCAGAATGTTGACCTCTATGTAGGTGGTTCGGAGCATGCAACAGGTCACCTCATCTACTCACGTTTCTGGAACAAGTTCCTCTTCGACTATGGAGTATCAAAGAAGGAAGAGCCATTCCAGAAACTCATCAACCAAGGTATGATCCAGGGCTGGTCAAGTTTCGTTCATCGTGTGAAGGGCACAAACAAGTTCATCAGTTACGATATGCTCGAGGAAGGCGTTGAGACCGACCCAATCCACGCAGATATCAGTCTCGTGAGCGGTAATGTTCTCGATGTAGAAGGCTTGCGCAACTGGGACAAGGAGAACTTCGGCAATGCTGAGTTCGTGCTCAACGAGAAGGGACAGTATGTTGTAAGTCAGGCTATCGAAAAGATGTCGAAGTCAAAGTATAATGTTGTAAACCCAGACGATATCTGCGAAAAGTACGGTGCCGATACATTGCGTCTCTATGAGATGTTCCTCGGTCCTGTAGAGCAGTCAAAGCCTTGGGATGTAGCAGGTATCGATGGTTGCCACCGCTTCCTGAAGAAGTACTGGGGCTTGTTCTGGGATCGTGCCGACAACTTCCTTGTTGACGACAGCGAACCAACAGCAGAGAATCTGAAGTCGCTCCATAAACTCATCAAGAAGGTTACAGCCGACATCGAGGAGTTCTCATACAACACCTCAATCTCTGCCTTCATGGTTGCAACAACAGAACTCGCTCAGCAGAAGTGTCACAGCCGTGCAGTACTCGAACCACTCGTTGTGCTCATCGCTCCATTTGCTCCACATATCGCTGAGGAGTTGTGGGAGGCTCTCGGTCACAACACAACCGTTTGCGATGCTCAGTGGCCAGAGTTCAACGAGAAGTTCCTCGTTGAGAGCACAGTGAAGATGCCAGTACAGTTCAACGGAAAGGTGCGCTTCACATTGGAGTTCCCTGCTGATGCCGACAAGGATTTCATCACCAATGCAGCCCTCACAGCTCCAGAGGCACAGAAATATCTCGACGGTGTGACAGTGGTGAAGACAATCGTTGTTCCTGGTCGAATCATCAACATCGTTGTGAAATAACACCTCTTATATATATCATTCCCCAGCCAGTAAACGGTTGGGGAGTGTTTTCTCCATTCAAACAAACTACAATTATAACAATGTGGAAGGATATTATGAAGCATAAGTTAACCCATATTAACTTCGATGTGATACTGGATTATATCTATATCACCATCGGACTGATTCTGTATGCTTCGGCGTGGGGACTGTTCCTGTTGCCTTATAAGATGGTGTCAGGCGGAGTCACCGGTGTTGCCGCACTCGTGTTCTATGCCACTGGCCTTGAAATTTCCTACACCTATTTCGGCATCAACTTCATATTGCTCGTCATAGCATTGAAAGTGCTCGGACCGAAGTTCATGGTGAAGACCATCTATGCCATCTTTGCCCTCTCGTTCTTCTTGGAGATCGTGCAGAAGGCAGTCACTATGCCTGATGGAACAATGTACCAGCTTCTCGGTCCTGGTGAGGACTTTATGTCGGTGGTGCTCGGTGCTATCTTCTGTGGAGTGGGAGTGGCGATAGTGTTCCTCCGCAATGGTTCTACGGGAGGCACTGATATTGTGGCAGCTGTGGTCAACAAATATCGCGACATCTCTCTCGGTCGTGTGCTTATCTTCGTTGACCTTGGCATCATCACCTCTTCATATATGATTTTCGAGGACTGGCGCAAGATTGTGTTCGGTCTTGTGTTTATGGTGCTCGACAATTTCGTGCTCGACTATGTCATCAACTCCCGTCGCGAGTCGGTGCAGTTCCTCATTTTCAGTAACCAGTATAAGGAGATTGCCCACGAGATTGGTACGAAGATGCATCGTGGAATCACTGTTCTCGATGGTCACGGATGGTATTCCGGCAATGCCGTCCAGGTGCTCTGCATCCTTGCAAAGAAGCGCGAGCAGGTAAGTATCCTGCGTATCGTGAAGCGTATTGACCCAAGGGCTTTCGTTTCCATCTCTGCTGTCAGTGGTGTATATGGTGAAGGCTTCGATAAGATCAAGGTCAAAGCCGACCAGACTCCAGCGATGGAGAAATTAGAAAACAAGATCCTTAAATAACACAATAAAGCCCCGGAGTAATCCGAGGCTTTTTTTGTTATATAGTCCAATCGTAAATTGTAAATGGTAAATTGTAAATGGTCAAATGGTAAATGCCATTAGTCTTCCATCAGTTTGCGATAGCGACCTTTCTTTATCTCGTTCTCGTTGAGGCCCAGACGACGAGCCTTGTTTATCTCGTAGTCAGAGTAACTGCCCTCGAAGTAGAACACTTCACCATTGCCCTCGAAGGCAAGGATATGAGTACAGATACGGTCGAGGAACCAACGGTCGTGTGAGATTACCACAGCACATCCAGCGAAAGTCTCCAGACCTTCCTCCAAAGCACGGAGGGTGTTTACGTCTATATCATTGGTAGGCTCATCGAGGAGAAGCACATTACCCTCCTGTTTCAAAGCCAGAGCCAATTGCAGACGGTTGCGCTCACCACCTGAGAGAACACCGCAGAGTTTGCCCTGGTCGTTGCCCGAGAAGTTAAATCTACTAAGGTACGCGCGCGAGTTGATGTCGCGACCACCCATACGGATTGTCTCATTGCCTTGCGAAACCACCTCATAGACGGTCTTTTGTGGGTCGATATCCTTGTGCTGCTGGTCAACATAAGCCAGTTTCACTGTCTCGCCCACCTCAAACTGTCCGTTGTCAACCGACTCCAAGCCCATGATGAGGCGGAAGAGAGTAGTCTTTCCTGCTCCGTTAGGACCAATAACACCTACGATGCCGTTAGGAGGAAGCATGAAGTTGAGGTCGTTGAAGAGAGTCTTCTCATTGAAAGCCTTCGCCACATGCTGAGCCTCGATGACCTTGTTGCCAAGGCGTGGTCCGTTAGGGATGAAGATTTCGAGTTTCTCCTCGCGCTCCTTCTGCTCCTCGTTGAGCATAGCATCGTAAGAGTTAAGACGAGCCTTACCCTTTGCCTGACGAGCCTTCGGAGCCATTCTAACCCATTCCAACTCGCGCTCCAGAGTCTTGCGACGCTTTGAAGCAGTCTTCTCCTCCTGTGCCATACGTTTTGTCTTCTGGTCGAGCCATGAAGAGTAGTTGCCCTTCCATGGGATACCCTCACCGCGATCCAACTCGAGGATCCACTCTGATACATCATCGAGGAAGTAACGGTCGTGGGTAACAGCGATTACTGTGCCCTCATACTGCTGGAGATGCTGCTCGAGCCAGTCAATAGACTCAGCATCGAGGTGGTTGGTAGGCTCATCGAGCAAGAGTACGTCAGGTTTCTGCAAGAGCAGACGGCAGAGAGCCACACGACGGCGCTCACCACCCGAGAGGTTTGTCACAGCCCAGTCGCCCGGAGGACAACGCAGAGCGTCCATGGCGCGCTCCAGTTTTGAGTCCATGTTCCAAGCGTCGGTAGCATCGATAATGTCCTGCACCTCAGCCTGACGCTGCATCAGTTTGTCCATCTTGTCAGGGTCGCCGTAGTACTCCTCCAAGCCAAACTTTTCATTAATCTCGTCGTACTCTTTCAGGGCGTCGTAAACATACTGCACGCCCTCCATAACGTTCTCCTTGACTGTCTTCTCTTCGTTCAGCGGTGGGTCCTGTGGCAGATAACCCACGGTGTAGCCTGGGCTCCAAACCACCTCACCCTGTGTTGGCTGTTCCAGACCGGCGATAATCTTCATCAGTGTAGATTTACCTGCACCGTTGAGACCGATGATACCGATCTTTGCACCATAGAAGAACGAGAGATAGATGTTCTTCAGAATCTGTTTCTGGTTCTGTGGGATGATCTTCGAGACACCCACCATTGAGAAAATAATCTTCTTGTCGTCAACTGTTGCCATAT
>JAZQOD010000320.1:0-17354 GCA_045627685.1 Prevotella sp. | reverse complement strand
GAGGCTATCTCATGGCACTTGTGCGAAGTGCTTGGCCTTGACGAGAAAAAGACCAGCCGTATTGTTTTCCATGAGATTACAAAGACAGCAATTCTCGACGCTATCGAGAATCCACGTCAGATTGATATGAATCTTGTCGATGCACAGCAGGCACGCCGTGTGCTGGACCGACTCGTTGGTTTCAAACTCTCGCCAGTGCTCTGGCGCAAGGTGAAGCCATCGCTCTCTGCCGGTCGTGTGCAGAGTGTGGCTGTACGACTTGTTGTTGAGCGTGAGCGCGAGATACAGGCATTCCAGCCAGAAGCGTATTATCGTGTAAACGCCATCTTCCTGAAAGAGCAGAGCGATGGAACTATGCGCGAGGTGAAAGCCGTTCTCGACCGCCGTTTCTCTACCCATGAAGAGGCTGTGGCATTCCTTGCAAAATGCAAGGACTCGGGATTCACTATCAGTTCGGTACAGAAGAAGCCAGCAAAGCGTATGCCGGCACCACCGTTCACCACATCAACACTCCAGCAGGAAGCAGCCCGCAAGTTAGGCTTCACCGTAAGCCAGACTATGATGGTGGCTCAGCGCTTGTATGAAAGCGGTCGTATCACATATATGCGAACCGACAGCGTGAACCTCTCTACATTGTGTATCGGTGCGAGCAAGGCGGAAATCCAGAGGCTCTATGGCGAGGAATACAGCAAGCCACGCAACTACCACACATCATCGCGAGGTGCACAGGAGGCTCATGAGGCTATCCGTCCAACATATATGTCGGAGACAGAAATCAATGGTACTGCTCAGGAGCGTCGCCTCTATGACCTCATCTGGAAGCGTACTCTTGCTTCACAGATGGCAGACGCAGTGATCGAGAAGACAACAGTTACTATTGATGTCGATGGTCAGGAGGAGAAGTTTGTGGCAACCGGTGAGGTAATCAACTTTGACGGATTCCTGAAGGTTTACCGTGAATCGGTAGATGATGACGCAGAACAGTCAGAGGATATGGGAAATGTGCTCCCTGTGATGAAGAAAGGTGACAAACTCAGCAGCAAGGAGATTGTCTCAACAGAGCGCTACTCCCAGAGCCCTATCCGCTATGATGAAGCCTCGCTTGTGAAGAAAATCGAGGAACTGGGCATCGGTCGTCCATCAACATACGCACCAACAGTCAGCACTATCCAGCAGCGCGAGTATGTGCAGAAAGGCGACAAGAAGGGCGAAGAACGCCATTATACAGTTGACACTCTGAAGAATGGCAAACTCACCTCTAAGCAGAAGAAAGAGACCGTGGGCAATGAGAAGGGTAAACTTCTCCCAACCGATACAGGTATCGTGGTGAACGACTTCCTTATGCAGTACTTCCCAGAGATTATGGACTATAACTTCACTGCCAGTCTTGAGGAGCGATTCGATAAAATTGCTGAAGGAAAGACGGAGTGGAGAAAGATGATGAAGGACTTCAACAAGAAGTTTGAGCCATCGGTAGAGAGAGTATTGAACTCACGTCAGGAGCATAAGGCTGGTGAGCGCGAGATAGGTATCGACCCAAAGAGTGGTCGCCCTGTGTTTGTGAAAATCGGCCGTTTCGGACCAGTCGTACAGATTGGTTCGGCTGAAGATGCCGAGAAGCCACGCTTTGCCCAGTTGCCAAAGGACAAGACTATGGACGAGATTACCCTTGAAGAGGCACTCGAGCTGTTCCTCCTTCCACGCGATCTGGGTATGCTCGACGACCAGCCAGTAGTTATCGGTGCAGGTCGCTTCGGTGCTTATGTGCTTCATAACAAGCAGTATATCTCATTGCCAAAGGATGCTGATCCAATGGCCATCACATACGAGGAGGCAGTGGAACTTATCCAGACAAGGAAGAGCCAGGAGGAGCAGCGCCGTCTGAAGACCTTCGAGGAAGATGAGAAGATGGAGGTGCTCAACGGCCGTTATGGTCCGTATATTGCATACGACGGAAAGAACTATCGCATTCCTCGCAATCTCCATGCAGAGGTAGAGACACTGACATACGAACAGTGCAAGCAGATTGTGGAGGAGACTCCAACAAAGCCTGCAGGTAAAAGCCACAAGGTACGCCGATGATACGAATAATACTGATAGGTTATATGGGAGCCGGCAAGACTACTGTCGGTAAAGACCTGGCGAAAGCGTTAGGTGTGACCTTCTATGACCTTGACTGGTATATTGAAACCCGAATGCGCAAGACCGTCAAACAGATATTTGACGAGCGAGGTGAGGAGGGATTCCGCCAGATAGAACATAACATGCTCCATGAGGTGGCAGAGTTTGAGAATGTTGTCATTAGCTGTGGTGGAGGCACACCATGTTTCTTCGATAATATGGATTACCTCAACCAGCAAGGCGACACCGTATATCTGCAAGCCACACCAGAGGTGCTGCATCAACACCTGAAGATGGGAAAGGGCGTGCGTCCGTTGCTCCTGAACAAGACTCCCGAAGAGGTGGATGCGTTCATAAAAGAACAACTGGAATATCGTGAGCAGTTCTATCTCAAGGCAAAACATATCCTCGATGTGAACCTCATGGATAGTTACGAAAAGATTGCTTCGCATATAGAGAAATTACGAAACATACTGAAGGTATAATTATTTCGAATCATCGAATCATCGATTAATCGAATCACCGAAAAAATAAAAACTAAAATGAAAAAGTGGACCATTGAAGATTCGAAGGAACTCTACAACATCAAAGGTTGGGGAGTGGACTACTTCGGTGTTAACGACAAGGGAAATGTGTATGTTACTCCGCGTCAGGACAATGTTCAGGTTGACCTCAGAGAGGTTGTCGATGAACTTGCCACCCGTCATGTGGCAGCACCAATGCTCTTGCGTTTCCCTGACATCCTTGATACCCGTATCCAGACAACATCGGCTTGTTTTGAGAAGGCTACCAAAGAGTACCGCTATACAGGCGACCACTTCATCGTGTTCCCTATCAAGGTGAACCAGATGCGCCCTGTCGTAGAGGAGATTATCTCGCATGGCGCAAAGTACAACATTGGTTTGGAGGCTGGTTCGAAGCCTGAACTCCATGCAGTGCTGGCTACCCACATGGATTCCGACAGTATTGTAATCTGTAACGGTCACAAGGACCAGAACTATATCGAGATGGCACTCCTTGCTCAGAAGATGGGCAAGCGTGTGTTCCTCGTTGTAGAGAAACTGCCAGAACTCCGTATCATTGCTGATGCAGCGAAGAAACTCGATGTGCGTCCAAATCTCGGTACTCGTATTAAACTCGCATCATCGGGTGCCGGTAAGTGGATGGAGAGTGGTGGCGATGCGTCAAAGTTTGGTCTTAACTCTTCAGAGCTCCTTATCGCTCTCGAGATGCTCGACGAGATGGGGCTGCGCGACTGCCTGAAACTGATACATTTCCATATCGGTTCGCAGATTACAAAGATCCGCCGAATCTCTACCGCCTTGCGCGAGGCTGCACAGTTCTATGTTCAGTTGCACCAGATGGGATTCGCAATAGAGTTTGTTGACTGTGGTGGCGGTCTCGGTGTTGACTATGACGGTACTCGCTCATCGAACTCAGAGTCGTCGGTAAACTATTCCATCCAGGAGTATATCAACGACTGCGTCTATACTTTCGTCGATGCAGCCAACAAGAATAGTATCCCACATCCAAACCTCATCACCGAGGGTGGCCGTTCGCTGGCTGCTCATCACTCGGTACTTATCCTCGATGTACTGGAGAGTGTTTCTGCCCCTCAGATGCCAGAGGACTTCCAGCCATCGGAGAACGACCATCAGTTGGTACACGACCTCACAGAAATCTGGGACAAGCTGTCAACCCGCTCGATGCTTGAGGACTGGCATGATGCTCAGGATATCCGCGAAGAGGCGCTCGACTTGTTCCGTCATGGTATCATCGACCTCAAGACCCGAGCACAGATAGAGTCGTTGTATTGGGCTATCAGCCATGAGGTGGCTGAGTTGGCACACCATCAGAAGCATGTACCTGATGAATTGCGCAATCTCGATAAGCAGATGGCCGACAAGTATTTCTGCAACTTCTCGCTGTTCCAGAGTATGCCTGACTCATGGGGTATCGACCAGTTGTTCCCTATCATGCCTATCTCGCGCCTGAAGGAACGTCCTACACGATCGGCACAGTTGCAGGATATCACCTGTGATTCCGACGGAAAGGTGACTGCCTATGTTAATGGTGGTCAGCAGACAAACTATCTGCCTCTCCACACAATCAAGGAGGGTGAGCATTATTATATAGGTGTATTCCTCGTTGGTGCTTATCAGGAGATTCTCGGCAACATGCATAACCTCTTTGGCGATACCAATGCAGTGCATATCTCAGTAGATAAAGATGGATACACAATCGACAAGACAATCGATGGCGAGACCGTTGCCGATGTGCTTGAATATGTACAGTACGATCCAAAGAAACTTGTTCGTCGTCTGGAGATCTGGGTGACAAAGGCTATCAAGGAAGGCAAGATTACACCAGAGGAAGGTAAGGAGTTTATCAGTAACTACCGTGCCGGATTGTACGGATATACGTATCTGGAATAGGACAAGGGGCTAGCAACATATTAATAATGATGAAAGAGAGAATAACAATAGTAAAAGTGGGCGGAGCTGTAGTTGAAGACGAACTGCAGCTCTCTCAGTTACTTACCGACTTCACGAATATTCAGGGTAAGAAGATTCTTGTTCACGGTGGTGGTCGCCGTGCGACAAAAGTTGCAGCATCATTGGGGATAGAAAGCCAGATGATAGGTGGCCGTCGTGTCACAGACAAAGCAATGCTTGAAGTGGTGACAATGGTCTATGGTGGTCTTGTAAATAAGAACATCGTGGCTCGTCTGCAGGCTTGTGGAGTGAATGCCATTGGACTGTCGGGTGCCGATATGGATGTTATCCGATCTCATAAACGTCCACTGAAATCAGTAAAGATGGAAGACGGCACTATGAAAGAAGTGGATTTCGGTTTCGTAGGCGATGTGGATGCTGTGAATGCCGATATGCTCTCCGCTTTGATTGAGAAGGGTGCCACCCCTGTGCTTGCTCCTCTTACCCACGACGGCAAAGGGAACATCTTGAACACCAATGCCGATACTATCGCATCGGAAACAGCAAAGGCTCTTGCTAAAGATTACGATGTGACTCTTATCTATTCGTTCGAGAAGAAGGGTGTGCTGAGCAATCCTGATGATGACGACTCTGTCATACCGGTCATCACACGTAGCGATTTCGACCGTTATGTAGCCGATGGAACAATAGCCGGTGGTATGATTCCAAAAATCGAGAATGCCCTTGCCGCCGTTGATGCTGGCGTCAGTCGCGTTATAATCACACTTGCGACAGCCCTCGATGGTACTCAAGGAACAGTGGTAAAAAAATAAAGAAAATGGATTTCCGTCACGATATACTACCTATGAAGGACAAACTCTACCGTTTGTCGCTTCGCATCACCCTCAACCCGCAAGAGGCTGAGGATATCGTGCAGGATACCCTCATCAAGGTGTGGAACAAGCGTGAGTCGTGGGATGAGATAGAATCCATTGAGGCGTTCGCAATGACGATATGCCGTAATCTGTCGCTCGACCATCAGAAACTCCGCGATAACCAGAATGCTTCTCTGGAAGGGATGGATATCGACAGGGCTGACCGTGCACTAAACCCGTTGGAGCAGGTTCAGCAGAAGGACAACCTTGAAAGAGTGCGCCAATTGGTGGACGCTCTGCCTGAGAAACAACGCTCGTGTATGCAACTACGCGATTTTGAAGGTAAGACATACAAAGAGATTGCCGACATCCTGAGCATTACGGAAGAACAGGTGAAGATAAGCATTTTCCGTGCCCGTAAAGCAGTAAAGGAAGCCTTTGAGAAACAGAATAATTGGGGGGTATAAAAGACCCCTCCCTTGCCCTCCCCGTGATGGGAGGGAGACCATCCGGGGGGCGCACTGTCAGAAAGAGTATCTTCTTAGCCCTCCCCCATTGAGGGGGGAGATGGAGGGGGCTCATATTTTTTTTGGTTTTAGTGTAACTTTGTTTTTGCTGAATCGTCTATATTATAGAAACGGACGAAAACGGCCGCCTAAGATTAATAAACAAACAATATGGATTACAAGTATATCAATCAATTGCTCGAGCGCTATTGGGAGTGTCAGACCACTCTCGAAGAGGAGAATATACTCCGCGCGTTCTTCAGCCAGGATGACATCCCGGCGAGCCTTTTGATGTACCGTGATCTGTTTGTTTATGAGGCAACAGAACCAAAGCAGGACAAGCTTGGTGATGACTTCGATGCAAAGGTGCTTGCGATGATTGGTGATGATAAGCCGGTGAAGGCAAAGGTCATCAGTTTGAAACAGCGTCTGATGCCTCTCTTCAAGGCAGCAGCAGTAGTGGCAATCTTCCTCACATTGGGTAATGCAATGCAGATGTCGTTCGAAGCCGACAACAGTTATGAGAACATGGCTGGTGTGGAGCAGGAGAATGTACAAGGCACAAGCGTAGCAAAGAGCGACTCGGTGAAGATTGACTCTCTCCATCGTTCAAGCCTCTCTCCACAAGAGAGCAATGCCATCAGTCCGTTGTAACAGTGAAACAACAGCTTTTTAAAACCAAATAGAAAACAATCAACCACTACGGGATAGATTCCCAATCATTATTATTTTAAGCCACCATGCTAAAAGGCCGTCCCAATCAGGGGCGTCCTTTTGCATTGTTATTGGTTTCGTGGTGTATTCTTTATCAACACCCACAATGCTGGGATTGCTATGGCTATTGATGCTGCTATCGAGAGATACATCAGTTGACTGTTACCATTGAAAATGTCAATGAGTTTGTCTGCATCTTTATCCGGCATCATACATTCCATGAGCACTGCTGTGGAATTGTTCAGAACATGCATTATGACACTTGGTATGAGGCTGCCAGTGCGGTAGTAGAGCCAGCCAAACAATATGCCGAGGGCAAAAGCGTGTGGGCTCTGGGCAAGGTTGCCGTGAGCCAAACCGAATATCAGGGCGGAGATGACGATTGCTCCCCAGGCTTTCTCTGTACCGAATACTTTGAGCAGGCGACCAAGGATTGCTCCGCGGAATACCACCTCCTCGCATATCGGCACCAATACGGCTATGGCAAACAAGCCTATTGGCTCTTCAAACAATGCCTTGAACAGCACCTCGAATTCCTTTGGAACATCAGCCTCGCTCAGTTCTATAAACCACTGCGAAGGGATGATAGACGCCAGAGTGAGGACTATGAGTGAAGAATAGAACAACGCTGGTTTCTTGCAGTGGAATGTGTTGAGCAGCGGTGACCAGTGCAAAACATAGAATATTGCGATTGTAACAACGGCACTTACAACCTGTGTCAGAGTGAGTGCCATGCCCATGTCCGATTTGAAGAATACTTTAAAAATGCCCATGCACAGTCCTTGCATGCACAAATATATAATAAGGTAGAGCAGAATATCTACAACTGCCAGAACTTTCTGTTTCATCGTATTATCTTTTTTATTTGTTCTTTATCCGTCGAGAGTTGGGCTTTCAGTTCCTTGATTGAACCGAATCGCTTCTCGTCGCGGATACGATCAATGAAGCGCACACTGATGCGACGGTCGTAGATGTCGGCATCGAAATCGAGGATGTTCACCTCGACAGTCTCACCAAACTCACCATAGGTAGGGCGACAACCGATATTCATCATACCTGCAAACTCCTCGGCAAAGCCCTCAACGCAGACTTTCACTGCATATACACCACGCTTCGGGATAAGTTGCTCTGTGGTAATCTTCATGTTCGCTGTCGGGAATCCGAGTTTTCTACCCTCTCCAAAGCCACGAACTACTGTTCCTTCAAAGCCGAATTCATGGCCGAGATTGTCATTTGCTTTCGCCACATCACCCTCGGCAAGCAAGCGGCGTACTACCGATGAACTGATATTCTGCCCGTTGTTGTCCAATGCATCAAGGCACACGACATCAATACCTATCTCCTTGCCGATACGGACATAGTCTTCAAATGTTTCCGAACGGTCGCGACCAAATCGGTTGTCATAACCAATAAGCAGTCTTCTGACGCAATAATCATCGTGGAGCATCTGCATGAACTCGCGTGCCGAAAGTGAAGCGAACTCCTTGGTGAATGTTATTCCTTCGATTCTGTCCACGCCAGTCTGTGCCAACAGTCGTTTCTTGTCTTTGTATGGAGTGAGGAGTTTTGGAATGAAGTCCTTCTGTAACACCTGTCGTGGATGCTGGCGGAATGTCACAACCATCGACTGCATATCATGCTCCTTTGCATCTCTTATAAGTCGCGCCATCACATACTGATGACCTCTGTGTACTCCGTCGAAGAACCCCACTGTGGCTGCAAACGGCATTATGCTGGAAGGCGAAGGCATATCGTGATGATTCTTTTTGATATGTCGGAAATATCTCCACGCTTCACCAATCCATAGTACCACGGATGTGAGTAAGGTGATCTTTGCCCATTCGCAAAGGCTTAGTGGCATGGTGCGGAACATCTCACCACCGAAAGTCACGATGAGCACCTGTCCGATGAGAATCATTGCCAGGACGAACAGGAAACCACGGTTGCCTCCGTTGCGCCCGAAGCCTTTCAGTGCTGACTCACCGGAATAGAGAGCCTTGGCATTGAACAGATTCCAGAATTGCAGCATTACGAAGATGGTGAAGAACTTGGTCAGTTCGTGAGCGTCCACATGTCCACCGTTACCTTTATGCTCGTAGTAGAACAGCAGTCCAAGCATGCTCACGGCAAAGTTGATGCCCCAGAAGAGTATGTAGCCGAACATCTTCTTTGATATGATAAACGCCTTCTGGTTGCGTGGCTTGTCTTTCATCACCGTCTTTGATGGTGCCAATGATGCGAGAGCCATTGCGGCGAAAGTATCCATGATGAGGTTCACCCACAGGATCTGAGTCACAGTGAGCGGCATCTCCTGACCGATGCATGCTCCACCGATGACGAGTAGCAATGCCGCTACATTCACAACCAATTGGAAGAAAAGGAATCGCTGGATATTGCGGAACAGCGAACGGCCCCACATCACAGCACTGGCGATAGAGCCGAACGAGTCGTCGATGAGCGTCATGTCGCTGGCCTGCTTCGCCACGCTTGTGCCCGAGCCTAATGACAGTCCCACATGGGCGTAGTTAAGAGCCGGAGCATCGTTGGTACCATCACCTGTTACAGCCACGATGTTACCCAGTTTTTGCAGAATCTGCACCAACCGCTGCTTGTCGGTAGGGCGGGCACGACTCATGACAATCAGTGATTTTGCCACCTCCTCGGCCTCTTCATCGCTCAATGCCGCAAACTTCGCACCAGTGATATGAATCACCCTGCCCCCGTGTCCAGCCTGTCCTGAGCTTGTCGAAGGGCTATCGCTATCGCTTTCGCTAAATTGGTTGATAACCCCAATCTGTCGTGCAATCTCTATCGCTGTGGCTGATGTGTCGCCAGTGACAACCTTTACGCTGATACCAGCGTCGAGACAATCTTTTACAGCCTCAGGCACATCCTCGCGGATAGGATCACTGATAGCCGCTATCGCCTGCATCTTACCATCTACGGCAAAAGCAAGGGTTCGCATGGCTTTGTTCTGATATTCTGCCAACCTGCGGTTTAGCCAGTCCCTCTCCTCATCAGTCATCTGGCACATATCCATCACTATCTCAGGCGCACCCTTCACAATGACGGTCTCTTTGCCATTGATGAGGACCGTTGTTGACATGTATTTCAGTTCTGTAGAGAAAGGCTGCTGACTGACAATCTTATCAGCACGGCGCATCTTGTGGTAGTTGAAACCAGACTCCTGTACCCAGCGAAGCAGTGCCGCCTCTGTTGGGTTGCCAACACTCTGTCCGTCATCCTCCACATGGGCAGTCGAATTGAGGGCAATACAGCGAGCCAACCACTCAATATCGTTACAGCCATCGTCATCGCTATCGCCATCGCTAACAATATCCATCGCCCCTACCGTCATACGGTTCTGTGTCAGTGTGCCGGTCTTGTCCGTACATATTATATTCACTGCGCCCATGGTCTCGCAAGCATGGAGTTTACGCACAAGGTTGTTGCTTTTCAGCATTCTGCGCATATTGAGGGCCAAAGCAAGAGTGATTGCCATCGGCAGACCTTCTGGCACAGCCATCACGATGAGCGTCACTGCCAGCATGAAGTTATGCAGTGCGAGTTGTACCCATTCTATGGTTGTCATACTCCAGTCGGCAGCACTGGCTCCGACGATGAAGAATGCCACACCGGCAACAGCAGAGAATGTGAAACCGAAGATGCTTATCATCTTGCCCAATCGGTCGAGTTGCATATTCAGAGGAGTCTTCACATTTGTGTCCTCGGTGGATTTGCGTGCCACCTTACCAATCTCCGTTGCATCACCAACACGGGTTACAACCATCTCACCGCGACCATTCATCACCATTGTTGAGCGTAGCACCTGGTTAGCAGCATACGCTTCGCCGTTGGACGACTCTGTTTGAAGGGCATTCTTTGTTGTGAGAGGCTCGCCGGTCAGTGATGATTCATCAACTTGCATGTTGAGGCTCGACAGCAGAGTGCCATCAGCCGGAATCTCATCGCCCACTTCCAATAGAACGATGTCGCCCACAACGATATCCTTGCGTGCCACCTCGCGTACCTTTCCATTACGGCGTACCTTTACTGGCTGTTCTTCGCCGATGGCATTTAGAATATCAAATTTCTTCGAGGCATCACACTCGAAATAAAAACCCACTGTTGTGGCGAAGAATATCGCAACAAAGATACCTATTGTTTCAAGGAAGTCGTGCTGGACAAAAGCCAGGATAAGTGATATCACAGCCGCTGCAAGCAGAATGCGAATCATCGGGTCTTGGTATTTCTCGATATATAGTTTCCATAGCGGAGTCTTTGCCGGAGGCGTAAGGACATTCTGTCCATGTTCACGGCGACTCTGCTCCACTTGTTCCTGAGAAAGTCCTGTATGATGGTTGTTATCAGTCATTATCATTGCATTTTAATGCAAAGGTACTCATTATTTCTAGTAAAAAGAAATTGATTGGCTTATATTGACTAATAAAAATGCTTTTTTGCGCAATTATTTTGGTTTGTTCAGAATTTCTTCGTAATTTTGCAGTCGCAAAAGCAAGATAACCTCTTTTTGGGGAATCTATCATTGCATAGCAGTGGACTTGTAGCTCAGTTGGTTAGAGCAACAGACTCATAATCTGGAGGTCCTTGGTTCAAGCCCAAGCTGGTCCACCTTAAAAATCAAGCAGTTAACACAAAGTTAGCTGCTTTTTTCTTGCTCTTGCGTAAACAATGCGTAAACAAACTGTTTGAGTTTACGCAGTTTTAGCATTTGAGTTTAGTTGAGATTCCTTGATATTACAAAAACATAAAGGGCCGAATGTTGTTCCTGCTTAAAGTGATCAAGTCAAAGAGAGTTGCAGTCACGAGAGTAATACCTGAGCAAGTCTCACCGTGATCTTATTCTAGTGTTTTTGTAAGAAATTGATACATAGAAGGTACAAAATATTCAAAATAGCACCTTTTTTAATTAAATAAAACAAAATCCTTTGGTTTTTCCAATAATTGATAATACCTTTGCATTGAACTTAAATAATTATGCAATGAATGAACTTAACAGAATAAAGGTTGTCCTAGTTGAACAGCGAAAAACCGGGAAATGGTTGGCAGAGCAACTTGGAGTGAGTGTTACCACTACAAGTCGTTGGTGCTCAAATGCTGCCCAGCCAGATCTTCAAACGCTAGAAAAAATAGCTCAGTTGTTGGAAGTAGATAAACGCGATTTACTTACTCCTTCTGAACTAAAATAATAATATCAAAATAATATCAATTTATGACAAAGGAAGAATTCTTTAACTTGCTTACAGAAGAAGTTAAAACATATAAATCCTTCTTGGAAACTGATAGTCAAGACTGGATTGTCAAAGGATTTATAGATGTTGATAAAAACGTCTATACCATTACTAATGACACAAAGGTTGTATCAAAGATTATTGAAATCCTTCTGATTCCCAAATTAGATAAGTTTGCACGAGACCATGGACTTGAATTAGAGTTGCCTTCAAAACAAAACTTTTATCCGGACTTGACTTTCAAAGATAAAGAAGGTCATTTGTTTGCTGTAGATTTCAAGTCAAGTTATTATGATGGCGATTCTGTAAATGGACTCACCCTTGGCTCTTATTGGGGATATTTCAGAGAAAGAGATACTATCAAAAGCATGGATCATACCTACAATTCTTACAGTTCACATACTGTATTGGGTATGCTTTATAAGCAGAGTGTCATAGATGCAAATGAGAAAGATGTTTATTCTGTAGATGAACTGTCTGCAATTCATTCGGTTATTGAAAAGTTTATTTTCTTTGTGCAGCCTAAATGGAAGATAGCAAACGATATTCCAGGTAGTGGTAACACTAGAAATATAGGAGGAATTACTAATATCCAAAAATTACTTAATGGTCAGGGGCCTTTTGCAGAATTGGGCGAAGAAGTCTTTGATGATTATTGGAAGGGTTATTTCAACAAAGTAGATGCCCGTACCGCAGGAATTGGCACTCCGAGATATAATAATTTGAAGACATATAAGCAACATCTACAACAACAGCAAGGCTTGCTTAAACTTTTATAAACTATGGCAATAGACATTCAAAAAATAAAGAATGATTTCGTAGAAGAGTTTCGTAAAACTCTTGATTCATTGTGTAAGTCTGTAGCAACTGATGATATGCAATGGACAATTAAAGGCTTTCTAGATGTTTACAGAAATCTATACACTATATCATCTGACACAAAAGTAGTATCTAAAATACTCGAAATTCATCTTTTTCCAATCCTAAATGAATTTGCGAAGAAGATGGGGTACAAAATTGAAGTTCCTGATAGTCAAAACTACTATCCAGATCTTACTTATACGAAACTTGATGATAATTCAATAAAATTCGCAGTAGATATCAAGACCACCTTTCGTAGATATAAAGAGACAAAATCAGGTAAGACTTCTCAAGTCGGATTTACATTGGGAAGCCATGGCAGTTATTTCAAAGATAGAGACCTTTCTAAGAATATTCAATACCCTTATAATCAATACAAGGGGCATTTCTGTCTTGCAATAGTTTACACTCAAGCTATCGAAACCGAAGAAGATGCAAATGATTTCGATGAGATGAAGACATTTAAGGTGAAAGAATTAGGAGAGTCGAAATTAAAAGATAACACAGCAAGAACTATTGTGTCTAAAGATACTCTTACTGATATAAATTCCGTAATCAAAGATATGAAATTCTATTTAGTAGAGAAGTGGAAAATTGCTAGTGATGGTCAAGGCAGTGGTAATACTGCAAACATAGGCTCGACTAAAACAGAAGATAATCTTGTTAAAGAAAATGGAGTATTTTACCAGTTAGGTGAGGATATATTTGATGATTATTGGAAAAATTATGATTCCATATCCTTCAAGGATCCTGATGGAAACGAGAAAAATATAACCAATATTTGGGACTACCTCGCTTATAGAAATCGTAAAGAAGATTTCTCAAAGGTTGGCGAAGGGGCTAGAAGAAAACCTAAATATTATAATGATTAGATAATAAAACTATTTGATATGCCCGTAATAGTACCTCCAATTAAATCACAAGGTATTAAAACCAAACTTGTACCTTGGATAAATGACGTTATTCGCCGATCAGGGTTAGATCTTGAAAACACAAACTGGATTGAGCCTTTCTTTGGTACAGGTGTTGTTGGTCTTAATGCACCTGTTGGTGGTAACAGATACATTGCAGATAGTAATCCACATATTATAAATTTTTACAATGCTGTTCTTAATGGAGAAATAACGCCTCAGAATATGCGCGAATATCTCGAGCATGAGGGTGCATTGTTAGCTGTAGCAGATGAAGAAGGCTATGCTCATTACCGAGCTGTCAAAGACAGGTTTAATGCAGAGCATAGTTCATTTGACTTCATATTCCTATCTCGTGCAGGTTTTAACGGCATGATGCGTTTTAACAGACGAGGACAGTGGAATATACCATTCTGTAAAAAGCCTGAACGTTTTGCCCCAGCTTATGTGACAAAGATATGTAATCAAATAGCTTCTGCACAAAGAGTAATTCATCAGAATCATTGGGAGTTTCATAATCAAAACTTCATTGAAACTATAAACCATGCACAAGCAGGAGACTTGATATACTGTGATCCTCCTTATTTTGGTCGATATGTAGATTATTATAATGGATGGACAGAAGAAGATGAAGAAGCTCTTTTCCATGCATTAGAGCAAACTCCTGCTCACTTCATTCTTTCTACTTGGCATCATAATGAGTTTAGAGCTAATGAAATGATGGATAGGTTCTGGAATCACTTTAATATTGAAACGCAGGAGCACTTTTATCATGGTGGTGGTCATATAGAAAATCGTCATGCAATGATAGAAGCCCTTGTTTTCAACTTTGATTTACATGAACCTGCAGTTCAGCAAGAAGAAGTACATGTCGAGCAACAACTTGAACTAGCACTTGAGTTTGCATAATATGGCGCCTTTATATCAGACAGGAAATGAGGAATTTACATTGTATCACGGAGATACAATGGAACTTGTTAGTTCTATCAATAAAAAAGTTGATATGATATTTGCAGACCCTCCTTATTTCCTGTCTAAAAATATATCTACCTGCATAAACGGCACTTGGAAATCGTTTGAAAAAGGAGAATGGGACAGAGTAACTTCCCAAGAAAATATAAATACCTTTAACAAGAAATGGTTGTCTGCATGTCGAAATGTACTTAAAGAAGACGGAACCATATTTGTTACGGGAACATATCATAACATTTTCTCCGTTGCAACTTGTATGGTAGAACTTGGCTACAAGATTCTAAATATAATCGTATGGCAAAAGTCTGATGCAAAACCCACTCTTTCAAGAAACTATTTTAATTTTACAACAGAATATATAGTTTGGGCTCGCAAGAATGAGAAAGGGAAACATTTCTTCAACTGTGATTTGATGGAGCAACTTAATGGAGGAAGCAGAATGTCTGATGTTTGGCGAATTCCATTCCTTTCATCATGGGAACTGAAATATGGAAAACACCCTACACAAAAACCGCTTAGGTTGCTTTATAGAATCATTCTTTCATCAACCAAAGAAGGAGATACCATTCTTGATCCATTTGCAGGAAGTTGTACTACAGGAATAGCAGCATCACTTTTGAACCGTAAATTTATTGGTATTGATCAAAGTATTGACTATTTAGCGTATGGTATTCGTCGCAAGCAAGAGATAGAAGATCCTCTTACAGCAGAAAAGATCCTGAAGAAAATGTCTGAAAATCATGAAGAATTAACTGTCATGATTAATCATTGTCGCAAAGGGTTAAAAGAAAAAATGATAGAAACCGGTATCTGCTATTTGAGAGCGGGTGATTCCAAGGGCTCACTTTGTATCACACCTGGTTTCGAAAGATTGTCATACGTTCTTCTTCATACCAATGGAGAAGATTGTCAATTATACAAATTGAAATCTAAGGGACATTTTAATATCTGGACAAAAGAGACTCTGGAAAAATATGGCTTTGAACCATCGCATGCACCTTATTATATTGTGTTGCATTTTGATAATTCGAAGCCTATACCATTCAAGCAACTCCCGAATCTGAAAGAGTCGGTTAACACATACATAGCAAAGATAAAGCCTCTTAGTGATTTTACGGGAATCAAATAGTATTCATCTTATCAAGATTGACAACTGAATAAGCAGACCCACTGATTTTCAGCAGAAACGCCGATTGTCAGTGGGTCTATTGTAGGTTTTCCTTAACGGTCGCCGAGTTACAGATGTTTACACGAGTGCGCTATAACTCTGATAAGCGGACCCATATTCTTGCTAATCTTTTTCATTTTCTGACTAATCTTAGAGTCATATGTGGATGACAAATATTAGTAAGCACATCCATCGGCAAGCAGAAGATGTTACATAGTTCTGAATCAGAATAATTTAATTCTGTTTTATGTAGCTGGTATGCTTCATACAATAAAGAGGGCCTGTCAATTGGAACTTGAACTGGTTCATTCTTCTTAAAGCCTTTTCTACTTAATTCTACATTAAGATAAGTATACCATTTAGAATCTATACATCCAAGTTCTTTTGCTCTTCTAATAATAGAAGCCATTGAAGTTGTCCAATGCTGTTTAAGCGGTACAAGATACGAGAGCTTCAACCCTACTAATGAACTCCTTATTTCATCATCTGGCATTAAAAACTCTGCACCGAATTTATAAGCTTCATTTTCGATATCTCTTCCTTCTGGAATCGTAAAATCAGGAGAAAGATGCATGATTATATGACCTAATTCATGTGCTAGAGTCAGCCTTTTTCTGTCATTACTATATTTACCATTAATAATAATTACAGGCATTCCTTTGTCGGTTAAAAAGGAAACGCCATCAAATCCTTCATCATAGTCCTGTTTCTCAACTACAATAATACCGAACCTTTCCAACAATGAAAAAATATCAATAATAGGCTCATGAGGAACCCCCATTTTTCTTCTTATGTATTGAGCTACGTATTCCGGAGAGTAACCTTCTGACAAGTCTATCATCGGTAACGTGAACTCAGGAAATTCTATTGAGTCAGACATTTGATCAACCAAATATCCTATCAGCTTATTTGATCGCTCGATGTATCCTTTGTCTTTCTTATTGATACTAGCTCTTTTTCTGTAATGGGCGATATTAACTGTATTATAGATGGACTTCTCAAAAAATGAACTTGGGAATTGTAAGACATCTACAATCTTTGCGATTATTTCATTAGATAATTGCCCTACACCCTTTTCGTATTTGGAGAGATTTGATTGCGACAATCCTGGGATTTTTGACGCAAGTTCTGTTTGGGAATACCCTCGATATTCTCTCGCGAATGTCAACTGTCCATAGTTCATAGTCATTTGTTATTTTATATTATTGTTGAAGAAGAGCCTAGCAACTCGGATTAATTAACTTTCTTTTTTACTTTCAGATGTGGCTTAACTGAAACATGAGCCCCTTCAGGTGTTTGTACGGGAAATAAAGTAACTTCTTGCTGGGGAAGAATATCCTCCTCCTCAATAGTCCACTTTATACATTCCTCGTCTATATATACTATTCTCGGGCGTATCATCTCTCCTATAAGAGATTTTGAATATCCAAAGAAAATAATAGGAGATGTACCATCTTCTTCACTGTCAAACAGATTTCCTTGCATCTGATTTTCTATTGAATGTGATAATTTTGTACGTATATTCATAGGCTTGCCATT
>JAZQOD010000319.1:0-9394 GCA_045627685.1 Prevotella sp. | reverse complement strand
TACAAGAAAAAGGACGGGGCTATTCTGTAAAAGTGCGATAAAAACAAAAGTTGTATATCGCTCATTATTAGCAATATACAACTTATGAAAGTGGCGGCAATGTTACAAACTGTGGTAGTTCTGTGGTACTTTTTGGCAGTTTTGCGATGTATGGGCTAACCCATCTCTTTTGCGACCTTTATTATTGCTTCCAAATAATCAGGATTACTCTCTGCCATTTCTCTAATCTGGTAGTATTTGGCGCGCTTGATAGCTGCTTTAATCTTTCCTACGAGTAATACATCATCAGAGTCTTTGCTCTGCCCCAGCTCGTGATAGTGTGATCGATATGTGGCTTCTGCAATACCACAATTCTGCAGTACAGACTTAACCCACCCTGATTTATTTCCATCTTCTATTAGTTCATTGGAAATAATATACAGAAGATGACAAACTCGGATTGCCTGACGCGCAGTCACTTTGACTTTAATTGGTCTCGCATTCAAAAGATAGGAGAATTCAATTGCAGTTATGTTCTCAAAAAGATTCTTGCAACATGAGTACAAGCAATTGCAAACAGGAAGAATGACAACATCCTTCTTAGCGCATGTTGTGTTATTCTTCTCAGTCTTCATAATTACCTCCTTCCGTTGACTCCGTGTCGGCAAATGACACAATCTCTATAATGCGAGAAGCCATAACTTGTAGGTAGAACATTTCAAAGTAATAGACATCAGCTAGTCTTCGCCCTTCATCATAATACCTTTGACTTAATCCTGAAGCTTTTTTACTTGCAGCATCGTGCTCTGCTTTCTTCTCCTCATATAGTTTTTCGAGATGCTTGTATTCTTCACTGTCAATCTCTGCCAGAGAGTATCGCCAGTCTATGCTATTACATTCTTTCCATAAAGCAGTGGACTTTTCTTGCTCTGATAGATATAAATGATATATGCCAGCAAGGTATTCTGTACAGAGTTCTTTGGAAGAGAAGCTTTCCAATTCACTTGCGTACTTGTCATAGGTATTTAGAAATTCCTTTGCGTTTTCTAATAGTGACCTACATTCGTTGCGCAATGAAATATCTGTGTAGTGCTTTCGTATATAATCTATTAAGCCATTTGTGTCATTGTTGTCACGATAGAATCCGACTAGGGTTTGCATGTCTTCTAAAGAAAGCTTACCATTAATGCCATACTGTTCCAAAAGAGTCGTGGCATGTTGGAATCCATCTGCAATTTTTGATATTGTTTGCTTCTCCATTATTCTTTGAATAAGTCATCAAGTGTTATGACATTAGTAAAATCTCCACTATACTCATTATATTTCAATCCATAGGTAGTAACCAACGTTGTGTGAATTGCTGATTTCTTGCTTATATTCTCCAATAGGATATTCTGTCTATGCATCAGTTTATTATGATAAGATTTGTCAACAGAATACTCTTCGCTGTAAAATTTCATCTCGCACATGTTTGTAATGTTGTCATTGCGTTCTATCAGCAAATCTATCTGTGTGCCTTCTGCTTCATCATCACCACTTACAGACCATGCAGATTGTGTTGTGGTAACTCCGAGAATCCCGAGTGCATGCTTAATCTGAGCCACATGCTTGAAACATACTTCTTCAAAAGCTATACCTCGCCAACTGATGACACTCTGTGAGCAATGGTTTCTTGACCAGAAATCGTTCTCCATGGTATGTTGACCGTGGATATATTTTTGGTGAAAGTAGCAGAATGGATCAATCAGTTTGTAATGAGTATTTCGCTTACTCTCTCCGAAAGGGATATATTCTGTTATGAAGTCGCTTGCGACGAGTGCCTTCAACTTATCAGAGAAACTGCCACTGTCTTCAATGTTGAGATGCTTAAGTATCTCCTTTCTTGTATATCCGGCATGGGATTTCCCAAGAAAGTCAACAATAGACTTCATTTCATCAGGATTCGTGAAGACAGAGTTAAAGAGCCTGTTGTATTCATCGCATAACTTTGGTTGCTCAGCAAAAAACAGCTTGTCGATATTCTGAGGAAGGCTCTTGTCTTTGTCAAAGTATCCCAAGTAGTAAGGTATGCCACCCAACATCATGTAGCTCTGAACAATATCGTATCTTGAAATACGAATCTTTCGACTTGCAAAGAACTGTTCACACTCATTCAATGTAAAAGGTGACAATTTTATCTCATGGGTAGTGCGTCCATACAGACCACCATAGTTGTTTAAAAGTTTATCATGTATCCAAGAGTTTGCACTGCCACACACTATAACCATGATGTTGTCACGATGACATGCCCAACCATTCCAAAAACTCTCAAAAGCTGTAAGGAATCCTGAACGAGGAGTGTCCATCCAAGGTAATTCGTCAAGGAATATGACCATTCGCTTGCCTTTGTCTATATTCTGAAGATGCATCTCGAGCATAAAGAAAGCTTCCAACCAGGAAGTAGGGACATGACTTTTCTTCATACCCTGCAACAGCAATGAGTAATAGAAATGCTTCAACTGTTCTGGCATTAGGTTCTTCTTCCCTTTCTCATCTATAGGAGAAAGACCAGCATGTCGGAAAGTTATATTATTCTTCAATGCTTGATCGATTAAGAATGTTTTACCCACTCTTCGTCGGCCATAGACTGCGATAAGTTCCGGCTTATCACTCTTATAAAGCTCATTTAATTCTAAGATTTCTTTCTTGCGTCCTATTATTGTAGCCATAATCTTTGCTTTTATTTTTCGGCAAAGTTAATAAAAATATATTTCACCGAAAAATAAAACGGTGTTTTTATTGGATATTTAACAATTGCAATGCTGCAAATTACGCAGAAAATCAAGATGTGCTCCAAGGGCGGATGGTATAGCAAAAAACAACCCTCTCGGTGGGAACCGGGAGGGCTGTAGAGATTTTATAAAAAGTGGATGGATTACTTCATGATCTTCTGTGAAGCAACAGAACCATCGTTGTACTTAACCTTCTCAATAACAACGCCAACTGGCTTGTTTACGCGAACACCAGAGAGGTTGTAGTACTCACGAGCAACTACCTGCTTTGTATCCTCTACATTGCCGATACCTGAGGTTGGGATGAGTTCGAGGCAGAGGTTGTAGATCTTAACACAGTCCTCGCCTGCATAATATGAGTCACCAAGCTGATTGAAAGTGAATGAAACCTCATGTCTGCCTTCGCCCATACGGAATGTATTGTAGTAGTGGTATTCGTGCTCATCGTCGAGCTGATCGTACTGTGCCGAACCAGCATCGCCATTGAGGGCGCCAGCAAGGAAGAACGAGCTGTTGTTCCAGTATGAACCCCATTCTGGGTTGTAGTTGAGGCTCACATTAATCTGTGGATAGTCGTAGTTCATCCAGTCAGCAACATCCTCTGCCTCTGCACAACTAATCTGTCCCTCCCATGAGAGGTGACCAGTGTAACCCTCAGGAACCTCGAAGATTGCCTCAAGACATGATGTGATTGGTTCGTAGTCGATATCCTTTGCACTTGCATTGTAAGCGTAAGGAACCTCAGCGTCTTCGTTTACTATGAATGGAGAACCGTATGAATAGTAGTAGTAGTTATAATGATCGAACTCGAATGGAGCAGAACCCTCCTTGACAATCTTTGAATAGTCAGGGTTGTAAACGCCAGCCTTGAGAGGAATAGCGATTACGCCAGCAGAAGTCTCGATTGTAGCAACGCCCTCATAAACGCCACACTCGTTGGTGTTGAGAGATACAGGGATTTCGAGATTCTCGAATGTGCCAACACCGAAAGCAGGCTTCTCGAATACGAAATGCTCGTTGTCGCAAGAAATGCTGCTTACAGTGAGATCGTTCTCGCCCTCGTTGTAGAGAGGAATGTAGCCAGCAATCTCATCGTTGTCAGCCTGGAGGTGGTGACCAAGAGAAACAGCCTCGCGCTTGCAAGAAACCTTGTCAGAAGGGAGATCCTCGAGAACGAGTTCAAGGTCGTAAACATAGATAGAACCCTCAAGGTTATCGTTGAAGTACTGGAAGTCAATCTCGTGTGTGCCAGGAGCAAGGTCGGTAACCTCACCACCGAAGTCGCGAGTGAACTGGCCGTACATCTGCATGAGGATCTGTCCATTGTAGATTACACCACCGATGTTGTAAGGATACTCAGATGTAAATTCACCCTTCCACTTCAATGTACCCTTCTTGCTTTCAGGAACATCGAACTTCACGAAGAGGTCGCTCTGTGCACGACGGTAGCCAGCACCACCTGAGCGTGCTACGGTATGACCGTCAACCTCGTCGAGTTCAAACTCGAAGTCGAGTGATGTAGAAATCTGCATCTCGCCAGCCTTAACGATTGGAGAGAAGTCGGTTGGGAGGAAACCGTTACCCTCAAGGCTTACAACGATGTCATCGCTACCCTCAGAAGTGAGAGTTGCAGTTGTCTCGAATACGCCCTCAGTAGTAGGAGCGAACTCTACAGTGAATGTAGCGCTACCCGAACCTGAGATTGTGAAGAACTTAGGATATACGTCGAAAGCCTCAGTGTTTGCAATGTTTACAGTTACGTCAGCATCCTTGCCACCAATATTGAATACAGAGAAATTCTTTGTGATGGTGTTGCCAGCATAGCACTTCTCGAAAGCAACCTTCTCGGTGAGTGATACTACAGAAGCCACATCTGGGTTTGGCTTGTAGAGTGTGAACGAGCGGAAACCAGCTGTTGCACCCATGACATAGCCATTAGTTGAAGAGAAGAGCATGACATGGTTGCGAGCCTTGATCTGCTCAAAGTCGCCAACAACATCAAATACGATCTCATCGTCAGGAGTGAAACCACCCATTGGAGTAGCAGTACCACCGAGCATTATGATGTCGTAGTAGCCACCATAGGTGTGAGCAACGATTGTCTCCTCGCCTGGTTCATTCGAAGCCTTCACAGTGATGGTCTTTGCCTCAGCATCGTAAACACCTTCGAAATCCTCGTCGGTACATACATTCCACTCTGCTGACTGTGCACCATAGTTGAAGAATGCGTGGAAGATAACCTTGTCGCCATCGATAGTGAGACGAGCAGTACGGTTGATGATGTCGCCCTCATCGTAGCTGAATGAATAGCCAGCGTAGAAGCTCTGGCCGAGGAAGATGAACTCCTCGCCCTCTTCGATTTCAGCCTTTGCAGGAGCCTTCTGAGCGCCCATTGGCTGTGCCATGTTGCGCATGATAGCATCTGTTACAGGCACGCTGATGTTCCAAGGATCGTGGTCCTCAGGAAGAGTGTTCTGGTTAGGGAGCACCGATGCCAACTGCTGGGCAAAAGCACTACCGCTTACCATGGTGAACATGCAAATGAATGCAGCCACCAACTTGATTGAGTAGAATTTTCTCATAAGAATAATTATTATTTAATGTGATAAAATGTTTCCTGAAAAACGATTTGTGTTAAAAATCGGTGCAAAGTTAGGTGTTTTTGTTCTAAATAGCAAAGAAAAAGATAGTAATTTTGTTACATTTGATAGAAAAAATGGACTATTGTGTGCAATTTTTATATTGCAAAGGGTGTTTTTTTATATCAAATAAACTAATATTTATTTGCATAGAAGCATAAAAAACACTACTTTTGCAGATAGAATAACTTAAAACCTTTTTATTATGCATTTGTACGATTGGATTGTTATCGCAATCTTCTGTCTGGCCCTCATCGGTATTGTGGTGTGGGTAGTCAGTCAGAAGAACGAGAATTCTGCTGATTATTTTCTTGGAGGCAAGGATGCTACATGGATAGCCATTGGTGCATCAATTTTCGCCTCGAACATTGGTTCTGAACATTTGATTGGTCTTGCCGGAGCCGGAGCATCATCGGGAATGGCTATGGCGCACTGGGAGATCCAGGGATGGATGATTCTGATACTCGGTTGGGTGTTCGTGCCGTTCTATAGTAGGTCGATGGTTTACACCATGCCGGAGTTCCTTGAACGTCGTTACAACAAGGAAAGCCGTAGCATCCTTTCGATAATCTCGCTCATCAGTTATGTGCTCACCAAGGTGGCCGTTACCGTTTATGCCGGTGGACTGGTGTTCCAGCAAGTGTTCGGCATTGAGCAGCTCTGGGGCATCGACTTCTTCTGGATTGCAGCCATCGGACTGGTGCTCATCACTGCTTTGTATACCATCCTCGGTGGTATGAAGAGTGTGCTTTATACATCAGTTTTGCAGACTCCAATCCTGTTGCTGGGCAGTTTGATAATCCTTGTTCTTGGATTGAAGGAAGTAGGCGGTTGGGATCAGGTTCTCTCCCTCTGCGATGTGAAACCAGCCTATGAGGGTGCTACAAGCACGATGACTCACCTGATGCGTGGCCTCGACGATCCACAGTATCCTTGGCTCGGAGCATTGGTGGGTTCGGCTGTTATCGGTTTCTGGTACTGGTGTACCGACCAGTTTATCGTTCAGCGAGTGCTCTCAGGCAAGAACGAGAAAGAAGCCCGTCGTGGTACAATCTTCGGTGCTTACCTGAAACTCACACCGGTGTTCCTCTTTATGATTCCTGGTATGATTGCTTTCGCATTGCACCAGAAGACCGGTGCGTTCCTTCCAATAGGCACTGACGGAGCCGTGCTGAGCGATGCTGCATTCCCAACACTCGTAGCGAAACTGTTGCCAGCAGGCGTCAAGGGACTCATCGTATGCGGTATTCTTGCAGCCCTGATGTCATCACTCGCTTCATTGTTCAACTCATCGGCAATGCTCTTCACCATCGACTTCTGGAAGCGTTTCAAGCCAGAGACACCAGAGAAGCAACTCGTGAAGATCGGTCAGGTGGCAACAGTGGTTATCGTGGTTCTCGGTATCTTGTGGATTCCAATCATGCGTAGCGTTGGTAGTGTACTTTATAACTATCTGCAGGATGTTCAGTCGGTATTGGCACCAGGTATTGCGGCAGCCTTCCTCATCGGTATCTGCTGGAAGCGAGCATCAGCCCAGGGCGGTATGTGGGGCTTGTTGTCAGGTATGATAATCGGTTTGACACGCCTCGGTGCAAAGGTTTATTATTCGAATGCTACCGATGTGACCGACAACTGGTTCAAGGCTGTGTTCTATGATTTCAACTGGTTGTATTTCTGCGGTGTGATGCTCATCATATGTTGTCTCGTTGTCATCATTGTCAGTCTCTTCACCGAAGCACCTGACGAGAAGAAGATTCAGGGACTCGTGTTCGGCACATCAACCCCAGAGCAGCGTGCCGAGACACGCGCAAGTTGGAACGGTTGGGATATTTTCCATACAGTAGTAATCCTCGCCATTACAGTGGCATTCTATATCTATTTCTGGTAATATGTTAGAGGAATTAAAACAGAAAGTCTTCAAAGCCAACCTCGACCTTGTGAAGCAAGGCTTGGTGATTTTCACATGGGGCAATGTGAGCGGTATAGACCGTGAGAAAGGCCTTGTGGTGATAAAGCCGAGTGGGGTGGACTATGACGAAATGAAGGCAGAGGATATGGTTGTGGTGGACTTGCAAACGGGTAAGGTCGTGGAAGGCGACCTCAACCCTTCGAGCGACACTCCGACGCACCTCGTGCTTTATCGCAGTTTCCCGAATATTCAAGGTGTTGTCCACACCCATTCTACCTATGCCACAGCCTTTGCTCAGGCAGGTAGGGACATTCCGAACATCGGTACTACGCACGCGGATTATTTTTATAAGGATATACCTTGCACTCGCGATATGACCGAGGAGGAGGTGAAGGGACAGTATGAGTTGGAGACGGGAAATGTCATCGTGGATGAGATACTGAACATCCGCAGGATTAATCCTGATCACACTCCTGCCGTGCTGGTGAAGAATCACGGTCCGTTCTCGTGGGGCACCTCGCCTGACAATGCCGTTTACAACGCCAAGGTGATGGAGCAGTGTGCAAAGATGGCATACATAGCCTTTGGTGTGAATCCAAACCTCACAATGAATCCTTTCCTTATCGAGAAGCATTATCAAAGAAAACATGGTCCTAATGCCTATTATGGGCAGAAGTGACCTCCCCCAACCCCTCCCAAGGAGGGAGCGAAGTGGATACTCTTTTTGAATAAAAATAATTAGTAATAAAAAAATAGAACTCCAATCCCCCAGGAGGATAAACATTCTACTCCCTGTCCTTTTTCTCGCCCTTTGGGGATGGTCAGAGAGGGACAAGGGTCGGGGGCAGAAACTATGTTTGAAAATTTAGAACTTTGGTGGGTGACTGGTGCACAGTTGCTCTATGGTGGAGATGCAGTAGTACAGGTTGACGGTCATTCGAAGGAGATGGTCGAAGGTCTTAACGCATCAGGTAATATTCCTGTAAAGGTTGTGTATAAGGGTACAGCCAACTCTTCGCGTGAGGTGGAGGAAATCATGAAGGCTGCCAACAGCGATGCAAAGTGTGTGGGTATCATCACATGGATGCACACCTTCTCGCCAGCAAAGATGTGGATCAAAGGTTTGCAGGCATTGCAGAAACCTCTGCTCCATTTCCATACCCAGTATAATGCACAGATTCCTTGGGATACCATTGATATGGACTTCATGAACCTCAACCAGAGTGCTCACGGAGATATCGAGTTCGGTCATATCTGCACCCGTATGCGCGTACCTCGTAAGGTTGTTGTAGGCTATTGGAAGAGCGAGGAGGCTCAGCGTCAGATTGCCGTTTGGGCTCGTGTGGCTGCCGGTGTTGCTGATGCAAAGAACTGCCGCTGTCTGATGTTCGGTATGAACATGAACAATGTGGCTGTTACCGATGGCGACCGTGTTGAGTTCGAGCAGCGCCTCGGCTATCATGTTGACTACTACCCAGTGTCATCGTTGATGGAATATTACAGAAAGGTGACCGATGCAGAGGTTGATGCCCTCGTAGAGGAGTACAAGCAACTCTATACCATCAAGATCGACGAGTCGGGCGAAGAGGTGTACTGGGAGAAGGTGCGCAACTCGGCAAAGGCAGAGATTGCCCTCAGTCGTGTCCTCGCTGATGAGGGTGCAACAGCATTCACAACAAACTTCGACGACCTTGGTGGTGCTGACATCGATGCTCCTGACTTCCTCGGCTTCGACCAGATCCCTGGTCTTGCTTGCCAGCGATTGATGGCAGAAGGTATCGGCTTCGGTGCTGAGGGCGACTGGAAGACAGCATGTCTCTATCGCACACTCTGGATTATGAACCAGGGCTTGGCAAAGGGTTGCTCATTCCTCGAGGATTACACACTGAACTTCGCTGAGGACTGCACATCGTCGCTCCAGAGCCACATGCTCGAGATCTGTCCGATGATTGCTTCCGACAAACCAAAACTAGAGGTTCACTTCCTTGGCATCGGTATCCGCAAGCAGCAGACAGCACGCCTCGTATTCACATCGAAGACAGGTTACGGTATTAAGGCAACAATCGTTGACCTTGGCAACCGTTTCCGCCTTATTG
>JAZQOD010000318.1:0-2073 GCA_045627685.1 Prevotella sp. | reverse complement strand
CCGTTCTATTTCCAACGACCGTCGTAAGATAGAAGATGTACGCGCGCGACTCATCGATTGTCAGAAGCACACATTGAAGGACGGTTCCGAGGAAGTTGTGGTGAAGCATAATGTATCTATTGGCAAGAGTCGCTTCATGTGCACCATCTCTTACACCTCGCTAACCGACGGTCGTCTCTGCATTGATGCTTCGTTCAAGGCAATGCGCGGAGCTGAGATGCCGGCTCGTCTCGGTCTGCAGCAGTTCCTCATCCCAGCATTGGAGAATGTACGCTGGTATGGTCGTGGTCCGATAGAGAACTATCAGGATCGTAAGGACTGTGCCCGTGTGGGAATATGGAACACCACCGTCACCGCAATGCGCGAGGCTTATGTTCGTTCGCAGAGTATGGGCGAGCGTACCGACACCCGTTGGCTCGAACTCACCGACAACGAGGGCAAGGGTATCCGCATCACCTCTCTTGGTGGCACCCTCGACTTCTCTTCACTCCACTACACAGATCAGGATCTGTGGAACACGAAGTATGGTCACGACCTCGACAAGGTGTATCGCCCAGAGATAGTACTCTCTCTCGACTGTGCTATGCGTGGCATCGGTAATGCAAGTTGCGGTCCTGGTCCTTTGCAGAAATTTGAACTCGATAACAATAATCTCTACAGTTATTCGTTTATAATAGAAGAAGCAAAATAAAAAACAAAGCCATTCCTGTCTCCCCGAAATGGGGAGCAGGGGGCTTGGTAACTCTATTAAACGAAGAAATGAAAAAGATTATTCTTGTAGCATTATGCCTGATGAGCCTCGGTAGTGTGTGGGCTCAGAAGCGAGTGGGGGAGTTCTCCATAATTCCGCGTGTTGGTTTGAATATGAGCAATCTCGGCGATTGCAACTTCTACACCATAGAGAATGAGCAAATCAAGTCCAGGATCCGTCCTGACTTCATGCTCGGCGCTGATGTTGAGTATCAACTCTTGGAACCGTTAGGTGTCAGCATCGGTGCATTCTATTCCCGTCAGGGTTGTCGTTGGCCGGACATCTCGGAAGAATATATCACAGACGATAAGTCGAAGGTGACCAGCAGTATCATGGAACAGGCTTGCAACTTGCAGTATATCAACATCCCTGTTTCGGCAAAGTTCTATGCCAATGATTTCATCTCATTCCATGCTGGTGTTCAGGCAGGCCTCCTGCTCGATGCAAAAAGTCATAATGTGATATCCGATCTGAAGGAACCGTTGGAAGGCGACAAGGAGTTCACCTCGGAGACACATAACGAAAAGATGCAGAACATGAATTCTGTTGTATGGTCCATTCCGCTTGGTGCTTCACTGGAATATCAGAATGTCATCGTCGATGTGCAGTACAGTTTCCCACTTTCCCGTTTCAACAAGATTATCAGCAAAGGTGGCAACCGTGTCTGGACTTTCAGCGTAGGCTACAGATTTTAACCATATAATCCCCCTCCCGTCAGGGGGATTTGCATTTTCGAACCGAAAAAACTAAATAAACAATCTTTTATGAAAAAACTATTTTCCGTAATTATTCTTGTTGGACTGTGTCTTTCAATGCAGGCTCGTAAGCAGTGGACCGAAAAGCAAGCATGGCAATGGTATGAGAGCGTGGGTGTTATAAAGGGTTTCAACGAACCTTACCCTGCCTATCCATCGCAGACTCTCGATGAGATGCTCCAGAAAGCCTCGTCGCTGGGACTCAACTCCGTGCGTTTCTGGATTCATGGCGAGACAGCCGAACAGCAGATAGAACATGTACGCCAGATGGCTGATACTGCTGCAAAATATGGCATGACGGTGTCACCGGTAATCGGCCGTTCAAAACCGCTTTATCGACGTTATCTCCGTGAAGGCAAGGTGTTTCCTTATGCCGAATACGAGCTGGAAGTGCGCCAGTTGGTGAGGGCCTTCGCCAAGGATAGTCGTGTCATCTTTTGGGATATTTGCAACGAACCTGATTATATGGACACCCCGTCAACCTACGCTGGCATGGATCTTGTGGAAAAAATGGTAGAATGGTTGCGCGACGAGGATATCTGCCAGCCTATTACCTCTTCTATTATA
>JAZQOD010000317.1:0-14840 GCA_045627685.1 Prevotella sp. | reverse complement strand
GCCCCATTCCGCAGAAGCTCGCCGGTCAGTGCGCCAAGCTCCAGTGCTGTCTGAACTACGAGCTCGACACCTACATGGAGGCCTTCAAGAAACTCCCCGAACGCAACGTCCATCTCGAGACCCTCGACGCCACCTACTACTATTTCAAGGTCGACATCCTCTCCGGCATGATAACCTACAGCACCGACCGCCGCATGGCCGCCAACCTCGAGACCATCACCGCCGAGCGTGCGCGTGAGATTATCGAGATGAACAAGCGTGGCGAGAAGCCTGAATCGCTGCAGCCTGACGGTTCTGAGGTAGATACCCGTCGTCCTATCGACTTGCTCGCCGACGGCGATATCAGTCGTTTCGACAAGAAGAAGAAAAAGAAGAAGAACCGTCCAGAGCGCAAGCCACGTCAGGAGAACAATGATGCTCCAGCCGAGCCACAGGCAAAGCACGACAAGGGCGAGAGAGGCGAACGCCAGGAAGGCAGAGGCGATCATCGTCGTCATGACCGCGGTCCTCGTCATCACGGCAAGGGCAGAGGCGAGAACAGACAGCAGGGCAATGGCAACAATGCCGGAAACAATAATGCAGGTCAGGAGTAAGAGCATAACAGCGCTGTTACTCTTGCTGCTCTGCATGCTGGCAGGATGTAATATGAATAAGGTGTATGACAGTTTTGAACATACACCTATTGCTGGTTGGGAGAAGAACGACTCTGTGGCGTTCTCCATCCCTGCCTTGAAGAATGGTGGCAACTATGAACTGGGACTCCAGATGCGCACCGACAACACATTCCCTTTCCAGAGTGTGGTGCTGATTGTGGAACAGACACTATCGCCGGGAGAAACCGTTCTCGCCGATACTGTGGACTGTCGTCTTGCCAACGAAAGAGGAGAAATACTGGGCGATGGTCTGAATCTGTATCAGTATTCGTTCAAGGTGAACGAGCGCCGATACAACACTGGTGATTCGCTTCATATCACTGTGCGTCACAATATGAAACGCGATATGCTCCCCGGCATTGCAGAAGTGGGAGTGATGATGAGGAGAATTGAGAATTAGGCAAGGAGGCGGTTGTTGCGGTTGGCATCGATGCGGAGGAAGATGAACAACAGGATGGTGAAACCCCAGAGCGATGAACCACCATAACTGAAGAACGGTAACGGAATTCCGATTACCGGCGTAAGTCCTAATACCATTCCTACATTTATAAATAGGTGGAACAGGAATATTCCCACCACACAATACCCATATATTCGTCCGAAGGCAAACGGCTGACGCTCGGCAACATGTATCAGTCGGAGGATAAGCGTCAGGAACAAGACAAGGACTCCTGCACTGCCAACAAAGCCTTCCTCCTCGCCTACGGTACAGAAGATGAAGTCGGTGTCCTGTTCTGGCACATACTTCAACTTTGTCTGGGTTCCATTGAGGAATCCCTTACCTCGCAGACCACCCGAACCGATGGCAATCTCACTCTGATGTACATTATATCCTGCACCGGCAAGGTCTTCTTCCAATCCAAGAAGCACATTGATACGCACACGCTGATGAGGTTGCATGACATTGTTGAGCACATAGTCGGCAGAATAGAAGAAGGTGACACTGCCCAGCGCAAAGAGCGTTATGAGAAGATAGTTGACCGTTCGGGTGCGTATCCATTGATAAGCAAGGAAACCGATAAGTCCCGCTAATGTCACCAACTGCACCCACACAATATTGAACGGTATCACATACAGCGCGAAGAGTGTGGCGATGAGGGTGCTACCCAAGCAGAAACCAATGAGTCGCCATGCCAACCGACGGTCGTCGGTATAACTGAACACCATAGCCGAGGTGAATATCTGGATAAGGAACAGCACGATAAATTTGCCTACGGATGTAGGGGTGTAGAGCAACATCACATCGGCATATTTCACACCGATGACGAAATACATGATCATAGCCACTCCGGTGAAGAGGAAACTGCCGGTCATACCCTCGCGATAGAACATCAGGAAGAACGACAGATAGACAAGTGCAGAACCGGTTTCCTTTTGTGCCACGATGAAGAGCATCGGGGTGAACACCACTGCGAGAGCCATAACGAAGTCCTTCATGCGAGCCATATTGAAGTTGTGCTGACTCATCAGTTTCGCGACAGCCAAAGCCGTGGCAAACTTCGCAAACTCCGCCGGTTGCAGTCGCAGAGGACCAAGCACAATCCATGATTTCGAACCTTTGATTTCGTGGGGATTGAAGATGGTGGCAAAGAGCAACAGCAGCAGGAGTCCATAGATGACAAACGCGAAGGTGTCGAAGAACTTACTATCGGTACACATTATGACGAACGCCAGACAGATGGCAGTACCGATCCAGATTATCTGCATACCGGTACGGGTGTCGAGGCTAAAGAAGTCGGTTTCACCGTATGTGTAACTGGCACCGCAGATACTGAACCACCCGAAAATCAGGAGGCACAGATACAACGCCACAGTCCACCAGTCAAGTGAACCAAGGATGCTTGTATTTTTTGTATTTGCTGCCATTACCAATAACTTTTAACTCTTCGCTCGGCTCTGCCGCTTGCGTAGCGCAGAGGAGCAAGAACTTTTAACTCTTAACTTTTAACTCCCTCCCCCTTCTTTCTCCGCTGCGCTATGAAAGCGGCAAAGCCGAGCGCGGGGGACGGGGGCTTTATCTATTCCTACTACCGTATCCGATTCGTTTATGCTGGAACACACTCGCCTTTGCTTCGGATGCTGGCGATAGCGAACCGTTGATATATTGTTCCATCATCAAAGCGCCTATCGGCACACCGTAGTCGGCACCGAAACCACCGTTCTCTACATATACCGCGATGGCAATCTTCGGCTCTTCCATTGGTGCAAAACCCATGAATACGGAGTGGTCCTGACCGCGGTTCTGCGCCGTACCGGTCTTTCCGCACACGAGATAGTCGCCTCTGTTGGCTGCCTTACAGGTTCCACCCACTACCGCCTGACGCATTCCGGCAACGACATAGTCGTAGGCTTTGCGCGACGCCTTGGTGTAATGTTTGTTGGTGTAGAGGGTGTCGAGCGGTTCACCTTCCACTTTCTTCACCACATGAGGGGTGATATAATAGCCTCTGTTGGCGATGGTGGCACCGAGGTTGGCAATCTGCAATGGTGTGAGGTTGACCTCACCCTGACCGATGGAGATACTGATGATGGTCAGTCCGTTCCACGAACCTTTATAGGCGTTGTCGTAGAAATCGGCATTAGGGATAAGTCCGCGTTTCTCGCCTGGGAGGTCGATACCGAGTTTATAGCCAAAACCCATGCTGACCATATAGTCGCGCCAGGTGTTCATGGCTGTCTGCACAGTTGGATATTTCTTTCTGTTGCTCATCATATGGTACAATCCCCAACAGAAATAACCGTTGCATGAGGTGGCGATAGCAGGGACGAGTGGCAGTGGAGATGCATGACCGTGGCAACCCACATGGAGGCCCTTATAGTAGAAACCTCTGTGACAGCCGTATGATGTGCCTTGGGTGATGATACCCTCGGTGAAGAATGTCAATGCCTGGGATGTCTTGAATGTTGAACCCGGAGGATAGAGTCCCATGATACTTCGGTTCAGGAGTGGCTTCCACACATTGCGCTGCAGTTCCATGTGGTTCTTGCTTCGCTGACGGCCCACCATCGTTCGAGGGTCGTAGGTTGGCGATGAAACCATAGCGAGGACTTCGCCGGTCTTCGGTTCTATCGCCACGATACTGCCAATCTTGCCTTCGAGCAGTCGCTCGCCAAGAGCTTGGAGTTTCATGTCGATGCTCAGCGTGAGGTTCTTGCCTGCCACTGGCTTGGTGTCGAGTTCTCCGTTCTGATAATGCCCCTTCACTCGTCCGCGGGCATCGCGCAAGAGGATCTGTACTCCCTTCTCGCCACGGAGTTGCTTTTCATAGAAACGCTCCACGCCGAGTTTTCCGATATAGTCGCCTGGCTGGTAGTAGTCATCACCTTCGATATCGCTTGGTGACACCTCGGCAACATCGCCCAGCACATGGGCAGCATAAGGATACTGATACTGGCGGACACTACGGCGCTGTACATAGAATCCCGGGAAGCGGAACATCTTTTCGCGGAAAACGCTGAACTCCTGGTCTGACAACTGCGAGAGGAAGAGTTGCTGGGTGTAGCGCGAATAGCCTGGATTCTTCACACGGTTCTTTATGTCATCCATGCGCTTCTCATAGAACTCCCTGGTGATGCCGAGTGTCTGGCAGAACTCCAATGTATCGATATGGCCTTTCTCCTCGTTCATGATGACCATTATGTCGTAGGAAGGCTGGTTATATACCATCAACTGTCCATTGCGGTCGTAGATGAGTCCTCGTGAAGGGAACTCCACTTTTTTGAGGAAGGCGTTGGAGTCGGCATTCTTCTTGTAGTCGTCGCTCATCAACTGGAGAGTGAAGAGACGGATGATGTAGATAACCACTATGCAAATGGCTATTCCTCCGATGACATAACGACGGTTATCAAGATTGTAGTTCTTCATTATTTGCCTCGCACTAATTCTATCACGAACAATAACAGATATGTGATGGCTGTGCTACCGCCTACGAGGCATAGCCACTGTTTCCAATGGAAGAAAGAGAACTCTTCGAGGGTGAAGAACATTGTGACGAAGAGCAGGGTGAGAGGAAAACTGAAACTGAAATACTTAGACAAGCCTAATGACACGAGCGAAGGCTGGAGGTCCTCGGGACTCTCACGGCTGAGGAACAGTTTCAGATATACTGGTTGCAGGAAAGCCACAAGCGTGAGCGATGCTGCACAGACGCCAGGGGTGTTGGTGAACATGTCGGACACCAGACCGACAACAAACGCCATGACTAGTGACACCCAACGAGGCATATTCACTGGCAGAAGGATAATGCCATAGACAAGCATCAACGGTGTGGCGTATCCAAAAAGATGGATGTTGTTAAGCACTACTGCCTGTATGAAAAGCAGCAGCAACGCCCAACCGAAATATTTCAATGAATCTGTTGTCATTTTCTGTTAATTAGTTCTGGCGGGTGGCTATTGAGTCCTGGGCAGCACGCATGATGTCGAGCTGCTCCTGCATAGGACTGTTGTCGATGACACACACATCGTGGAGGTTGGCGAAGTCGGTGGCGAGTTTCACTCGAATGCGATAAGAGAGTCCATCAGGCGAGTTGAAGGTGCATACCACCTTTCCCACTGTCAGTCCCTTTGGGAATACCGAAGAGTAACCGCTGGTCTCAATCACATCGCCCTTCTTGTAATGGGCGTGGCGTGGCACATCCTCTACATAGGCAAGATCGTGCTCAGGACCTGTCCAGCGCAGATAGCCGAAATAGCCCTTGTTGCGAATCGTACAACTGATGTTCGACTGTGAGTTGAGCACTGGTATCACTACCGAATAGTGGGCGCCTACAAGGAATACGATACCTACCACTCCGTTGCCCGACACCACACCCATATCCTTACGGATGCCATCGGCATAACCTTTATCGATGGTGATGAGGTTGTCGTGCTTGTCGATGCTGTTCTGCACCACTCTGGCGGCTATCGAACGGTAACCCACCGGAATCTCCGCCTTCACAGCCATCGAGTCGCTTGTCAGTTCGGCAATGCGTGCCTGGGCTTTCGCCAACTGCAATTCGAGTTGGGTGTTATGATCGGTCAACTGCTTGTTGACGCCTTCAAGAGCGAAGTAAGCATTGACTTTCGATGTCCACGAATACACACTACCACTCACCGCATTAGCCGACGAGAACCATACGCTACTCTGATAATTGTTGTAACTTATGAGTAGCACAACACTGGCTGCCTCGAGCAATACGAACAGCAGCCAGTGGAAATGTTTTGCTAGAAACTCAGTCAAGTTTCGCATGTGAGTGATTCTTTATTTTGGTGACGCAACGAAAACGCAGTCATCGTTCTTCAGCCCTCCTTCGTCGAGCGAAGCGTCCCTTTGGGCCGAGCGATCGTCACCGTTACCGTTAAACTATCTCATCAAGAATGAGAAACGATCGATATTCTTCAAAGCAACACCAGCACCGCGTGCTACACTGTGGAGTGGATCGTCAGCGATGTGGAACTGGATATTGATCTTGTCTGTAAGACGCTTTGCAAGACCGCGGAGCAATGCACCACCACCTGAGAGGTAGATACCATTCTTCACGATGTCGGCGTACAACTCTGGTGGAGTGTTCTCAAGAGCAGAGAGCACAGCACTCTCAATCTTTGCGATGGTCTTGTCGAGACAGTGAGCAATCTCCTGATAGCATACTGGCACCTCCATTGGGAGGGCAGTGATACGGTTTGGACCGTGAACAACATAGTCCTCTGGAGCCTCGTCGCCAAGGTCGGTGAGAGCCGAACCAACATGAATCTTGATACGCTCTGCCATACGCTCAGAAACCTTCACGTTGTGCTGGCGTGACATATACTCCTGGATATCGGCTGTCAACTCGTCGCCGGCAACGCGGATAGAGTTGTTGCTTACGATACCACCGAGTGAGATGACCGCAATCTCGGTTGAACCACCACCTATATCAACGATCATGTTACCCTCTGGAGCCTCTACATCGAGACCGATACCGATTGCTGCCGCCATTGGCTCGAAGATGAGGTAAACATCACGACCGTCAGCGTGCTCTGCAGAGTCGCGTACGGCACGAAGTTCAACCTCAGTAGAACCTGAAGGTACACCGATTACCATACGAAGTGTTGGAGAGAAGAGGCGACGACCAGTGTGAACCATCTTGATCAAACCGCGCATCATCTGCTCACAAGCAGTAAAGTCAGCGATGACACCGTCGCGGAGTGGACGGATGGTACGAATCTGTGGATGCTCCTTCTCGTACATCATCTTTGCACGCTCACCTACGGCGATCATCTTCTCAGTGCGACGGTCGAGGGCTACTACCGAAGGCTCGTCAACAACGATCTTGTCATCGCTGATGATGATGGTGTTGGCAGTACCAAGGTCCATCGCAATATCTTGCATGAATGAAAACAAACCCATATTAATGTATTTACAATTTTACAATTTACAATTTACAATTTTATTTTCTTTTTAGAGCAAGCCCATAAGCGAGTTTTTACTTTGTTGCCACGAACCAGCCGTTGATTGCTGTATCGTAGTGGCTGCTCACACCGAATGCGCGTGTAGCGAACTCACGACGCTGCTCGATAGTTGTTGCAGCACCCTGAGCGTTCACGATGTCGAGCAACATACCGTACTCTGCCTTGCTTGGCACGATAACAACATCGTTGAAGTTCTTTGCTCCGGCACGGATCAGTGAGATACCACCTATGTCGATCTTCTCGATGATGTCAGCCTCGCTTGCACCGCTTGCTACGGTCTGCTCGAATGGATAGAGGTCAACGATAACGAGGTCGATCTCTGGAATCTCATACTGAGCCATCTGCTGCTGATCACTCTCGAGGGCACGGCGACCAAGGATACCACCGAAGATTTTCGGATGGAGAGTCTTCACGCGACCGCCGAGGATTGAAGGATATGTTGTTACATCCTCTACAGCCTGACACTCATAACCAAGCGACTCGATGAACGCCTGTGTACCACCTGTCGAGAGGAACTTAACGCCTTCCTCGTTCAACTTCTTAAGCAACTCATCCAAACCATCCTTGTGGAACACCGACACAAGAGCAGTCTTAATCATTTTCATTTCAGCCATAATTATATTATTGTTTTTTTGATAATCCTATAACTCGATTACAAAATTACTACATTTTTTTCAATGAATAAACAAAAGAACCTACTTTATTTTCAATAAAGCACAATTATTTATCCAAATCAACCAAAAAACACCCGAATAGAGCCTCTTCCATCTTCCCCCATAGGGGGAGGGTTTCCGAAGATAGCATTGTGAAAGAGGGGAAATATGGCAACAAAAAATTAGCGCCGGGACTCTCAACGAGCTCCGGCGCTAACAGTATGTTTAACTAAAAATCCTTTTTTCGTAAGAAAGGATGCCTCACGGCGTCCTTGTTACCTGTTAAACAACCTTGTTTAATTACCTTAAACTAATAACTAAAAACCTAAATCTATTACTACTAACCTAAACAATCTATTAACCTATCTAAATGACTCGAGAGAAGTCTTTTCCAGTCTCATCGCCTCGGCGAATTACCTTTCTTCCCTAAAGCCGATGCAAAGGTACAAACATTTTACTGTGTACGCAAACAATTTTCAATAAAAATGCGTCAAATAGTCACCTAATTGACTTATATCAAAAGCAAACAAGCGATAAAATGCTATTTCGCTTACAGATTGATATAAATCATCCCATTTGTGCGTTGTTTTGTCACAACAACATTCCACAACTATCACTATGTCGAAAAATAAAGCGAATAAGAGAAAAATGGCCACATATTTGCCACTTTTCATTATTTATTATTATCTTTGTGCTATAAAACGGCATTTTGCGCAATCAAGCAGTGCCGAAACAGATAAATGACGGGTAAAAGTTATGCGAATACTGATAGTCAACACGAGCGAGCACACGGGTGGTGCGGCGGTGGCTTCCAACCGATTGGTGGCGGCTCTGAACAATAACGGCGAGAAAGCGAAGATGCTTGTACGCGACAAAAGCACGGACAGCATCACTGTGGTGGCTCTGCCTGCAGGATGGCGCCAGCGATGGCACTTCCTATGGGAGAGACTGCGTGTATTCCTTGCCTTGCACCTGAAAAAAACTCACCTGTGGGAAATAGACATTGCCAATACTGGCACAGACATCACACGACTGCCTGAATTCCAGGAAGCCGATGTGATACATCTCTCATGGATAAACCAGGGAATGCTCTCGCTGAGGGATATCGACAAAATCGTGAAGAGTGGCAAACCGGTGGTGTGGACTATGCACGACCTCTGGTCTGCAACGGCTATCTGTCATTATGTTAACGGTTGCAACAAATTTCAGACAGAATGTCAGTACTGCCCTCTCCTACCGGGAGGCGGTGGAAAACGCGATCTGGCAAACAAAGTATGGAACAGCAAGAAGCGTGTTTACAATACAAGCAACATCTATTTCGTGACTTGCAGCCGATGGCTGGAGAAACAGGCAAAGAACAGTGCTTTATTCCACGGACTTTCTGTGACAAGCATTCCTAATCCTATCGACACGAATGTGTTCAACCCTCAGGATCGTAAAAAGGCGAAACGTGCATTAGGATTGCCAGAGGATAAGAATGTGATATTGTTTGTGGCACAGAAAGTGACCGACAAGCGCAAGGGTGCCGCCTATCTTGTGGAGGCACTGAACCGACTGAAACAGGAGAATGCCGCACTGGCAGAGAACACCGTGGTGGCTTTGCTGGGTGGGCATGGCGAAGAACTGGCGGAACAGATTGCGTTGCAGTGTATCCCATTGGGATATGTCTCGGGCGACAAGAATCTCGCCGCAATCTACAATGCTGCCGACTTGTTCGTACTGCCTTCGATGGAGGACAACCTGCCAAACACACTGATGGAAGCCCTGGCTTGCGGAGTGCCTTGTGTGGGATTCCATGTGGGTGGCATTCCAGAGATGATCGACCATAAGGTGAATGGATATGTGGCGAAGGCTGGCGATGCTGGCGATCTGGAAGAGGGCATAGAATGGGTACTTGCCGAAGCCGACAGGGAGGCATTGCTCCACGGATGTCTTACCAAAGTGAACAAATGCTACTCACAGCGTAGCGTGGCTATGAAATATGTGGAGGTTTATGCTAACGCTCTTGCACAGAAAGGATACGGAATATGATTTCAATAACTGTCATCACTTGCACATATAACGCCTCATCAACAATCGAGCGTACTCTGCACAGCGTTCTCTCACAGGACTACGACCGTGTGGAACATCTTATTGTCGATGGTAAGTCCAAGGACAACACCTGCGAAATTATTGAACGCTACATCGAGGAGTCTAACGCGATGAACAACGGTCATACGATAAATTTCATTTCGGAACCCGACAAGGGGTTGTATGACGCAATGAACAAAGCGTTGCTGATGGCGAAGGGCGATTATCTGGTGTTTATCAATGCCGGCGACACCTTCCCTTCATCGCATACTCTGCAACAGGTGGCGGCTTCCGTGGGCGAGGATGAACTGTTGCCGGGAGTGATTTATGGTGATACAGACATAGTGGATGAGAACGGTAACTTCTTGCGTCATCGCCATCATTCTGCACCGGAAAAACTCTCGTGGAAGAGTTTCAAAAAAGGTATGTTGGTGTGCCATCAGGCGTTCTATGCACTGACTTCTCTCGCGCGCGCAATACCTTATAATATAATATATCGTTATTCGGCTGATGTGGATTGGTGTATCAGGGTGATGAAAGAGGCAGCCTCGGAAGGTCGCCCGTTGAGGAACACCCATCAGGTGGTGGCGCATTTCCTCGACGGAGGAATGACAACCGAATATCATCGTGCATCACTAAAAGAGCGCTTCAAGGTGATGTGCCAACATTACGGCCTCATCACAACAATTTTCCAGCATATCAAGTTCGCTATCAGAAAAATATAAATCATAGACCATATAACTTAAAAAGCACTGACTTCCGATGAAATCAGTGCTTTTATATTTTTGATGCTTTCTTAATGCCTTATGAATAGCGGAGGATGTTACCTGGGCGGATCTTCGACTTCTTCGACAAGCGGTTGAGCTTGCAGAGCTTGTCAACAGATACTCCGTGCTTCTTTGCGATAGAATACAAGGTCTCGCCCTTCTTAACCTTGTGGTAAGCCTTGTTCTCAGCAGGTTCCGCTGGTGTTGGATCCTCAACCATTCCACCTGTGGTATCCTCCTGATAGTCAGAGCCTCTTACATCGGCAACAGTGTAACCGCCACTGCCTACTACACCACGAAGGCGAGTTGCCTCACGCGACTCCTGCTCGTAAGTGCGCTTGTTGTAAACATAGTAATCGCCTGTGACATCCTGATTGCGGAAGTCGAACATCAATGCTGGGTTGAGAGCGATACCGCAGAGACGAGTCTCAAAGTGGAGATGCGAACCTGTGCTTCGACCGGTGTTACCACCAAGACCGATAACATCACCCGCCTTTACATTCTGGTTTTCTACAACGAGTTGCTTTGACAAGTGACCATAGATAGTCTCGAGTCCGTTAGGATGACGAATCACGATATACTTTCCGTAACCCTTGCGAGCACCCTGGTTCTTTACAACGCGAACCTTTCCGCTGAATGCCGCACGGATGGTGTCACCAACATATACCTTGATGTCGAGACCTCTGTGGGCGCGTCCCCAACGGGCACCGAAGTTACTTGTTACGGCACGGCTCACTGTTGGCATGCAGAAATTACGAAGGTCGATTTTATATGTATCAGGAATAGGCACTGCACGATTTGCAAAAATGTTGTCCCATTCCTCATAGAGTTCATACGATGGGTTCTCCTCCATTTCGCGCTCAATGATACGAGCCAGAGCAAGTGTGTCAACGGCTTTTACCTTACGGTCGATAGGTGCCTGACTTGCCATGAAGTCCTGCGCCATAACCACCTGGGAGGACACAATGAACAACGCTAAAAAGGAGAATATTTTCAATATAGGATTAGTCATAATATACTTTTTTCTTTTCATGTGGCGTAAAGGCATTATGCCCATACATTTGCAAAGATAGCAAAAATATCCCAAAGATTTTGCGATTTTGTAATAAAATCTTCATTTTTTAACATTTTTACGGGTATTTTTTGGAAAAATGACGGAATTTCGTTAATTTCGCAGAAAAGATGCATCAGCAATGGCATACAACGATTTACTTGGTCAAGACATAAAATATTTGTCGGGGGTGGGTCCTAAACGACGGGAGATATTGGGCAGGGAACTCAATATCCAGACTTGGCGTGACCTACTGGAATATTATCCCTACAAATATGTTGACCGAAGCAAGATATACCGTATCGACGAACTCGACGGTAGTATGCCGTTCGTTCAGATCAAGGGCCGCATTCTCAGTTTCGAGGAGTTCTCCATGGGACCACGCAAGAAGCGTGTGGTGGCTCATTTCAGTGATGGTCACGGAGTCGTGGACCTCGTATGGTGGCAGGGCACGCAGTATGTGTACAAGTCGTATAAGGTGCAGGTGGAGTATGTTGTTTTCGGCAAACCGACGATTTTTGGTGGCAGGTATCAGTTTGCCCACCCTGGGATAGAGAAAGCCGAGGATGTGACTCTATCGGCACGACGGATGCAACCTTATTATATCACCACCGACCGAATGAAGAAGTCGGGACTGCTATCGCGCCAGATGGAGAAGATAACGCAGACGCTGGTGGAAAAAATCGAACAAGCAGGGTTGCCGGAGACTCTCCCACCGTTTATCACCGGTCCGTTGCATCTCATCTCGCGCACCGAGGCTTGCAAACTGATTCATTACCCGCAGAATGTGTATGATGTGCAGAAAGCACAGCAGAGGTTGAAGTTCGAGGAACTGTTCTATGTTCAGTTGAACATCCTCCGCTATGCTGCCGAGCATCGTCGCAAATATGCAGGATATATCCTCGACAAGGTTGGTGATCCGTTTAACGATTTTTACAAAAACAATCTGCCATTCCCTCTTACCAATGCCCAGAAGCGTGTCATCCGTGAGGTGCGCGAGGATATGCGCTCGGGCAAGCAGATGAACCGTCTGCTTCAGGGTGATGTGGGTTCTGGAAAGACTCTCGTGGCTCTGATGACAATGCTTCTTGCCATCGGCAACGGCTTTCAGGCGTGTATCATGGCTCCGACGGAAATCCTTGCGGAACAGCATCTCATAACAATCCGCGAGTTCCTGAAAGGCATGGATCTCCGTGTGGAACTGCTCACCGGAACTGTCAAAGGAAAGAAGCGTGAGGCGATATTGCAGGACCTTGCTTCGGGCGAGATTGATATCCTTGTGGGCACCCACGCTGTGATTGAAGATCCTGTGGAGTTCCGCCGACTGGGACTGGCAGTTATCGATGAGCAGCACCGTTTCGGTGTGGCGCAGAGAGCAAAACTGTGGACCAAGAGCGAGAAGCCGCCACATGTGCTTGTGATGACAGCTACTCCTATTCCTCGCACACTGGCTATGACAATCTATGGCGATCTCGATGTGAGTATCATCGATGAGTTGCCTCCTGGTCGCAAACCGGTGCATACCATTCATAAGTACGACACTCAGATGGGGTCGCTCTATCAGGGTATCCGTCAACAGATAGCGCAAGGCAGACAGGTGTATATCGTGTATCCGCTCATCAAGGAAAGTGAGAAAATCGACCTGAAAGACCTCGAGGAAGGCTACAACCTCTTGCAAGAGGTGTTCCCGGATATGCGGATGAGCAAGGTGCACGGTCAGATGAAACCGAAGGAGAAGGACGAGGAGATGAAGAAGTTTGCCGCTGGCGAGACACAGATTCTCGTGGCGACAACGGTTATCGAGGTGGGCGTGAATGTGCCTAACGCCTCGGTGATGGTTATCCTCGATGCCCAGCGTTTCGGACTGTCACAGTTGCATCAGTTGCGCGGCCGTGTGGGTCGTGGAGCCGACCAGAGTTACTGTATCCTTGTCACAGGTACCGAACTGGCAAAGGAGACGCGTATGCGTATAGATATAATGTGTGAGACCAATGACGGGTTCCAGATTGCGGAAGCCGACCTGAAACTGCGTGGCCCTGGCGATTTGGAAGGAACACAGCAGAGCGGTCTTGCCTTTGATTTGAAGATTGCCGATATAGCCCGCGACGGACAGTTGGTACAGTTAGCCCGCGACGAGGCACAGAAGATTATCGATGTTGACCCCGAGTGCAACAAGCCCGAATATGCAATGCTCTGGAACCGCCTGCGTGAACTCCGCAAGACCAACATCAACTGGGCCGCAATAAGTTAGCCTTTCTGCCCCACGGAATGCAATTGTTTAATATTGTTTACTTTACGGTAGTAAAAATGTTAAACAACAAGGGGTATCCGCAGTACGGACACCCCCTCTCGTTATTATTTATCAACGTTAATTATTTCTTGTTGGCAATGGCTGATTTCTCTATTGCCAAGGCTGACTTGTAGTTCTCGATGTAAGCATCAAAACCTGCAACATCCTCGGCAGTAGGAACAATCTCCACTCCTTCGTTGCCTGCAAATACTACCTCGTCGAGATAGTCAGGAAGGGCAAGGTCACGCTCATTGTTTACTGCAAATGCTGCCAGCAGGGCAATACCCCATGCACCACCTTCACCGGCTGTCTCCATGACAGAGATTGGCGAATTCAACGCAGCGGCAAGTACTCGCTGACCAACGCCCTTGGTCTTGAACAAACCGCCATGACCGGTGATTCTATCCACCTTGACTTGCTCCTCATTGAAAAGCACATCATTACCAATCTTCAACACTGCCACCGATCCATAGAGATGGGCACGCATGAAGTTGGCAAGGTTGAAACTGTCGTTGGCTGAACGAACGAACAATGGACGACCTTCGGCACAGCCTGTCACTGGTTCACCAGAGATATAATTGAACGAAACCAATCCGCCACAGTCGGCATCGCCAGTGAGGGCATTGTTGTAGAGTTTGCCGAACACCTCGTTCATATCTACCGGCACACCAAGGAGTTCCTGATACTGACGGAACAATCCCACCCATGCATTGAGGTCGGATGTACAGTTGTTGCAATGCACCATCGCCACAAGACTGCCATCAGGGGTTGTCACCATGTCAATCATCTCGTTAGGCTTCGAGAGGTTCTTCTCGAGCACAATCATCGAGAACGACGATGTTCCAGCCGACACATTTCCAGTGCGCTGCTTCACAGCATTGGTAGCAACCATACCCGTTCCGGCATCACCCTCAGGAGGACAGACTG
>JAZQOD010000316.1:0-16919 GCA_045627685.1 Prevotella sp. | reverse complement strand
CAAGAACCCTTCGAGCCAAATTATCATATCAAGATCAAGGTGTGTGGTAGGCCCATCAAGCATCACGAAGTCCGGTTCCGTAATAAGAACATTCGCCAGAGCAACTCGTTTCTGCTGACCTCCGGATAGTTGTCCCATCGGCTGGTCGAGATTGGAAATCTTCAACTGTGTGAGAATCTGCTTGGCTTTCAGGATTTTCTCCTCATCACCTCTATGGTTGAAACATGCATCAAGCACACTTTCCTCATGATCAAAGACTGGAGTCTGTGTGAGGAAACCGATTTTTATATCACGACGATAAATGATGGAGCCTGAGTCATATCCCTCTTCATCCATCAGAATTTTCATCAGGGTTGACTTGCCTGTTCCGTTTTTGGCAATAAGACCAACGCGCTGACCTTCGCCAACGCTGAAACAAATATCACGGAACAGCACCTGTGCTCCGAACGACTTCGTCAGATTCTGGACATCAAGGAACGGCGTCATTCTTGTGGAAGGAATTTCTCAATATACTCCAATACTTCTTCCTTACCCAAGCGCGATTCACTGCTTGTGATGAAATATGGAGGCAACTCCTCCCAGCCGTCTTCCAACTGCTTCATCCACTTCGCTGCATTTGCACGAGCCTTTACAGGACCTAACTTGTCGGCCTTTGTGAAAACGATTGAGAATGGAATACCACTCACTCCAAGCCAATCGATAAACTCACGGTCGATCTTCTGCTGTTCGTGACGGATATCGATAAGAACAAACACATTCACCAACTGCTTGCGCTGGAGGATATACGATGAAATCATCTGCTCCAACTGCTGCTGAACAGACTTGCTGCGCTTAGCGAATCCATAACCAGGAAGGTCAACAAGATACCATTCATTGTTGATAATGAAATGGTTGATTAACAGCGTTTTACCTGGAGTTGCTGATGTTTTAGCCAAACCCTTGCGATTGCAGAGCATATTGATAAGTGAAGACTTACCAACATTACTTCTGCCAATGAATGCATATTCTGGTTTGTTGTCGTTAGGACACTTCGACACCGTTGGAGACGAGAGTGTAAAAGCAGATGATTTTATTATCATTGTTCTTTTATATTTACTGACAGCATGCCATCACCTTAATACAATGATTGCCAATACTATCGGATATGATTCTATTCAAACGAGAGTTTGTCGAGACGGCTTTGTAACTGTTCTGCCATACTCTCACGGATTGCCAGTTTTATGGTGCAGGTATTGTCGAAGACCTGATCAACGATGCGTGGGTTCAAATCCTTAACAATTTTCATTACACCATTCATCATAGCATAAGGGAAACTGTATTCTATGACAGTTTCTACCAATCGCTCTTCCACCTCAACATTGTTCAATGCATCAATGGTGGCCTCACGATAGGCAATAATAAGGCCACTGGTACCGAGGTTCACTCCACCATAATAGCGAATGACGAACACAACGATATCCGTTAGGTCGTGGCTAACCAACTGACCATGAATGGGTTTGCCGGCTGTTGACGACGGTTCACCATCATCATTCATACGGAACTCCTCACCTGTCGGACCTAATCGATAAGCCCAACAAACATGTCGCGCATCGTAGTATTTCTTACGATACACGGCAAGCAGTTCTTTCACCTCTTCGGGTGATTCAACATGATGAGCATAGGCGAAGAACTTACTACGCTTTTCTGTATAGTAGCCTTCGCCTATGTTTTTTATAGTCTTGTATGAATCTGCCAAAATTTTCAGTTTTTACTTGATTGACGAGATATTCAGGAACGGCTAATATTATTAGTCCAACTTATGGATTACCAGACCAGAACGGAGTTTTGGCTCGAACCATGTAGCCTTTGGAGGCATGATCTTGCCAGAGTCGGCGATGTCCATAATCTGCTGCATCGATACTGGATAGAGTGCTAATGCGGCTTTCATCTCACCCGAGTCAACACGACGCTTCAACTCACCAAGACCACGAAGACCACCAACGAAGTCAACTCGTTGTGATGAACGGAGGTCGCCAAGTTCGAGAATATCCTGAAGAATCAGGCGTGAAGAGATATCAACATCGAGTACACCGATAGGATCCTTTTCATCGTATGTGCCTTCCTTGGCAGTGAGTGAATACCACTCTCCTTCCAGATAAAGCGAGAACTCATGCTGATGCTGTGGGCGGTATTCGTCGGTGCCCTTCTTCTCAACAACGAAATTCTCAGCAATCTTTGCTACGAATTCCTCAGGAGTGTTACCGTTGAGATCTTTGAATACACGGTTATAATCGAGCACTGTCAACTGTGAAGCCTGGAATGCAACAGCCATGAAATAGTTGTACTCCTCATCACCACGATGGTTTGGATTGTTTTCTGCTCGTTCAGAACCTACCAAAGCAGCGGCAGCCGAACGATGATGGCCGTCAGCAATATAAAGGGCTGGCATCTTTGCAAACTCTTCTGTGATGGTCTTGATATCCTCGTCGTCAGAAACAACCCACAACTTATGACCGAATCCATCGATAGGTGCGATGAAGTCATATTCTGGCTCTGTTGAAGCATATTTCATGATAAGTGCATCAAGCACTGCATTGTCAGGATAAGCAAAGAACACTGGTTCGATATTGGCATTGTTCACACGAACATGCTTCATACGATCCTCTTCCTTATCTCGACGAGTCAACTCATGCTTCTTGATGACACCGTTCTTATAATCCTCGGAATAAGCACCGATGACAAGGCCATACTGTGTCTTTTCCTGATTGTTGTTGGCAGGAAGGCATGAAGTCTGAGCATAGATATAATACTGCTCTTTTTCATCCTGAACCAGCCAACCGTTGTCCTGGAACAACTGGAACTGTCGTGCAGCCTCTGTATAGACCTTTGGATCATACTCCGATGTTCCTGGTTCGAAGTTGATTTCAGGCTTTATGATATGATAGAGCGACTTCTCATTGTCGCCAGCCTCTACACGAGCCTCTTCTGATTCGAGCACATCATAAGGACGCGACTCTACCTGCTCAACGAGTTCTTTTGGAGGGCGAATGCCCTTGAAAGGTTTGATTCTTGCCATAAAAAAGACCTTATTACTTATTCACCTGGAATTTTGTGCAACCGTCGGCGAAGTATGCATTGATCTGCTTTGCTGCAGCGATACCAGCATTAGTGTTTGCTTCGGCTGTCTGAGCACCCATCTTCTTTGGTGTTGAGAAATATCGACCTTCGAATGCCTTGAACTCAGCATCAGCATCTGGCATAATATCTGTAATGTACTTCAAGTCACCACGCTCTGCCATGAGTTTCAGCAAACCAGCCTCGTCGATAACTTCCTTGCGAGCAGTGTTGATAAGGATTCCACCCTTCTTCATCTTGCCTACAAGGTCGTAGTTGATGCTCTGCTTTGTTTCAGGAGTTGCAGGGATATGCAATGAAACAATGTCACACTGCTCGAAGAGTTCTGCCTGTGAAGCGGCAGCCTTTACGCCTGCTGCCTCGATAACCTCTGCTGGGCAGAATGCATCGTATGCCATGATTTCCATGCCGAATCCCTTGGCAATACGAGCAACATTGCGACCTACATTACCAAATGCAAGAATACCGAGTTTCTTGCCCATAAGTTCTGTACCAGCCTTACCGTTATAGAAATTGCGAACGGCATAGACAAGCATACCGAGAACCAACTCTGCAACGGCATTTGCATTCTGGCCTGGAGTATTCTCTGCCACTACATTGTGTGCTGTTGCCGCAGCAAGGTCGATATTGTCGTAGCCAGCACCAGCGCGAACCACAATCTTCAAGTTCTTTGCAGCGTCGAGAACTTCTGCATCAACCTTATCCGAACGAATGATGAGCGCATCAACATCAGCAACGGCTGCAAGAGCCTGTGCCTTTTCTGTATATTTCTCACAAAGTACCAACTCGTGGCCAGCACCTTCTATTTCCTTACGGATACCTTCCACTGCAGTAGCAGCAAAAGGCTTTTCTGTCAAAACGAGTACCTTCATTGTATTCCCTTTTTTCATTTTTAATTAAGCGTGAGCAGCCTCGAAATCCTGCATGCACTTTACAAGAGCATCAACAGCCTCCTGTGGACAAGCATTGTAGAGCGATGCACGGAAACCACCTACTGAACGATGGCCCTTGATACCTACCATGCCACACTCTGTTGCGTATGCCATGAACTCCTTCTCGAGGTCCTTATATTCCTCTGCCATTACGAAGCATACATTCATCAGCGAACGATCTTCCTTCACAGCAGTACCAACGAAAAGTTTGTTGCGGTCGATTTCAGCATAGAGAGTCTCTGCCTTCTTCTGGTTGCGACGCTGCATCTCCTCAACGCCACCGATAGACTTAACCCACTTCAATGTCTCGTGCATAACGAAGATAGGAAGTACAGGAGGTGTATTGAACTGCGAGATGTTCTTTGCCTCGGCTGCAGCATGTGTGCGGTAGTCAACCATTGTTGGAAGTGGGTTCATATATGGACGGTCGCCAATCTGTCCGAGGATATCCTTGCGAACAATCACGAATGTAACACCAGCAGGACCAACATTCTTCTGTGCACCGCCATAGATTACAGCATATTTTGTAACATCAACCGGACGGCACATGATGTCTGACGACATGTCAGCAACGAGTGGTATAGGACAATCCATATCATACTTTATCTCAGTACCGTAGATGGTATTGTTGGTTGTGATATGGAAATAGTCAGCATCAGCAGGAATCTCGTAATCCTTTGGAATATATGTGTAAGTCTTATCCTCTGATGATGCTACGATCACCACCTCACCGAAAGTCTTTGCCTCTTTTGCAGCCTTCTTGCCCCATACACCAGTCTGCAGATAAGCAGCCTTGGTCTTGAGCAGGTTTGCTGGCAATGTGAAGAACTGTGTGCTTGCACCACCACCGAGGAATAGCACCTCATACTCCTCAGGAATATTCAGAAGATCGCGCCACAACTGACGGGTTTCAGCCATGATACGCTCCCAACCTGGGGTACGATGTGAGATTTCCATTAATCCGATACCTGTGCCATCGAAATCACGGATAGCCTCGATTGTAGATTCAATTGCTTCTTTTGGCAGAACACAAGGACCTGCATTGAAATTGTACTTTTTCATAATAGGAGTTTATTATTTTGATTGAATTATTTATCTATTGATGTCCAAAGGTAAGCATTTTCCCTGAACTAACCAAGTTTTTATTGGTCTTTGTTTAACAAAATGTCAATTTCCTCGAATTTATCACCCATATTGAGGTTCAGATAGATGTTATACAGAGGTTTTCCCCATACATCAACATCATCCGGTCGCAACTCGCGATACTTCTCAAGATATGGCAGTGCACGCTTGTATATCACACGCATCTTCTCCTTGTCGTCACGAGTCGGCCTCACCTTCTCAACATAAGGAATGCTCTGCACATAATATGATAGTCCGGCATTTGCGTACACGATTGGCACTTCTGCACCGAGTTCAATGACTCTGTCGCTTGCTGCCACACACTCATCATGACGGTTCATATTGTAGAACGCTGAACTTCTTGCCACCCATGCTGCCACATTTGTATTATCCAGGAACAGCACCTTGTCGCTTGTTTCGAGCACCTTCTCGTTCTGTCCTTGCTTACCATAATAAATTGCAAGGTGTGGGAAGAAATACGCGTGATCAGGATACTTCGCAAAACCCTTCTCCAATGTGCGACGATAGCATGCAGTATCATTCTTCAGTATGCACGATTCCGCTCTGTATTGCAGCATATACACCTCACGCGACTCATCCTTCACGGCAATCTTCACATATCGGTCAATCTTCTCTGCATCCTGCATCTTATATCCGCAGAACATCGTCCAATATGCAGCCTCTGCCAGTCGTTCATCGGTCTTGGAATAGAAATAATCGGTGAAGAGAGGTTGCTGGGAACAGTCAACATAGCAGTCAAAGAAATCGTAAGCCTTGGCGTAATCCTGCTTCTTTATGAAGTACAAACCACCGAAATAAAGGTTTGAACGATACTGATCCAAGAAACTCGCATGGCGCTTGCGGTAGATATGCTCAGTCTTGCCCTCCTTGTTAGGCATGTTGTCGATGGTGTCAAGCGACTCCAGCACCTGGAACATGTGGATGGTATTGCTGAAAAACTTTGCCGTGTCCGACTGCTGCTTCAGATACAGTTTCTCGTTCAGCACATCATACTGCTTCTTCACTGCGTCAAACAGAGTGAGCCAGATTTTGTCGTTAGTAAGGTTTGTAGAATCCTTCAGCAGATCGCGCATCGACTTCTCTGCCTGTTCCAGGTTCTGCCCTTTCTTGATATTGGCACGCGCCGTAGCAATCTCCTTTTTCTGTGCCAACGCCGAGAGAGGAAACAGCATCAGTGCAATGAGCACTGCGATATAGTATCTTTGTATGTTATTCATCATTATCCTTTCCTGTTTTTTATTAAGTTCTTAATCAGTTGCAGCATCGGGACCAGCCGACACTACTCTCTTATTTCGTTATCCATTTTCTATGTACAAAGTTACGAAAAAAAATCGAGACTACCAAACATCGCACGCACAAAATTAGAGTTTTTAACCACTCATCACGTAAGTTTTCATTTATTGCCTCTAGATAAGTACTCGGAGGGAGGGATTCGCGGAGGACATCGACACAAAGCGTAACCTGTAACCCGTAATCTCACCATGTTTTGTATTCTACTATTATCCTCTAGGTAAAGAAAAAAAAGAAAACTGTTTCTACAATATATACCTAATGATAAATTTTTAATATATAATTATATTATATATTAAAGTTTTCTTTTTGATATAATATTCCTGTTTATATTCCCACTTCCTGCCAGACCTCGCACTGCCGTTAGTTCCTAGAGGCATAAACACAAACAAGCCCAGGTTACAGGTTACGGGTTACACCTGAAACAAATCGTCATATCACCAATGTAAAGTAATTTCAAAACATAAGCAATACTACAACATTCAATATTTCAACATCTCAATAGCCGACATTGCACAAACATTGCAAAACCTATGGAATGAACGGTTCAAAACGGTGGAATGAGATCCTTAAAACGGCGTTCCAATATACTCAAAGCGATGCTTTATAAAGCCGTTGTAATATCTTGAAATTCAGCACTTTATACTTGAATATTTACAATTGTAATTTTTCAAGCGCCTGGCATGGTATATACAAGCATTAAACGCGCCACCGATATTGTTTAATATTTTCGCAACAACATATCAGGATAGAGGCAATGAACCATGCACAACAATACAAAAACAGCCCGAGGTACTTGTCCTCGAGCTGCTCCTTATGCACTAAATATTCAAGTTCTTCCTGTTGGGAAGGCTCCTTGAATCTTACTTCTTTGCGGTTTTCTTTGCTGTTTTCTTAGCGGCTTTCTTTGCTGGTTTCTCCTTTGGAGCGTGAGCAACACGATAGTCGCGTGGAGTGATGCCAAGAATGCGGAAGAATGAAGCATAGAACGACTGACGGTTAGAGAATCCTACGAGGTCTGAGATTTCCTCGATTGTGAGATCCTTGTAACGCTTGTCAGCAAGGAGTGTCATTGCTTCTTCTACACGATACTTATTTACAAACGAAGTATAGTTCATGTGGAACTTAACATTTACCACTGCTGAAATGTAGCGTGAGTTTGTGCCAAGTTCGTCGGCAAGTTTCTTTGCTGAGTAATCTTTTTCCTTATACTTCTTCTCAATCAGAATCTTTTCGAGAATCTGATCCTTCAACTGGTCCATGAGATCTGGACTTACAAGACTGCGATAGAGAGCGGCTTTTGGCTTGATCTCTGTAATGTTATATTTTGCCATATTTCAATTAATTTTTAAGGTGATATCCTTCAGACAATCTATGTCCACCTTGATTTCGGAGTGCAAAGATAATGAAAATCTTTTGAAAACGCGAATGATTATGAAAAATTTTTAATAATTTTCTTCTAACCACAGTTTTGAGGCTGTATCACTTGGCATTCTCCAGTCGCCTCGTGGCGAAAGACTGACACTTCCCACCTTCGGTCCGTCAGGGAGGCACGAGCGTTTGAACTGCTGCGAGAAGAAGCGTCGCATGAAGGTTTTGAGCCATTTGCGGATTGTTTCTTCATCATAGTGAGGTCCGTTGCTGCCATCGAAGGCTTTCATTGCCATGAGGAAAATCTTGGCTGGAGCAAAACCGAAACGGAGGAAATGATACAGGAAGAAGTCGTGCAACTCGTAAGGTCCAACGAGGTCCTCGGTTTTCTGCTTGATGTTTCCATTCTCATCGGCAGGAATGAGTTCTGGCGAGATTGGAGTATCAATAACATCGAGGAGGGTTGTGCGCGACACTTCATCTACTCCACCCTCCGCAACATACTTTACGAGATAGCGGATGAGTGTCTTTGGAATACTTACATTGACGGCATACATCGACATGTGGTCGCCGTTGTATGTGCACCATCCAAGGGCAAGTTCGGAGAGATCGCCTGTACCTATGACCATTCCTCCCACCTGATTGGCAATGTTCATGAGGAGCATTGTGCGATAACGAGCCTGTGAGTTCTCATAGGTGACATCATGATTGTTGATGTCATGGCCTATGTCTGCGAAATGCTGCTTCACAGCGTCGGCTATGACTATCTCGCGCTGGGTGATGCCAAGCGATGTCATGAGGTTGACTGCATTGTCGTGCGTACGGTCGGTAGTGCCGAATCCAGGCATTGTGATACCATGGATACCCTTACGGTCGAGTCCGAGTTTGTCGAAGGTCTTGACGCACACAAGGAGAGCGAGTGTGGAATCAAGTCCACCACTGATGCCTATGACAACATTTTTACAGTTGGTATGTACCAGTCGCTTAGCCAATCCCATCACCTGGATGTTGAATATCTCCTCGCACGATGCCTGCATATCAGCAGATGTAGGGATGAACGGCAATGGATTGTAGTTGCGCTCAAGAACAAACTCCGAACCTGTCTCTACATCGAGAGGTATATTGACGGCCTTTTCTGCCCATGAGTTCTGTGTGCGACCGAAAGTGGTGTTTGCCACACGCTCTGCACGCAGTTTCTCGATGTCAATCTGGGCTGTTATTAGTTGCTCATCGAGGGCAAAGCGATCGCTGTGTGCCAGTTGCGCGCCGTTCTCATAGATTATTGCATTGCCTCCATAGACAACATCCTGTGTGCTCTCACCAAAGCCAGCCGAACTATATACATAGGCAGAGAGGCAGCGTGCACTCTGCTGAGAGATGAGCGAGAGAAGATACTGATGCTTGCCGATGAGTTCGTCGGAAGCAGAGAGGTTGAAGATGATGTCGGCACCAGCAGAAGCGGCATAACTGCTTGGTGGGAGTGGTGACCACAGGTCCTCGCACACCTCGATAGCAAACTTCACACCCGAAGGCAGTTCGAAGATGGTTGGAGGATTGTTGACACCCTCAGGCGAGAACCAGCGCTTCTCGTAGAATTCTCCATAGTTAGGGAGATATGTCTTGTTGACGGTGTAATAGGTGCCACCAGCAAGCACTACGGCTGCATTGAACAGACGGTTGTCCTGACGCACAGGTGCTCCTACGATGACTACTATAGGGAGTTCGCGACAATAACGGAGAAGGTCGATGAGGGCCTCGTCGGACTTGTCGAGCAGATATGTGCCGCGGAAAAGGTCCTGACAGGTATAGCCTGTGATGCATAGTTCAGGGAAGACGAGGATTTCTACACCTTCGGCAACAGCCTGATCGATGATGGCCTTTATATGTTCTACATTGTAGTCTATGTCGGCAACTTTGACAGAAGGAACTGCCGCACCAACCTTTATGTATCCAAAATTCTTCATATTTCTTACCTTATTGTTACCTGTGTGGCACCATAGCCATATTCCTGGAACGATGCGTCTTGATACTGATAGCGCTTGTACTTATAACTGAGTTCGTTGATGATGGCACGACGGAGCACGCCCTCGCCTTTGCCATGAATAAACACAATCTTCTGACCTCGCTTGTTGCTATATTCAGCGAGGGTGTCGCGGAACACCTTCAACTGATACTCGAGGATGTCAGCATTGTTCATTCCATTGGTGGTTTCGAGCACCTCGTGGGCATGAAGGTCAACAACGACTATTTCCTGATTATCTTTCTTCTGGATGGTCTTAGAAGGCTTCTTCTCGTCTTCCTTCACCTTCTTATACATTTCCTGACGCAGTTTCTTCGCATCGATAACGAGTGGGCGCTGCTGTTCGTCGTTCTCAATGACAGTGAAGAGCAATGCTGGTTCCTCGAAGAAATCATTCTCCTGGAAACAATGCAGTTTATAGAACTTCACAGGATCAAGACGGAACTGCACATCGATTGCTGGCTTCAGTAGGAATGGTTTGTCCTTCTTGTAGGCTAACATCTGGAGAGCGATATGCTCGAGGTTGTTGAGGTCCTCGCGACCAACCTCCTCAACAAATGTGAGGGTGTTTGGTTCAATCTCTCCGTTAAGTTTCATCTGCCAGTTCTGGTTTTCTGCAACAAGATAGTTATAGTGGAGGAAATAGTTGGAGTCGTTGACGAGATAGCACTCGAAGCGAGTGTTGGTGAACTCCTTGACATCCATTGGCACAAACGCCAGATAAACAGATAGCTTGTTGCCACCCTTACGCTCTTCGACCGGTGCACGGAAGGTCACCTCCTTATCGGCAGGATCATAATCAGGCTCCTCATCCTCGGCATCTTTCTGTGAGAGTCCCTGCGAGAGTTTCTGCTTGATAGACATGCCATCGGGTGCTGACACAGGCTGTGCTGAAGGCTGATTATCTTTACCCATAGCCTTTGCTGTGCTGTAATCATCGCTCTCAACGACAACAACATCATTGGCAGCCATTGGAATCTCAAAGCCATCCTCGTCTTCAACAAGGACTATATCACGGCCTTTGAAACCAGAAATACGGCCACTTCCTATTTCGCTTAAAAATCTTACTTTATCGCCTATTTTCATTGTAATTTTGTTTCGATTTATATCTTGTTACACCTTTTTTTCCTATGGAATGAGCAGACTCGAGTCGCCATAACTCAGGAAACGGAAATCGTGAGCGAGGGCATAATCATACACCTTGTGCCAATCGCCATGAAGGAATGCGCTGACAAGCAACAGAAGAGTGCTTTGAGGCTGATGGAAGTTGGTGACAAGCATCTTCACAATCTTGTATTCATAGCCTGGGGCAATGATAATCTGTGTACTTGTATGTAGCGCCGAGAGGTTGTTGCGGTCAAGGTATGCAAGAATCTCCTCTATCGCTTCTACTGGTGAAATGACTGCATCCTGCTCATAAGGTTCCCACTGGTTGACATGCAATTCGGCTTCACTGAGATCAGGGTTGGCATGGAGTTTCAATCCCATATAATAAAGACTCTCGAGGGTTCTCACACTCGTGGTGCCTACAGCAATTGCTGATGCATCATGACGGATGAGTTTCTCCAATGTCTCACGACGCACAGCAATATATTCGGTGTGCATCTCATGACCTTCAATCTGTTCTGCCTTGACAGGCTTGAATGTTCCTGCACCAACATGGAGAGTTACTTCCTCACGGTCAATGCCACTTTCATCGAGATTTTTCAAGACCTCTGGTGTGAAATGAAGACCTGCTGTTGGAGCGGCTACAGAACCTTTGATCTTGGAATAGACCGTCTGGTATGTGCTCTTATCAGACTCTTCTGTGTCACGGTTCAGATATGGAGGGATTGGCAGTTCACCGACGATATCGAGGATTTCAGCCCACGACACCTGTGGATTGTCCCATGTGAAAGCAATCTCGTGGGATGTGCCGTGAACGCCGCATCGTGTGGCTGTAAGGGTGAACTTCTTGCCTTCGTATTCAAACTCACGGCGTAGCGACCCCTCTTTCCATTTCTTCAGATTTCCAACAAGACAATACCATGAGCACTGTTCGTTAGACTGAAACATCAGTTCATAGTCGGCAGGCTTTGCTGGTTCGAGAAGGAAAATCTCTATCAAAGCGCCTGTCTCCTTACGGAAATGCATTCTTGCCTGAATCACCTTAGTGTTGTTGAACACCATCAGTGCACCGGAAGGAAGATATGAAGGGAGATTAGAGAAGCAGTCCTCTCCTACTTCACCGTGCTTATATACAAGCAGTTTCGACTGGTCACGCTGTGCCAGAGGGAACTTTGCTATCCTCTCGTCAGGAAGAGGATAATTGTAATCGGATATATGTATCTGTTTTGGTGAAAGCATTCTATTGGAGTTATGGGAAGTTATAACTTATTGCCTTGTTACTCATTAAATTGGAAACAAAGAACGGAACAAAGCAAAGAAACATATCAATAGCAATGTCAGGATAACATTGTAAATGTCTCTGTATGCATATCCGGTACCTGTATAGTGCGACGAGATGAAATTCTTGTCCAATGCCAACTTTCTGTTTATGATTCTAAAACAATAGTATGAAGTGGAAGCAACAAATGCTCCCCACAGGAAACCAACAAGGACATCGCTTGGATAGTGGACACCAAGATAGATTCGGGTGTATCCATTCAGCAACGACCATGATATCATTGCCACTGTAAACAAACGACTCCTTATCAAGAGGCAGAAGAACAATGCGACTGACATTGTGTTTGCAGCATGAGCCGAGAAGAAACCATATTTTCCGCTACGATAGTTCTGGAAAACATCGATGGTGTATTTGAGAACAGGGTCGCGTGTTGGACGCCATCGCATGAAATATGGCTTTACAAGTTCATTGACCACTATATCGGCAATACCAACCGTCAGGATAGCAAAGCCAAGAATCAAAAGGATTTGTTTTAACGTAGCATTGTTTTTAATGACCATCAATATCAGCATGAGATACAGCGGAATCCAAGGCCATGGCTGTGTCAAGGTGTACATGAAACGGTCCATGAACAGAGAGTCTGATCCCTGTAGCACATGCATTATTGGTAGATCAAAGCTGTAAGTAATTGAATGAAAATCCACTATTATTTATATTAATTATGTAAGATATCAAATATTTAGTCACTAAATCTCTTCAACCTGATTGACAAGCAACCAGCCCTCACGTCCATCAGTGAGTTTAATACCGAGCCAACCCTTCATATTACGGTCGGTGATGTTGACAAGCGTACCTTCATGGAGCACCATTTCATTGGCACTGCCGGCAGCCGGAGTCTTCTTCACATTGACTGAAGGTGCTACAATGATTGCACCATCATGATTCTGGGCATATTGCTTCTGCTGCCAAGCGAGGAAGGTGGTCATGACAAAAAGGACGAAACAAGCCACTGCTCCATAGAAGCCCATCTTGATCATCCACATGCGTGAACCGAACAGATAGACAATGAGAAGAAGCAGTGTAGCAAGGAACATCACGATGGAGAATGTTGTCCAGGAATCACTGCTCATTGTGTTGACAAGCGACTTATACCAGGTGATGAAGAACATCTCGCGCTCAGGAACAATCTTGTCGATGGTCTTGCTGCGAGCGAAGTCGAGATTGAAACGGATGTCCTTGTCACCAGGCGACAATTTATATGCTCGTTCATAGGCAAGCACTGCCTGAGTGATATTTTCAGTGCGGAAGTAGGCATTTCCCAGATTATAGTAAAGACTTGCAGAAACACCCTCCTTCAACACCTCATTATATTCCTTGATAGCCTCCTGATAGTTGCCCTTAGCATACTCGGCATCAGCCATCTGCTTTGTTACCTTTGCATTGGCTGTCACTGAGAGAGCAAGGAAGAACACAAGAAGCATTCCTACTGATTTCTTGTTTGATTTTTTCTTTTGGTTCAGCATATTGTCAATATCAGTAATGGCCTTTGCAGCCTTCTCATAAACGATATCCATCTTTCCCTTTGGATCACCAGGGGCATAGCGAGCATACTCACACTCATCGATAGCCTCGATGAAGGTTCCTACCGTTGTGTCGTCAACTTCACGGGCAGTGAGTTTCTCAGAGATATTCTCACGAGAGAGTTCTGCAACAGGAATATTGAGTTTATCGCCAACATATCCCCAGAGTGCGCGGAGCACTTCATCATAGAACTCATTCTGCTGGCCCTTCTCCATCAGTTTGGCTGCTGTACGGAGACGCTTTGTGGCAACCTTATTGGCTTTCTTGCCTCGCATCATAACAACATTGGCATTGTCCATAGCACGTTTGCGGAATATAACGACAAGAGCGATGAAGAGCAATAGAGGAAGAAGAATAAGACCAAGGTGCGACCCACTTCCAAAGAAGTAGGAATCAAGTTTTGACATTGATGAATCGCCGGTCTTGATGTCATGGATGTCATTATCCTTGTCTGCCGAATAGTCCGCCATGGTTGATTTACCTTCACCCTTTGCAACATTGAGCGTTATCGGTTCGGTCTTCTTTGTCTTGTATGAGTTTGAAGCAAGATCAAAATAAGTGAACTCAACACCAGGTATAGTGTATTTACCCTGATTACGAGGCACAATGAGATAGTCATATATCATGCTACCCTCGAGACCGTTCTGTGTAAGTTTTGACTTATCGGTCACCTTTGGATCATACTTGTCGAAATCCTTTGGCAATTCGAGTTCAGGCTGCTTAATGAGTTTCAAGTTTCCTGTACCATCAATGATGACACGAACTGTCACTGGTTCGCCAGCCTTGAGTTCAGTCTTATCCACAGAAGAAGAAATCTCGAACTTACCTACGCCACCCGAGAATCCTGCTGGACGCTCAGGCAGAGGATCTACCTGAATAGTTACGGCTGGTGCTACGACATCGCGCTTCACCTCTACATATCCAGAACCACCATTGAAGAATGCCTCGAATGGATCGATGTTTCTGTTGCGCTGAACAACAATTCCCTTGAAGGTCAGTGGTGGAATCTCCAGTTTACCTGTCATCTGTGGATACATCACATACTGACTCCATGTAACAGTGCGATAATTGCGGCCATCGATGTTCTCCACCTTGAAACTCTTCTGCTGTGGAAGCGGAATCTCCTGTGTGTGGAATCCATTCAAGTCAGGCATTTTTCCTGTGAGTTGTGTAAGGTCAACCTGAGTATAAACCTTATATGTAAGAAGGATTGGTTCCTGCTCATGGACACGAGTCTTGTTGGCACTGACACGAATGAAGAGGTCGTTGCCAGATATCTTTGATCCAGCCTGTCGCATATTGTCCTCATCATAATCACCATGCATTCGTGGAGCCTGACGAGGGTTAGCCTGCTGCGATGACGAAGAGCCTGCAACAGTTACAGTGGCAGTGTTCGAATTTACTGTCTTACCATCAATGACGGCTCTTGCTGCAGGAATGGTGTAAGTGCCATTCTTTGCTGCATGAAGCGTATAGGTGTAGGTTATTGATGAAGAACTGGTGGTGTGTCCATTGATTATCTGGATACTTGAAGATCGTGATGTGTACGGACCTGCAATGACTTCCAGTCCTTCAGGAATCTCGCCTGAACGGAAATTCTCAACCTTCTGGGTATTGATGACATAGGCTATGCGGAAATTATCACCACAGGCCACACGCGATGGTGCCTGGACAGTGATAGTCTGTGCATAACCAAATGAAACGCAAATAACTAATAAAAATAATATTGAAAATATTCTTCTCATTGTTGTTATTATTATTGTCTGTAAGAGTCTTTTCTTGATCTTTTTGAACTGTCGATTACCAGTTGTTCTGCAAACGGCGACGCTGAGGCTGTGCCTGTTGCTTCTTCATCTTCTGCTGCGTCTGCTTTTCTTCCTGCATAGCAGCCTGAAGCAGTTGTTCTGCATTTTCCTTGCTCATCTGCTCCTTTGGCTTCTGATTCTGGTCTTTCTTATCTTGATTCTTGTTCTGATCCTGCTGGTTCTGATCTTTCTTCTGATCCTGTCCCTTATCGTCCTTGTCCTGATCCTGGTTGTCTTTGTTGTTCTGCTGGTTCTTCAACTGCTTCTGGCAAAGGGCAAGGTTATAACGGGTCTCATCATCCGAAGGATTGTTTCTCAGACTCTCCTTGTAGGCATCAATTGCCTCGGAGAACATCTGGTGCTGCTGGCATATAACTCCGATGTTATGGTAAACCTTCGACTTGCGTATCTTACTTGTCTCCAGTTTGCCTGCAGCCTGAAACATTTCAATAGCAGCTGAGTCTTTCTGCTGAGCCATCAATGCACAGCCAAGGTTATACAGTGCCTGTGGGTTCTTCTGATTCTTATCTGCCGCCTTACGATAGTCCACCTCTGCCTTGTCAAACTTCTGTTGGCGGAAGAGGCGGTTACCTTGTCGGATATGCTGGCGATCAGTCTGCGCCATCATACCAAGGCAACACATTATATATATAAATAGCGAAAGGATTCGTTTCATTTTCATTCAATTATTTCTTTATGCCTTTCTTGAATATCTTCACATTCTTGAGCAGAGGGTTCTTCACTTCGAGAACACAAACCTCGAGGATAAGCAACAGAAGCAGGATGATTCCCACAGCCTGGAACTGCTCGTCGTACTCGCTATAGACAACGCTCTCTGTCTCACCTTTCTGCAAGCGGGCGAGTTGGTCGTTGAGCATCTCCTGTGCCTCGGAAGTATTGTCAACATGGATATACTTTCCTTTACCAGCGGCTGTCACCTCCTGGCACATCTCTTCATTGAGGCGTGTCATAACGGTGTTGCCAGTGTTGTCCTTCATATATCCGCCATCACCTGTTGGGATTGGAGCACCCTTTGCATCACCCACACCAAGGATAAACACATTCATACCCTTGTCGTGAGCAGCCTTGGCTGCCTCTACAGCACCGCCTTCATGGTCTTCACCGTCGGTGATAAGTACAATGGCTTTGCCCACCTTCGACTGTGTGAATGAGTTCATCGAGAGATTGAGAGCCTCAGCGATGTCAGTGCCTTGTGTGGCAATGAGTGATGGGTCGATATTCTGGAGGAACATCTTTGCTGATACATAGTCGCTTGT
>JAZQOD010000315.1:0-9991 GCA_045627685.1 Prevotella sp. | reverse complement strand
CTTAACTCAGAGACTTGTGTTGCTTTCAACGTAACAAGCCGCGAGCAGGTTATCATCAACACATGGTACGGTGGTGAGATGAAGAAGGGTATGTTCTCAATGATGAACTACTACCTCCCACTCCAGGGCATCGCTTCAATGCACTGTTCTGCAAACTGTAACATGGAGGGTAAGGAGACAGCTATCTTCTTCGGTCTCTCTGGTACAGGTAAGACAACTCTTTCTACCGACCCTAAGCGTCGCCTTATCGGTGATGACGAGCACGGTTGGGACGACAATGGCGTATTCAACTTCGAGGGTGGTTGCTATGCAAAGGTAATCGGTCTCTCAAAGGAGAACGAGCCAGACATCTACGGTGCTATCAAGCGTAACGCTCTCCTCGAGAACGTAACTGTTGCTGAGGATGGTACAATCGACTTCAACGATAAGTCGGTAACAGAGAACACTCGTGTTTCTTACCCAATCAACCACATCAACAACATCCAGCCAGGTTCATCTGCACCTGCTGCTAAGAATGTAATCTTCCTCTCGGCTGACGCATTCGGTGTACTCCCTCCAGTATCTATCCTTACACCTGAGCAGACTCAGTACTACTTCCTCTCTGGTTTCACAGCTAAGCTTGCTGGTACAGAGCGTGGTATCACAGAGCCAACTCCTACATTCTCTGCTTGCTTCGGTCAGGCATTCCTCGAGCTTCACCCAACAAAGTACGCTCAGGAGCTTGTTAAGAAGATGGAGGCTAACGATGCTAAGGCATACCTCGTAAACACTGGTTGGAACGGTACAGGTAAGCGTATCTCAATTCCTGATACACGTGGTATCATCGACGCTATCCTCGATGGTTCAATCCTCAAGGCTGAGACAAAGATGATCCCTATGTTCAACTTCGAGGTTCCTACAGCTCTTCCAAACGTAAACCCAGCAATCCTCGACCCACGCGACACTTATGCTGATGCTTCAGTATGGGAGGAGAAGGCTAAGGATCTCGCTGCTCGTTTCCAGAAGAACTTCGTTAAGTACACATCTAACCCTGCAGGCGAGGCTCTCGTTGCTGCTGGTCCACAGCTCTAATCACTTAGCAAAGTCATTAGTTCGAACAATATTCGACTAAATATTGGCGGCATCTCTTCGGAGATGTCGCTTTTTTTATGCCTACATAATTGCTTATTTTATACTAATAAAATAGTGATTGTACCAAAAATAGGTTAAAAAAGTGCGCTTAACCCGTGAAAAATGCTAATTATAGAGTAAAAACCGACATAAATTGAATAATTATCTGTAACTTTGCATGTTAATTATAAATTAATTCGGATAAATGAGAAATTATATATTATCGCTAACACTGTTTGCGTTGACCGTTATCTCACTGTCGTCATGCCTTGGCGATGGTGATACAATCGTCTATAATGATGACGCCGCAATCACAAGTTTCAATCTCGGAACACTCAATCGCTACTTGCATACAACAGCAAAAGATGGCTCAGACAGCATCTACAAGCGTACCATCAATTGTGCAAGTTATGTGATGTCTATCGATCAGGAGCGCGGCCTTATCTGGAACAACGATTCACTTCCTATGGATGTGGACCTCTCGGCAGTTATCTGCACAGTCAATGCAAAGAACGGTGGAACAATTGCCATCAAGAGCCTCACAAGCGATTCGCTTTCTGCTTACAAGAGCAGTGACTCTATCGACTTCCGTAATCCTCGTGAGTTCCAGGTTTACAATGTGTTGAGCACAGGCTTGCGTAAATATACCGTAAAAGTCAACGCTCATAAGGAAGATGGTGACTCGTGTGTATGGACAAAGGTGACAACGGGCAATCCACAGGTTGCTGCGCTTTCTGATATGAAGGCGTTGAATCTTGGTGAAAACATCTACCTCTTCGGAACACTGAATGGTGCTGGCAAGGTTTATATGTCGGCAATCGGCGATGGTGTGAACTGGACAGAACTTGCTACAAATCCTGCTCTTACCGTTGAGGCTTGCAAGAATGTTGTTTTGAAGAACGATAAGTTCTATACTATCTTCGATGGAAACCTTTGCTCGTCGGCAGATGCTGCAAACTGGCAGTTGGTTTCAGAGAATAATCTGAATAGCATTGTTGCTGCTTCGGCTTCACGCATATATGCAACTGATGCTGAGGGTAATTTGATCTCTTCATCTGACAACGGAGTCAACTGGGAGGCAGAGACACTCGATGCTGATGCTTCATACTTCCCAACAGAAGGAATCTCGTATGCGTGCCATTCTCTCCGCACTGACGCAACAGCCGAGAAGATTGTACTTATCGGTAACCGCTCCGTTGAGAACTATCCTAACGACAAGTACTCTATGGTATGGACAAAGGTCGAGGAGACAAAGGACGGTTCACGTAATCATGCATGGAACCTGGTGGAGGCTGATCCACTGGATAAATATAATGCTCCTCGTGCAGAAAACTGGCAGATTGTAAACTATGATGGAATCAACATCAAGGGTATCTGTGGCAAGGGCATCGGTGCAAGTACAGAAGTAGCACTCAGCAAGGTATACAACAGTGGTGATGATGGTATCACCTGGATCAACGATTCTGTAATGGGCAAGCCTGCAGAGTTGTCTTCACAGGCAACATCATTCACGATGACTGCCGACAAGGCAAATTCACTGTGGATTATCTGCGGTGGAACAGGTGATGTGTGGAAGGTACGCATCAACCGCCTTGTATGGAAGAAGGCTGACGCTTGGATCAAGGAGTAACAATCCTTCGGGAATATTGAAGATTTACCTCTGAAAGGAAATGAGAAAGACAGTAGCCATATTCATCCTTAGCCTCGTCTCGATGCTTTCGTTCGCACAGAGCGAACCGGAGTATCTCATGGAGATTGGTGCAGGAGCCGGCCTTATGTCTTATGAGGGCGATTTCAACGGAAGTGTCTTTGGCAATATGCAGCCATCGGCTTCAGTTGTTCTTCGCCGCCTTCTGAATCCACGCCAGGGCTTCAAGTTCCAGTTGGGCTATGGCAAACTCAAAGGTTCGGCTGCTGACATCAACACTTTCTACCCTGAATACCCAAAAGCAGGCGATGATGTTTACAGTTTCAGCAATAGCCTCATTGATCTCAATGCTACCTATGAGTATAACTTCTGGCCTTTCGGCACAGGAAAGGAATACCGAGGTGCAAAGCGACTCACACCGTATATCTTCGGTGGTATCGGTTGTACTTTTGTCACAGGTCATGACAATAATGCATTTACAATGAACCTGCCCGTGGGCGCAGGCGTGAAATATAAGTTAGGTGACAGACTCAATGTCAATATCGACTGGACCATGCATTTCACTATGAGTGATAAACTCGACGGAGTAGCCGATCCGTATCTCATTGATCGAAGCGGCCTCTTCAAGAATGCCGACTGCTATTCTGCACTGATGGTCACATTCAGTTACAGTTTCATGGAGAAATGTCGTGTCTGCCACAATCAAGATGAATAATATACTATTATGATAGAATTGGATAAGGAACGCATACCTGAGCATATTGCCATCATCATGGATGGTAATGGTCGCTGGGCAACAGAAAGAGGTAAGGAACGAAGCTTCGGTCATCAGGCTGGAGTGGAGACGGTTCGACGCATCACATCAGAGTGTACACGCCTTGGAGTAAAGTATCTTACCCTTTACACATTCTCTACCGAGAACTGGAACCGCCCTGACGATGAGATTGCAGCACTCATGGGATTGGTACTCTCGTCGCTCGAGGACGAAATCTTCATGAAGAACAATGTGCGTTTCCGTGTCATTGGCGATGTTAAGCGACTGCCGGATGTAGTGCAGCAGAAACTCCGCGAGACAGAGGAGCATACAGCAAAGAACGATAAGATGACAATGGTTGTGGCATTGAGTTATTCTTCTCGCTGGGAGATAACAAATGCGGTGAAGGAGATTCTCCGTGACCATATGTTCAACCGTTCGTTCCTTGAACAACTCAAATCGGGTTTCAACGATGTTATGTTTGCTGAGGACATCACTGAGGAACTGATCAACAAGCACATGCAGACCAACTTCATGCCTGATCCTGATCTCCTCATCCGTACTGGTGGTGAACTTCGTATCAGCAACTATCTCCTTTGGCAGATTGCCTATTCTGAACTCTATTTCTGCGATACATACTGGCCTGATTTCGCTGAGGAAGACCTCCACAAGGCAATAGCAAGTTATCAGAGTCGCCAGCGTCGTTTCGGAAAGACTGAAGCACAGGTGGAAGAAGAAAATTCTTAATCCGCATCCTGACTACTATATAACCTCTCAAAGAAAATTATCACGAGATGAATAAAATAAGCAAAATACTCTGTCTTGTTGCCGTCGGACTCCTTTCGGCAGTGCAACTCTCGGCTCAGGACAAGATTGTTAACCCTGACATTTCATACGCAGCCAATCCTCGCACCTGTACCATTGCTGGTATTGAGGTGTCGGGTATCGAAGGCTATGAGGACTATATGCTTACCAGTATCTCAAACCTTTCCATCGGTCAGGAGATATCTATCCCTGGTAATGAGATTACCAATGCGGTGAAGCGTTTCTGGCGTCATGGATTGTTCTCGAATGTGTCAATCTCTGCCGATTCAATCATCGGCCGTGACATTTATCTGCATTTCCATCTGACAGCCCTTCCTCGTGTGTCGGAAATCAACTACTACGGTCTGAAGAAGTCGGAGCGTGAGGATATGCAGGAGAAACTGGGTATGCTCAAGGACTACCAGATTACTCCAAGTATGATTTCCCGTGCGAAGATCCTTGCAAAGAAGTATTTCGACGACAAGGGTTTCAACGATGCCGAGATCACTATCATGCAGCACGATGATATCTCGCGCAAGAACTATGTCATCCTCGATGTCACTGTCGATAAGAAGATGAAGAAGCGTGTGAAGACAATCATCATCGATGGTAATGAGCAACTCTCCGACTCAAAACTCAAGGGTGGACTCTTCAAGAAGGGTGCTTTCTCGAAGACTCATGAGGTGAACAAACTTTCTTCATTCCTGAAATCAAAGAAATATACTCCAGAGCGTTGGGCTACCGATAGGAAGAAGCTCATCGAGAAGTACAACGAGTATGGCTATCGCGATGCTCATATCCTCGAGGATAGTGTTTGGAGTGTCGATGACAAGCATGTGGGAATCTATGTAAAGGTCGAGGAGGGTATCAAATACTATATCCGCAACATCAAGTGGGTGGGTAACACCATCTATCCTACTGATAAGTTGAACGATGTTCTTGGCATGAAGAGTGGTGATGTATATAACCAGAAACTCATGAACAAGCGTCTTTCTGAGGACGAGGATGCTGTGGGTAATGCTTATTGGAACAATGGTTATCTGTTCTACTCTCTCGATCCTGTTGATGTCAACATCGTTGGCGACTCTATCGATGTCGAGATGCGTATCCAGGAGGGTCCTCAGGCACATATCAACCGTGTGCGCATCGCTGGTAACGACCGTCTCTACGAGAATGTAGTACGTCGTGAGATGCATACCAAGCCGGGCGACCTCTTCTCAAAGGAGGCTCTCCAGCGTACAGCACGTGAGTTGGCTTCTATGGGACACTTCGACCCTGAGGCTGTCAACCCTGATGTAAAGCCTGACTATGAGAATGGTACTGTAGATATCAACTGGAACCTTGAACAGAAGTCGAACGACCAGATTGAGTTCTCGCTCGGTTGGGGACAGACGGGTGTCATCGGTAAGGTTGGTTTGAAGTTGAACAACTTCTCAATGGCAAACCTCTTCAAGAAGAATGCCGAACACCGTGGTATCATGCCTATCGGCGATGGTGAGACAATGTCAATCTCGGCTCAGACCAACGGTACATACTATCAGTCATATAATGTGGGCTACTCTACTGGCTGGTTCGGCGGTAAGCGACCAATCCAGTTCTCGGTGGGTGTTTACTACTCAAAGCAGACCGACGTGTCAAGTACATATTATAACAGTGGTTATATGAACAACTACTATAACTATATGTATGGTTATGGTAACTCATATTACAACAACTATGAGAACTACTACGACCCTGACAAGTATGTACAGCTCTTCGGTGCTTCACTCGGTTGGGGTAAGCGTCTGCGCTGGCCTGACGACTACTTCGTGTTCTCGGCACAGTTGGCATTCACACGCTATATGCTGAAGAACTGGCGCTACTTCCTCATGACCAACGGTGCTGCAAACAATGTCAACCTGAGTCTCTCGTTGAGCCGTACCTCTACCGACAACCAGTTGTTCCCTCGTCATGGTTCAGAGTTCATGGCTTCTGTAACACTCACTCCACCATGGTCGCTCTGGGATGGCAAGGACTATGAGCATCTTGCTACCAACCCACAGTCGGCTACCTATTCTCAGGAACAGCAGGAGAAGTATCGCTGGATTGAGTACCACAAGTGGAAGTTCAAGGCTCGTACGTTCACAGCCCTCACACCAGCAACAAAGTGTCTTGTGCTGATGACTCGCGTAGAGTTGGGTATCCTCGGTAGTTACAACAAGTTCAAGAAGTCGCCATTCGAGACCTACTATGTCGGTGGTGATGGTATGTCGGGATATTCTACCTCTTACGCAACTGAGACCATCGGACTCCGTGGTTACGACAACGGTCAGCTCACCCCATACTATGCCGAGGGTTATGCTTACGACCGCTTCACTCTCGAACTCCGCTATCCATTCCTCCTTGGTAACACCACTATCTACGGTCTTACCTTCGCTGAGGGTGGTAATGCTTGGCAGGAAGTTAAGGACTTCAACCCATTCAACATGAAGCGTTCAGCCGGTGTCGGTGTTCGTATCTACCTCCCAATGGTTGGTCTTATGGGTATCGACTGGGCATACGGTTTCGACACAGTATTCGGCAAGAAGGGCGGAAGCAACTTCCACTTCATCCTGGGTCAGGAGTTCTAAGCCCCCCAGCCCCCGCGCTCGGCTATGCCGCTTCGCTCGTTAGGGCAGAAGAAGGGGGGAGTAAAGGCGAATGTTTCCTATGTCGTTCGTAGGCTCGCCATCTAATGGCAGAGCATAGTCCGGATGGCGATTAGGGTTTTCCCCCGCCGATTTAGGGGTTCGCGCACGCGTATATAATATAATAAGGTGTAAATTTGCATCGTTAAACAAAATATTGCAACGATTATGAAGAAGATTTTAATGATTTGCACAATGGCACTGGTAGCCATCACTGCATCGGCACAGAAGTTTGCATTGCTCGATATGGAGTATATACTAAAGAATGTACCTGCCTACGAGCGCGCGAATGAGCAACTCAATCAGGTAAGCAAGAAATGGCAGGCTGAAATCGAGGCTCTCAACACTGAGGCTGGTACTATGTACAAGAACTACCAGAACGAGGTTGTCTTCCTCTCAGAAGAGCAGAAGAAGGAGCGTCAGGAGGCTATTATGCAGAAGGAGAAGGAAGCATCCGAGTTGAAACGTAAGTATTTCGGTCCAGAGGGCGAACTCTACAAGAAGCGTGAGGCACTCATCACCCCTATCCAGGAGGAGATCTACAACACCGTGAAGGAAATCTCTGAACTCCGTGGCTACAGCCTTGTCATCGACCGTGCTTCAGATTCAGGCATCATCTTTGGTTCGCCAAAGATCGACATCAGCAACGAGGTCCTCGAGAAACTCGGCTACGCTCAGTAAAATAGATAATAATAACAATAACAAATAAAAACCAATTAAAAGAAAATGAAAAAGTTTATCGTAATGTTGATGCTTTGCGCACCAATGACAATGTTTGCTCAGAAGTTCGGTCATATCAATGCTCAGGAGGTTCTCACCTCTATGCCTGAGTTCGCTATCGCTAACGGCGAGATCGAGGCAAAGGCAAAGGAGTTCCAGAACGAGATGGAAGAGATGCAGAAGGAGTTCCAGCGTAAGGCTGAGGAGTATGACAAGGCTAAGGAGACAATGCCTGCAACAAAGCAGCAGGAGACAGAGTCTGAGCTCCAGGCTCTCTATCAGAAGCTCCAGATGGCTAATCAGGACTATCAGCAGCAGCTCCAGAAGCTCCAGCAGGACAAGCAGCAGCCTCTCTATACAAAGTTGATGAATGCTATCGCTACTGTTGGTAAGGCTGGCAACTATGTTTACATCATGGACATCAGCACTGCTCTCTACACCAACGACGCTATCAGCGAGGATGTTACCGCAAAGGTAAAGGCTGAGTTGAAGAAGTAATTTTATCCCGTTAACATACAAGGTGTTGAGGGGTATGAACCGTATTCATACCTCCAGCACCTTTTTTCAATCCAGTTCATTCATTGGCAAGCAGTGAATTAATCTTGGAAATTTATAGAATCCACCCAAAATGAAGAAACTTTTCCTGTTCATTGTGGCTTTCGTTGCCACACTCTCCGCATCAGCCCAGGAAGCAGTCGCTTTCCGTTTTGGTTGTATAAGCTACAATCAGGTGCTGTATTCAATGCCTGAATATGCACAGGCAGAGGCTGATCTCATCACCCTGAGGGCGAAGTATGACGCCGAGATGAAATCGTCGGAGGATGAGTTCAATGCCAAGTACGAGTCGTTCCTCAGTGAGCAAAACAACTATGCTCCGTCCATCCTTCGCAAGCGTCAGCAGGAGTTGGAGGATATGATGCAGCGCAACGAGAAGTTCCGCCTTGAGTCCATCCGTCTCCTTGCACAGGCTGAGAAAGACCTTGTGAAGCAGGCAAAGGACAAGTTGGATGCTGCCATCCGTCGTATCAGCGAGGAGTTGCAGTTGGCTTTTGTGCTCAACACCGACGATGATGCCGTGCCATATCTCAACAAGGCAATGGCTTACAACATCACCGAGGCAGTCACCGAAGCCGTAAAGCACTCAGTAGTAGAATAAATACACTGCAGTCCAGTTAAATCAACAAAATATATCGTAAGTTACTGGTAAACAGATAATTATACGAGAATCTAACATAAATAGAGAGTTTTTAAACATTAATTATCACGAATTGACCATTAATTATCCATTAATTATTTTCGTATATCTTTGATTGTCTGCGTAATTTAAATTAATGATAAATTAATGTTTAATTAATGGTAATTAATGTTCAAAAGAAAATTTTAATTGGACATTAATGGAGGTATTGAAATGTTGAATCCCCTTTTTCCGGAAATAGCAGGACCAATCGGTATCTTCGACTCTGGCTATGGTGGTCTCACCATCCTCCAGGAGATACGCCAGTTGCTACCCCAGTACGATTATATGTATCTGGGCGACAATGCCCGTGCCCCTTACGGCAGTCGTTCGTTCGAGGTGGTGTATAAGTTCACCAGCCAAGCCGTACTGAAACTCTTCGAGCAGGGATGCCATCTCGTCATCCTCGGTTGCAACACAGCCTCTGCCAAAGCTCTCCGTTCTATCCAGGAACAGGTGTTGCCTGAACTCTGTCCTGACCGTCGTGTGCTCGGAATTATCCGTCCTACAGCCGAATGTATCGGTCATCTCACTACCACCCGTCATATCGGTGTTCTTGCCACAGAGGGCACCATTCGCAGTCACAGTTATGATATGGAGGTAGGCAAGCTCTTTCCCGATATCAAAGTGTCCGGACAGGCGTGTCCACTATGGGCAGCCATCGTAGAAGCCGGTGAGGCTGACTCTGGTGGTGCTGATTTCTTTGTGAAGAAGCGCATCACCCAACTCATGGCTCAGGATCCTGAGATTGATGCCATTGTACTGGGATGCACCCACTATCCGCTACTGATGAAGAGCATTGACAAGGCAAAGCCAGAGAATGTGCGCATTGTGCCACAGGGGGCGTATGTGGCCAACTCTCTGAAAGACTACCTGCATCGCCATCCTGAGATGGATGAGAAATGCACCAAGAACGGCACCTGTCGTTATCTCACTACCGAGAGTGTGGAGCGTTTCAACGAATGTGCCCAGTTGTTCCTGAAGGAAAAGATCGACGCTGAGAATGTAACGTTGGAGTAGGGCCCTCTCCCAGTCTCCCACGAAGGGAGGTCCTT
>JAZQOD010000314.1:0-9525 GCA_045627685.1 Prevotella sp. | reverse complement strand
CATAGAAAGAGGGGGTTACTTAATGACAGCCTTGAATGTCTTGCCATCCTTGCGGATGATGTTGACGCCCTTCTGGAGTTTCTGGAGTTTGCGACCCTGGAGGTCGTAGATCAGATTCTCAGAACCGGCATTCACATCCTTGATGCTGTTAACCTCGCCACCGTTCCACCATACGATGTTCGATGTGCGACGCTCGTCGCCACCGTAGTAGATGGTCTGGATACCAAAGTCGTCGAAACCAGTCTGGTAGATACAGATGCCCGAAGCACCTGGTGCGATGTCCTGATAACCCTCAGCGTCGAGAACCTCGAAGTTGACAGGAACCTCTGTCATCTCTTCAATGCCGAGTTCCTCGAAACCAACATAGTCGTAAGAATCGAATACAAATGGTTCAGCCTCACCATCAATCTTCACCCAGAGAGTGTAGAACACCTTATCCTGGTTGATGTACTTGCCGTTGACATCCTCGAGTTTGATGTTGCAAGTCACGATGTCGTATCCATAGCCATCGAACCACTCGCTGTAGTCAAGGAACTCTGGATCAGCAGGTGTAGCAGGAATCTCCTCGAAGTAGTTGAGACGAGGTTTCTTAGCCATTGAGATATAGAGGATATCGTCGGCACCCTTACCAGCGTTGACGATGAAAGCAACACCCTCGCCCGAAGTGAGAGTCTTGTTAGCAGCGTCATACTTGAATGAGTACTCAGGGAGATATTCGAATACGAGAGTCTCGTACTCTTCCTCGTAAACCTCGTCGTAGATGAGTTCGGTAGAGACATTAGCGAATACGCCATAGCCGAGATAACTGTAAGCCTCGCCAAGGAACTGATCGCTTGCGAATGTCACCTTGTCGCCGTCGATGGTACCAACCATCACTGCCTCAGGCTGGAACTCAGACATGCCCTCGATATACATCTTGTCGCCGTCGATAGCAACATTCACTGTGCGTGCAGAAGAGTAGTCATACTCGTCCTCGAACATGAATGCCCATGTCTCAGTCTCTACACCCTCAGGAAGGAGAGTGATCTCCTCGTCGAACAAGGTATAGACAGAGTTGTAGTCACCGAACTCGCCCCATGCCTTATCATCGGTGTAGGCAAGACCGTAGATGAAGTCAGCCAAACCATACTCTGGATCAATCTCTGAAGTCTGGTCCATAGTGATTGTGCCATCCTCGTTGATAGTGAATGTCACCTCTGTATCGTCGGTCATCACATAGGTGAAGATCTCCTGGTCTGACCACTCGTCATAAACTGTTCCAAGACGGAATGTAGCGGTCATATAGCCATAGCCCGACCACTCATCATAAAGAACGCACTGCTTCAAAGGCATGTGGATCTTGTTGCCCTCGAGAGTACCCTTCACCCAAGTACCACCCTCAACAGGTGCCTGTGAGATAGGGTTCTCCATATAAACATCATTGCCGTTGGTAACGACCTTGATAGATGTACCACCCTGTACAGTATCTACGAGATAGCCCCAGAATGTGTAGTAAGCACCACCGGCACGAGTGTAAACCTTAAGTTCACCCTCTGGCTGATCCCAGATTACGTCAGTGTTGATCTCCTCCTCTTCAGGAGCGTCAGGACCCTTCATCACTACATTGAACACAATCTCGACAGCATCGGTTGACTCAGGAGCAACAGAGAACGAGATGTTGGTGTTCTGCTCTATATAATAATAGGTGTCCTTCTCAGCATCGTAAGTGAAGGTGATTTCCTCGAGGATATTCTCCTCGTCGTCGCAAGGTACTACATAAACATCGTAGCCCTGAACAGTACCGATGTACTGGTTCTTAGCGAATGTGAGGCTACCGTCAGCATTGCGAGTACCCTTGATCCAAGCCGAAGGAGCGAAGAACAGGAGGCCCTGCATATAGGCGTCATCGCCATCAAAACCGATGTTTACATCGTAAGAGCCGTTAGCATAATCATAGTGACCGAGTGAAGCAACGGTAGTCTTGTATGTCTTTGTCTCAAGACCAGCAGGTGGGATAACCAGTGTGCGGTCGTCAGACATTGGTTCAACGAATACATCAGAGTAAACATCGAGGTAGAACATTGCTACTGGATTGGCATTCTCTACAATCCAAGAGTCATCGTCGAAGGTCAGAGTGCGCTCATCGGCATTCCATGTGGCAACAGCATCGCGGAGGTTAGCCTCCTCGCCTGTTGGGTCAGTAGCCATGAACCAGATATCGTAAACACCCATGAATGTGCCTACAAACTGGCCCATTGGGAATGTCACCTTATTGTCGGCACCGAGAGTACCCTTAACCCATCCGCCCACATTTGGACAGAGGCCCTGTACATAGAAGTCATTGCCGTCGATAGTCATCAAACCAGTGTTAGACAACTGCTTGTCCATTGAAATGCTGAATGAACTGATGTCAACACCCCACTGCTGAGCATTAGCAGGAGGAGTAACGAGCTGATGGTCAGCATCATCGATAGCACCACCTGGGGTGAGACGGAGGTACTGGAATGCGTCAGCCACATCAAGATCATCGTTGAGTGCAAAAGCGAGGATACCACCCAGAGCATCGTCGATGACACCATTGTCAGGGTTTACTGTGAACACGATGTCGCAGTATGATTCGAAGTCGGTTGTATATTCAAGCCATACAGGGAACATACCCAAAGACTCACCGCTCCACTGATCCATAATCTCAGCCTCGCCCATGAACTGATCCTTGGCGAAGGTGATGGTGTTGCCGTTCTTCACACCCTTGATCCATGCGTCAGGAGTAAGACGGAACAAACCCTTGATGTACATGTCGTTGCCGTCCATGCCCACCTCTACGTCGAAGTTGACCTGAGCATAGTCCATGAAACTGAAACCGCTGGCTTGGTAGGTCTCTGTCTCAAGACCTTCAGGAGCCTCTACAAGAGTAGTGCCGCCCACCTTGCGTGGAGCCGCAGCACCGTTCTTCATAGAAGCACGCTTTGTCTTCATACGGTCCTTCATGCTCGCCATCTTCTGAGCGTCGAACTGACGGCCGTTGAATTTCACCTGCTTACCAGCAACCTGCTGAGCAAGTTTGTTGTTCACCTTCATGGTGCTCTTTGCAGAAGTCTTGGCGTTGAGCTTCATCTTACCGTTCTGCACCATGCCCACTGTGTGCTGCTTCTGTGCGGCGCTCAACAGTGAGGCGTTAGGCTGCTGATGGCGCATCTGCTTCATCATCTCCTTGGTGATAGGCTTGTTCACAGCCTGTCCCTTTGGAGCCTGCGCAAACGACACGAGTGTCATCATTGCAGCCACAAGTAAAAGAGTAAATCTTTTCATGTTTTGATTTTTTTAATTAGTTTGTATATTAGGTGGGCTCTATAAATTCCCACGATTAATTATTAATATTGATGGGTAGTTGATCTTTTTTAATCTTTTTGTTTCTTTGTGGCCCATTTTGTAAGCTACTTCAGTTGCAATGCCCGCATTGCGCCTTCATCCGCTTTCAAACTGTTCTCGCAAATAAATCAAAAATCTTAAAAAGCCAATTTATAGAGCCCACCTTTAATTATTTATCGCTATTTGGTTTGCAAATATACTAAAAAATAGCAAACTGACAAAATTTCATTAGAAATTTAACAAAAACGAAAGCCCCCTCTCATGTCGGAACTCGCACTGTTAGAAAGAGTAGATACAACACCCTCCCCTAAAGGGGAGGGCAGGGAGGGACTGTTTTTTTACTTCTTATACAAATCCTTCAGGAACTCAGTAGCATCCTTGAAGGTCTCGAAGGTATTCTCCTGTGGAACAACGGTAGGGATGAGTTTCATCTCTTCGAGAATCATTCGTGGCTGTGGTTGAATGATAGTCATCAGCACCAGTTTGCCGCGCTCCTGCAACTCCTTGATGGCTGTCTCCATAGCATAGACACCACTCTGGTCCATGAACTTCACGCGCTTCATACGGAGAATCACCACCTCAGCCTCGTCAGGCACCTGATGCATTACCTTGTTGAAGCCCGAGATACTACCGAAGAAGATAGGACCGTGGAAACGCTCAATAAAGATATGATGCTTTATCTCCTCAGGGATACCACCCTCGTCAGCCCAAGGGCTCTCAGGCTCTGCTGCGTCCATAGTGACATAACTGCCCTCGGCAAGGTCGCCCATACGCTTCATGAACAATACACAAGCGATGACCATACCGATACCAACGGCTGTGAGAAGGTCAACGAACACTGTCATGAGGAATACTGTGAGCAACACGAATGCGTCAGAACGAGGGATACGCTTCAAGTCCTTGAAACCACGGAAGTCGATGATGCCCCAACCAACGGTGATGAGGATACCAGCGAGAACCGACAGTGGCACATATTTTACCAATGAACCCAGACCGAGCAGGATAGCGAGGAGGAACATTGCATGGATCATGCCCGAAATCTTTGTTCTACCGCCAGACTTCACATTCACAACAGTACGCATTGTTGCACCAGCACCGGCGATACCGCAGAACATACCTGCCATGGCATTACCGATACCCTGGCCGATAAGTTCACGGTTAGAGTTGTGGTGAGTCTTTGTGATGTTGTCGGCAACAACCGATGTGAGCAGTGTGTCGATGCTACCCAAGCCAGCGAGAGTAAGACCTGGCACAAGTGCTGCGTTGATCAGTGCCCACCAGTTCATTCCGCCGAGGTCGATACCTTCCTTCAAGAAGAGAGGCATTGGCAATCCGGCAGGGATGTTGCCGATGGTGAGTTTCTCGTCGATGCCAGTGAACAGCGATACGATTGTCACTACGATGAGTGCCACGAGAGTAGCAGGCACCTTCTTTGTGACAAGTGGGAAGAGTTGTACGATAGCGATTGTTGCCACGCCGAGAAGCAGTGGGATGAATGTTGTTATCTCAGTAACCTTCTCTGGGAACTGTGCAATCATGTCGAACACCATTACTGGACTCTTCATACCAATCAGCGGGTAGATCTGCTGGAGGATGATGATCACGCCGATACCCGACATGAAGCCCGACAATACTGGATAAGGAATGTAACGCACATACTTACCGATACGAATCAATCCAAACAGGACCTGGAACAGTCCGCAGAAGAATCCTGCGAGTGACATTGCGATGAGCACAGCCGAGAAACTGCCCTGGTTCGAAGCCCAGGCACCACTGATGAGGCTCGCTGTGATAACTGTCATTGGACCGGTAGGACCGCTGATCTGTGAAGGTGTGCCGCCACAGAGTGATGCGAAGAAACCGAGCAGGGTTGCACCAACCAATCCAGCGAGAGCACCCATTGACGATGCTGCTGGATCATCGATACCACCGAATGCCTGAATACCAAAAGCCAATGCCAGAGGCAGGGCCACGATACCTGCGGTAACACCACCGAAGATGTCACCTTTGAGGTTTTTTGTAGTCAAAAAAGCCATAGTGTATAATTTTAAGTTATCCTATTGAGGCATTTCGTGCCTCTAACAATCTTACAGAGAACAAGCGCGTTCCCAAAACCACTGCAAAGTTAGTAATAATTATTTAATTATTATTTCTTAAGATATGGCGTTGCATACAATCTGTTGGCTTTTTTTGACTATAGTCAAAGGGGGTGGTTGTGATAATTCAATACTTCAATATTTCAATACTTCAATATTTCAACACTTCAATTATCCTTTCTTGTGAAATTCTGCTTTATCGTGCAGAAACACTGAATGGGCGCGAGTCCTTACCTGTGCAGCGCACTGTGTTTGGTTCTGGTCCCATGACAAGATGCAGTTCACCGCCATCAACAATATTCTTGTAGTCGATATAGTTGCGCTCCAAAGGCATTCCGTTGAGCGTTGCCGACTGGATGTACACATTTTCCTGACTGTTGTTGTCGGCAGTGATGGTGAGTTTCTTGCCGTCTTCCATTGTGACAACGGCTTTGCGGAACAATGGACTGCCCACGACATACTGTGTGGTGCCAGGGGTGACGGCGTAGAGGCCGAGAGCCGACAACACATACCATGACGACATAGCACCCTGGTCCTCATCGCCCGGATATCCATCAGGCGAGGTGTTGTAAACCTTTCGCATAATTTCGCGCACCCAGTACTGTGTCTTCCATGGCTGACCGGCATAGCAATATAGATATGGCATGTGCTGGATAGGCTGATTGCCGTGGGCATACTGCCCGAGGTCGGCTACAACCATCTCCACCATTTCATTATATATATCGGTGTAGAAACCGAAATCGATGATTGGTGCTGTGCTAAACACTCCGTCGAGTTTTTCGATGAATGCCTCCTCACCGCCATAGAGGTCGATGAGTCCCTGTACATCGTGCATCACCGACCAGTTATAATGCCATGCATTTGCCTCGATGAATGGACCGCCCCAGCCCCCGGGACGGAAGTCGGGAGTCCATTCGCCGGCTCTGTTGCGACCACGCATGAATCCTACCTCTTCAGAGAATACATTGCGATAGTTATACATTGCCTTGCCGAGTTTATCCTTCCACTCTGTATCGCCAACGATGTCAGCAAACATCCTGCCACAGAAATCATCGTAAGCATACTCCAGAGTCATGGCTGTGGCGTAGTCGTATTCTGGATATGGCACATAGCCACGCTCCCAGTAGTCTTCGAAACCGGTACGGCCGTTGGAATGTCCTCTTGGACCTTTGCCCGACACTTCGTGGATATAGGCCTTCATCACCCTTGCCGGGTCGAAGGTGCGTATGCCTTTTGCCCAAGCGTCGGCAAAGAGCGATATGGCGTGATTGCCAATCATTCCGCCCTGCTCATAAGGGAACGACCATGAAGGCAACCAGCCCATCTGGTCGTAGGCATCGAGCATGGCATTCATATAACGGCCCTGCTGGGTAGGGTGGAGGATGTTTGACAACGGGAACTGCGAACGGAATGAATCCCAAAAACCATTGTCGCTGTACATATAGCCATCATGCACTTTCTTGTCGTATGCACTGAAATACACCGGTTTACCCTCGCTGTCAATCTCGTAGAATTTGCGTGAGAACAGGTTGGCATGGAACAAGCATCCGTAGAATGTGCGCACCTCCTCGTCGGTGGCTCCCTCAACATCTACGCGCCCCAGCAGTGCGTTCCATATCTTCTGTCCCTTGCGCTTTGTAGTGTCGAAACTGTCGCTACCGATCTCGCGCTTCAGGTTCTCACGCGCCTGATCGAGACTGATATATGATGTACCCACCTTCACCTCAACGGTAGTGCCCGCAGGCCATGTAAAGTATGCACCCTTGTCGCGGCCCTTTGCCCAGTGTTCTGCCTTCACGAACGGACGACTGAACTCAATCACAAAGTAGTTTCTCATGCCCTCGATACCTCTCTTGTGTGAGACGATATAGCCTGTCAGTTCTTTCTTTGTGGCATCGAACATCATCTCGCCGTCACTGAGCACCTGGTCGAGTAGCAGATATGCCTCGCCTGTTTTAGGAAAACTGAAACGGAAATTGCAGCAACGCTCTGTCGGCGCCATCTCTGTTGTAATGCCGTTTCTGAATTTCACCTTATAGTAATGAGGACGCGCAATTTCTGCACTATGATCAAAGCGTGCACCACGCTCTGCCGACTCCAGTTTCAGTGTGCCGGTTTCCGGAAACAGCGATATCGACAAATAGTCTCGTGTCCAAGGGCTACACTGATGCGACAGTTCAAATCCACGCATCTCCTTTGCTGGATAGGTGTATTTCCATCCATCGCCGTTCACACCGGTCTGTGGTGACCAGAGATGCATACCGAATGGTCTGCCTGTGGCTGGATAGGTGTTACCACGGCTGAATTCAAAACGGGAGTTTGTACCAGTGCGGGTGTCAACCAGCGAGGTATAGTCGCGTGCAGAAACCACCACGGCGACAGCTGCAATGCATAAACAGAAAAATATCCTTCTCATAACTATTTTCTTTTGTTTTTTTCTCTTCCCCAATCCCTAATCCCTAATCACTAATCCCTCCCCCATTGAGGGGGGGAGATGGAGGGGGGCTTAATTGAAGACCTTGACTTTTACATGCGGTTTGACTTTCAGACTGTGTTTGATGTCGGCATCATTGAACGAGAAATCACACGATACATCCAGTCCTTTGCCTTTGGTGCCAAGAGTACCCTTTGCTGTTTTCGCGTCACTCACGATGTCGAAGTCTATATTCTTCAATGTAAAACCTAAATAACTGGCAGTCAGGGCTTTGCCTTTTAGATATCCCATAGGAATCTTACCCCTGGTGCGGTGCAACTCCTTCGACTTACGCTTGCTGGCGATATCCATCTTCACGTCAGCCTCCACCGACACAGCACCGATGTTCTTGTTGTCGAGGAACTCGCCCAGCAGGAACTCCTTCGCCGCTACTTTTCCAGTCATAAATGCCGTCTCAGAGTTGAGCAGCACATCAGCGTCGAGTTTTCCGAAATGTGTGCCGACCTCACCCTTGATATACACCTTGCGATATGGGATATGCAGATGTCCCTTGAAACTGGCATCGCCAAGGTCGCCCAGAAAATCGAGTGTCTTCTTCTGCTTGATGAAATGGCCTAATATCTGCTGTTTCATCCTGTTGTGGGCGTAGAGGCTTCTCACATCGAAATACATATCCACCTTCTCGCCCTTCTTCTTCGGCAGAATCATCTTTCCGTTGGCGTGGAGTGTTATTTTCCTGTCGGCAGTATGGACATTGATATCCTCCATCAGAATTGCCTCTGGCGTTCCGTGCAGTCGGGTGGTGGCATAGAGTGGGGTGGTGAACTTCTGTAATGCTGGGGTAAACGCATGCGAGAGTTCTTGCAGCAATGCCTCGATGGTGACAGTCCCAGTGACAAACGACCATGGTTCTTTCTGCTTTCCGTATTTCGGCAGTGTCACTACAGCCTCGTCAGTGCGCACGCTGCTTTTGCCCGAGAACAACACCAAGTCTTTCACCCACGCGTGTGTGCGATTCTTATATAATGTGAGTTGCAGATCGTCGAGTGTCAGTCCCGAACGCTCGTCAGTGCCTTTCAGATGATGCACCTGCACTGCTAATGAGTCGGCAGAGAGATGTGCCGCTGCTGCCTGCAATGAGATGTTCAGTTTCAGATGCTTTGCGTCGAATGCCCCTCGACGAGGGTTGAACGGCCTTTCCGGTACGCCGATACCATTCTCGAATATTATCGACTGCACATCCAGAAAAACTTGGTCCGGATGAGGCTTACCCCTGTAATCAGCTTTCAGGTGTTGTATCTCCAAGCGTTTGTCTTGATATGCCAGTTGCACATCGTCCATACGCAGATGTTTCTTCTTTCCGTCGAAATGTATGTCTTTCAGCGCTATCGTGGTGTTGGAGTTGTGCTCATCCACCGTCAGGTAGTCGAGTTTGCCCACGAACAATCCCGGGCGTCCTCCCCCTTGCAATGATACCTCCAATGCGAGGTCGTGCACCCACAGGTGGTTTGCGTCCAATTGCTTGTGGTCGGGGGTGTTGAGCGGTTCCTCCGATAGCACATCCCATCTCGCCGATGTCCGTGAGACGGTGATTTTCCTAAGGTCGAGTATGAGATTGCTTTGGTGTTTTTTCTTTTCTTCTTTTTC
>JAZQOD010000313.1:0-6465 GCA_045627685.1 Prevotella sp. | reverse complement strand
TGAAATTGTCCCAAGGAAGGAGCACTTCGCCGCGAATCTCGAAATCCTGAGGCCAGTCGCTTGGTTCAAGAACAAGCGGAATACATCTGATGGTCTTTATATTGTTGGTGACATCATCGCCCTGAACACCGTCACCGCGGGTAACGGCACGGACGAGTGTTCCGTTCTGATAGGTCAGCGAGATTGACAGTCCGTCGTATTTCATCTCGCAGCACACCTCGAACTCCTCACCACCAAGACCTTCCGTCACCTGGCGGTACCATTCCGCTACATCCTGCTCGTTGTATGTGTTTGCCAACGATAGCATCGGGAAACGATGAGCCACCTGCTTGAACTCCGACTGTATGTCCGAACCGACACGTTGTGTAGGCGAATTAGGGTCGGCCATATCCGGATAGGCAGCTTCGAGACGCTCCAGTTCGTGCATCATCTCGTCAAACTGCTGGTCGCTTAGCACAGGAGCATTCTTTACATAGTAAAGTCGGTTGGCTTCGTGCAACTGACGGCGTAAATCGAGTATTCTTTCTTGATCTGTCATCGGAATGATTTTTTTCTTCTACAAAATTAATTAAAAATGAGGTAATTACCAAAGTTTTTCTTATCTTTGAACAAAAATTATCGTATGCTTATGCTTTTTCGCCTATTAACAAAGAGATTATTGCTCGTCAGCAGTATTTTACTGCTGTGTGTTTCGGCATTCGCCGATGAACCGTTCCGCAACCATCGCTACAGTTCGATGATGACAACACCTGTTGCAAAAGACAACATCTTGTTCGTGGGAAACTCTATCACAAACATGCATCCTTGGGCGGAAGCATTCAGTTCCGGCAAGGTTGTTGGTCGTGGCACATCGGGGGCTGTATCGCGCGAGATTCTCAGCAATGTGCAGAGTTTCATTAGCGGCCGGCCGGAGAAACTGTTCCTGATGATCGGCACCAACGATATGGCGTCGAAGGATGCCGATTTCAATGAGATAATAGAAAATATCCGTCAGCACATCCACCACACCCAGAAGGAGTCGCCACGCACGAAGATATATCTGCAGTCGGTGATGCCTTCCAACAACGGAAACCGCTCTGTGGAGCGCACTCATGCTTTCAACGAGTTGCAGAAGCAGTTGGCAGAGGAGATGAACATCACCTTTGTTGACAACGAAGAGGCTTTGATGGGCGTGTCAACTTATAATCTCTCCTACGACCTGCTGCATCCCCACATCCTCGGCAACAGGATATGGTGCGACCAACTGGCTCCTTTCATCGGCCAGAGATTGTCGGTTTGTTATCCCGAGCAACCTGCAGTCATCAATGGTGGTATGCAGAACTCGTTCGGCGCTCGCCTATCATCGTTGAGTCAGTTGCCGGTGAGGAAGAACAGCATCTTGTTTGTTGGCGACGACTTGATGCACAACACCGAGTGGCACGAACTGCTCCACAACAGCAATATCCTGAACCGCGGTACTGGTTGGGGATGCTGGACAGGAATGGATATCATCGCAAAATATATCGAACCGATTCTCCGTGGTCGTGAAGGCAACGAACAGCCAAAGCAGATTGTGCTTCACATGGGGCGTCAGGAACTGGCATCATCGACAGCCGACATCGAGGACGTCAAGGCGAAATACAGTGCCATCGTGAAGGAGATAATGAAACTCTCGCCTACCACTCGAATCAGTCTTCTCGCCGTGGCTCCTTACGGTGTGAAGGAGATAAACAAGCGCAACCTGATTGTGTTCAACGCATGGCTGAAAGAGGTGGCTGAGAAATGTCGTAACGTCGATTATATTGATATCTACACTCCACTTGTCGATAGTGATGACAATGCAAAAGCCGACTACTATTCGGGCAATTACGTCATGGGACTTGGCATCATTCAGATTGCAAGAGCCATAGCACCATTCGTCAAAGATTCAAGCGTAAGCAAAGATACTGAGAATCAGTTTGGTATAATGCTTGCACGAAAGGAATTGTCCAACGCTATCGACCGTGCAGAAAGAGTACTAAGAAAGCAGAAAACCGACGGTCTTCTGCGCCCTGAGATAGAGAGCCAAATCCGCGAAGCAATCGACGAGGGTTATAAAAAATTAGCCGAGAACACCATCGATGTCTCGGCTATAAGCAATATCACCAAAAAGATTATTTCATCCCAAGGATCATTAATCGTTAATTAACACCCCTTCCCTCCACAACTACATTACTGTCTGCATCAAGGAGTTGGAGGGTGTTACCCTTCACTGCAAAGAACTGCACCTTGTTGAGTACATCAGCGAAAGCGTCCTCCACTTTCATCTCTTCCTCTGGTCCCATCATCTGTGTGCGAGCCACATTCTTGAAGCAGATAGCATCAGGACGACGGAGTTCCTGTGCCACCTCACCACCGAAACTGTTGCAGATATGAGCACCGAACGTATTGTCGTCGTTGATAACGAGCGATGCCTCGAAGTCAACGACCATATCGCCAACCTTCACTATTTTCCACTCACCGAAAGTCTGCGACAGTTCAGGCATCTGCATAGCCTCAACCGAGTCACCTACGAGTTCTGTTGTATCAGTACTGCATTCCTTGCTGCTATTCTTGCTGCTATTGCATGCAGACAAACCAGCGACTACCATCGTAGCCACAAACATCATCTTGATAATCTTCATATTTTAGTAGAATTAATTCGTGTTTATTTGTAGGTTACTTACCGCCGAGAATCTTACCAACGATACTACCAAGACCGCCACCGAGTGTCTTCTCTGCTACGCCCTTCAACTCATCAGCCAAAGACTCAACCTTACCGTCACCATCGAGGTCACCGATAATTCCTGCCTTTGTGAGCATGTTAATAACCTGAGTCATATCGATATTCTTGAGGTCAACACCCTCGAGCAACTTTGTAGCCTGAGCCACATTCAAACCAGGACCGAACTGCTTTGTAAGCTGGTCAATAATCTGCTGTAATTCCATAATAATTGCTGTTTATAATTGTTACTGTTTTAGACATTATTGTCTAAATTCATAGTTATTTCAATAAATCTGGGCGGAGGCGCTTTGTCCTTTCCAGAGCCTGTTCCATCTCCCACTCTTTTATCTTCGCCTCATTGCCTGAGAGGAGAATCTCCGGCACTTTCCATCCTTTGTAATCTGCAGGACGCGAATATATTGGTGCCGAGAGAAGATCATCCTGGAAGCAGTCAGAGAGCGCACTCTGTTCATCGCCCACCACTCCAGGGATTATTCTCACCACAGCATCGGTAATGATTGCCGCAGCTAATTCACCACCAGTGAGCACATAATCGCCTACGGATATCTCTTTGGTAATAAGATGCTCACGCACACGATGGTCGATGCCCTTATAATGTCCGCAGAGGATAATAAGATTCTGCTGCATCGACAGGTCGTTAGCCATGTGCTGGTTGAACTGTTCACCATCAGGCGAGGTAAAAATCACCTCGTCATAGTCGCGCTCTGCTTTAAGTGCAGAAATACAACGGTCGATAGGCTCAACCTGCATCACCATACCGGCAAAGCCGCCATACGGATAATCATCCACGCGGCGCCATTTGTCGAGGGTATAATCACGGAGGTTGTGCAGTTTTATTTCAGCGAGACCTTTCTTCTGTGCTCGTGCCAGAATGCTCTCATTCACAAACCCCTCAATCATCTCAGGGAGTACGGATATAATATCAATTCGCATAATACATTTCTCTTTGAAAAGCAAAGATACAACAATTATGCGAGATTACAAAGCAAATCCCCGAAAAACTGCATTTCCATTCTATAGCGCATCTATTGGATGTTGCAGTATGTGTTATTATTCCTTAAATAACACACTTTTTTTGCTTGTTAGTGTGAATTTATATTATCTTTGTGATTGAAACAACCAAACTAACTATAAACATTATCTTTATGAGCAAGTTATTCTGCCGTTTAGCATTGTATGTACTCGTTCTGGGAGTGCCTTCTTCCACAACGGCCCAGAGTATCACTATCGACGCTGCCAACATCAAGGGCGGCATTAGTCCGCTAATCTATGGCGCAGGGGCTGAAGATGTAAATCACGAAATCTATGGCGGTCTCTACGACCAGCGGATTTTCGGCGAGGGCTTTGAGGAACCAGAGGCAATAAGCATTGAGGGATTCCTTCCTTACGACGAAGTGTGGAATGTCACTGACGGGGTATTGAATATCAACACTAACAACCATGGCAAACTGGTCTATCAGACTGATTATGAGCGTGGTAGTATTGAGGTAGAAATGCTTATGGGCGGCGGTTCACCTATTGCCGGGTTCATCATCGATGTTCAGGAAGCGGGCAATGGTGCTGATAATTTCCGTGGCTATGAGATTGCACTAAACAAGAATACTGGTCACTTTGTTTTTGGTAAGCACGACCACAACTGGCAACCAGTTCAGGACTTTGCCGCTACTTTCTCTGTATCTTCGTGGAACACCCTGCGTGTGGATTTTGACGGAGCAAAGGCAACATGCTTCCTAAACGGAGTACAGATATATGAGAACAATGATGCCGTGAAGCCACTCCTTCATGGTATGTTCGGACTCCGCAGTTATGGTGGTTCGGCAAGTTTCCGCAACCTCAAGGTCAATGGCCAATCTATCGCATTCAAACAGACAGCTGATGGCATCTCGGGTATGTGGTATAGCGTTGGAAACGGCACTTACACCCGAATGAACAGCGGTTTCACTGGTAAGGCTTCGCAGAAAATCCAGGGCTCAGCGACATCTCTGATGCATCAATAATAATCCAGAATGGACGTAAAATCCTAAAATAATAAAATCGCAATCAAAGCAAAAAACATCAAATATGAAACTGAAAAGAACTTTATTACTGCTGGCTATAGGCATGGTCCTTGCTGCAAGCAATGCGTTGGCTCAGGGCGACATCAAACCTGTGCCTTTCACTGATGTACATATCACCGACCAGTTCTGGAAACAGCGACTGGATGTGATGCAGAACACCACTATCCGCTATGCCTTCGAGAAGTGCGATCAGGCTGGACAAATCCGTAACTTCGAGTATGCCGGCATGATTGTGTCGGGCGAGAAGCAGGTGGGTGAACTCACAGTGCAGTCGAGCAATCCTTATGACGATGCTGAGGTGTACAAGGTGCTCGAAGGTGCTTCGTACGTGCTGAAGGTTTCGCCAGATTCTGAACTCGAGAACTACTGCGACGGAGTCATCGACAAGATCGTTTCTGCACAGGAGCCTGACGGTTATCTGCAGACTTTCTTCACCATTCACAACCCTCTTCACCCTTGGTATGGTGGCGAGAAATGGAAGATGGACTGGAACCTCTCCCATGAGACCTTCAACGTAGGCGAGCTTATCGAGTGTGGTATTGCCTACTATCAGGCTACGGGCAAGAACAAACTCCTCAACTGTGCCATCAAGGCTGCCGACAATATGCTCTCTGTATTCAATGAGGATGGCATAAAGATGGCTCCTGGGCATGCTGTGGTGGAGATGGCTTTGGTTCGTCTCTATGAACTCACTGGCGAGGAGAAGTATCTTAACGGTTGCAAGTTCTTCCTCGACTGTAGAGGTATCCGCCAGTTTGACCCGACATCCCTCGACCAGCGTGTGAACGGTAAATACTGGCAGGATCATCTGCCAGCTATCGAGCAACGTTCGGCTGAAGGACATGCTGTGCGTGCCATGTATTTCTATAGCGGTATGGCCGATTGGGTGCGCTATTCCAATGATCAGGACTACGAGACTGCCGTTACTGCCATCTGGGATAATATAGCAAGCAAGAAGTTCTACATCACCGGTGGTTTCGGTGCTCGCGACAACAATGAGGCTTTCGGCGAGGATTATGAGTTGCCTAATGCTACTGCCTACTGCGAAACTTGTGCTTCAGTAGCCGGTACGATGTTCAATGAACGAATGTTCCGTCTGCATGGCGAGTCCAAGTACATCGATATGCTTGAGCGTGCTCTCTACAACACTGTTCTCGATGGCTACGGTATCAAGGGTAAGACTTTCTACTACCCCAACCGTCTGGCTTCGCAGGCTAATGGCAATGAACGTTCGGAGTGGTTCGGAACCTCGTGCTGTCCTACAAACCTCTGCCGACTGATTCCTTCGGTTCCGGGTTATGTATATGCCAAGGATTTCAATTCGCTGTATGTCAATCTCTTCGTTGATTCTAAGGCTACCATCGCCGTGGGTGCGCAGAAGTTCGATATCACTCAGACAACATCCTATCCTTATGATGGCAATGTGAAGATCGCCATCAGCAACCGTGAGGATCTCGGCACAGACAATGGTTTCCTTGATGTAATCAAGGTCCGCATTCCTGGATGGGCAGTGAATAAGCCTGTGGAGAGCGATCTCTACTCTTTCGTAAATCCAACAACCAGTTCTGTTGTCATCAAGGTTAATGGTCAGGAGGTGACCTATGAGACAAAGGACGGCTATGCCCTCATTCCTGCTCCGGGTGTTGAGGAGATAGAGATGCTGTT
>JAZQOD010000312.1:0-9787 GCA_045627685.1 Prevotella sp. | reverse complement strand
GAGATAGCGAGTGAGTCGCAACCTGTACGTGTAGAGAACTCGATTACTTCCTCTGGCTGTGTATAGTGAGACTCTGCAGCAGAAACCTCATCCTCAACACCAGCGAGGACACCAAGCTCAGCCTCTACAGTTACATCGAACTGATGAGCGTAGTCAACTACCTTCTTTGCGAGAGCGATGTTCTCCTCGAATGGGAGGTGTGAACCGTCGATCATTACTGAAGAGAAACCGTTGTCAATACACTCCTTGCAGATCTCGAATGTATCACCGTGGTCGAGGTGAAGAACGATCTCTGGGTTCTCACAACCGAGCTCCTTAGCGTACTCTACAGCACCCTTAGCGAGGTTACGGAGGATAGTACCGTTAGCATAAGCACGAGCACCCTTAGAAACCTGCATGATAACTGGAGACTTTGTCTCAACTGCAGCCTGAACGATAGCCTGCATCTGCTCCATTGTGTTAAAGTTGAAAGCTGGGATAGCATAGCCACCAGCAACGGCACGCTTGAACATCTCACGGGTGTTCACAAGGCCAAGATCTTTGTAATTTGTCATAATGTTATGTATTATATATATAAATAATGTATGCGCGTGAGAGCCACACTTTTTACCTTGTTTAGGTAGGTCGGTGAGGACTTTGCATCTGCAAAGTTAATATTTTTATTTTTCAATTGCAAGCAAATGAAAGAAAAAGTAGCATTGCGATACAATAAAAGATTCTTTTTCTTCTTTGATGCTATGCAATGGGGAAGGGATATGTCACACTGGCTGTGCCACTTCTTCCACTTCTTTTTTCTGGCTGGAGAGCCATGCACTCGGGGTGAGACCTGTTGCTGCCTTGAACGCCTTTGTGAATGTTGGTGCTGTGGAGAAACCGCTCTTATAGGCTATATCTTCGAGTTTACTCTCTGGTGTGACAAGCAGCAGTTTCTTCGCCTCATCAATGCGCAGATTGTTCATGAGGGCAGCAAAGGTGGTGTCGTAGTTGCGCTTTATCATCTCTGCAACATAAGTGCGGTTGGTGCCGAGCGTACGGGCTACATCTTCAATTCGGATACCTTGGGTAAGATAGATACGCTCCTTTTCGATGAGATTCTTGAAGTGTTCTCCAATAAGTGCATAACGTGGGTTGACATCGATAACCACTGGTTCCTCGTTCTCGTCACGCATAGGGATGAGCATGAAACCACGACCGACGAAATACAGATAGATGCCTATCATGGAGTTGAACACAGCAGAGTAGATGATTCTTGATACCGGATAGTCTATCCATACCTTGTTTGGCATTAAGATAGTGATGAGAATGGCGCATCCGGCTATGCCATATTCGTTTATTGCGTATTTGGAATCGGCACTTGGACGGTAACCTTTCCCACGAAGTTCTCTGAGGAGGTAAATGATACGGCTGCATAGCCATATTCCCTGAATGATCATCGGAACCTCGAAGTTGTAGAGGTTGAAGCGTTCTGCGCCACCATAGTAGAATGCAATACGGAATGGGTCGATAAATCCGTCGAGCTCAGATGCATCAAAAGAAATCACACCATAGTGCATGAAGTTCATCAGCGACAGCAGGAACAGCACTACCGATGTGAACGACATCAAACGCTTGCCGATCATTGAGCATGCGCTGAGAAAGGCAAATGGTATTATCAGACTGCCTGCCCATCCACGGATGTTGAACAGCCAGTCGGGACTTGGTATCTCGCCATAGTGCCATACCAAGCCCTGTGTGTAGAGTAGTGTCCACGAACATACGAGCGTGATGAAGAGCAACACTATTGTCAAAGGCAAGGCCTGGTTCTTCTTCAAACCGATACCGGCGTAGAAGAGCATGATTATAGACGGGATGAAAAACAGGGAGTATAATACCATTGAGTCAGCGATTAATGCACGAATGTAAAGAGTTCATTATGGAAATAGCAACACACGCTGCTTATTCCAGAGGTTCTGTCTCGATGGTCTCCACATTACCTGTGACAGGGTTGAGTTGGAGTTTTGTTATCATCTTCTTGCTGAAAAGGCCACTTGACAATACTTCCAGACGACCGTGTTGTGCTGAATAGAACTCGAACGCCTTCACTGCTTTGTTGCCTTCAAGGATGGTAGCCTTGATCTTTCCCGGCAGATTGACAGTGATGCCTGGATCATCCTTGGCACGCTTTGCGTTGATTGGATCAATCTCTGGCTCAGGAATGATGTTCATATCCTCGATACTAATATAATAAGGTGCACCGCCGAGGTCGTCGTTGTCAACAAGTCCGAGGTGCTTCGAGAAACGGAACAGCAGTTCCTTCGCGCTCATCTCTTTCTCTGGCACGAAACGAACCTCCTGCTGGATGGTATCCTTGACGGTTACGCCCTGGAATGTCTGGAGCAGGATAGCCTCCTGACGGTCGAGGTTGTCGAGCATGATCCTCAACTGTGCTCCGTCTTTTGGCATATAGTCAGCCTCGCCACGAGACAGTTCATTGCGTGAATCGCGGATATCATAGATCTCGCGGGCTGTCAGTTCTGCCATCTTTGCAGCAGAACCGGCTGTGAGGATGTCCTCGCTCATGAAATCATGAGGATTGACAGCCTTAGCCTGAGGTGCTGGCACAAATTCCTTTGGCTGTGGTGCTGGTTTGCCTTTCGCATTGATGGCTGTGAGCACTCCGTTCGACGCACGCTCCACATTGAGGATGGTGTGCTTCTTGTCGATAGGCACAAAATATTCTTTTGTAGAGTCAGGAACGGCAGTGGTGTACATGCTGATACCCACGATGCGGTATTCTGTGGAAGGGGTGTCGGCAGCACTCTTCTTCAGGAAACGCTCTGAATAGACAGCAAACTCGCCAGGGGTATAGTTGCTCTTCTCGATGAGCAACTGAACACGCATCTCTGTCTTTGGCAGGAAATATGGAGTTCCCTCCACCTGAGCCTTCACTGATGGCATCAGGGCTGACAGCATTGTCAGACTTAAGAGTAATTTCTTCATCTTATTATATTGTTTTTTTTCGTTATTTCGTTTCTTCGTTCAGGATTCTCTTGAACGCCTTTGGGAGATATTTTATGATGTCGCTTGCAACGAGGCATTCCTCTGTCAACTCGGATGCTGCGATATCACCAGCCAGACCGTGGACATACATTCCCAATACGCATGCTGCCTTTCGGCTGTATCCACGTGCCACAAGGGCAGTGATGATGCCTGTCAGCACATCTCCCGAACCGGCTGTTGCCATTCCTGCATTGCCTGTTGGGTTGATTATTGTCTCACCGTCAGGAGTGCAGAGCGCTGTGTAGTGACCTTTGAGAATTATGAACGCTCCCAGTCGCTGCGCCATCTCGCTTGCCCTTGCCAGACGGTCATAACTGCCGTTGGAAGGACTGCCTGCCAGTCGGTCGAACTCGGCAGGGTGGGGAGTGAGGATGAGTTCGCGCGGTAACTGTCCGAGCCATGTGCGATGGTCGGCAAGGAGGTTAAGGGCATCGGCATCAACAACGACAGGGCACTGCGAACGGCGCAACTGTGTCATTATCGCTATAGCCGTTTCTTCCTTTCGTCCGAGGCCAGGCCCCATAGCCACTACATCAAAATCATCGCTGTTCACATCCTCGGCAATGAAAGTGTCCTCACGGTCGTGCTGCATGATGGCTTCCGGCACAGATATCTGCAGGATGTCATTGTTGCAGACTGGAGTATGAACAGTCACCTTTCCAGCACCACTACGCAGGCAAGCCTTTGCTGCGAGGCATGCTGCACCGGCCATACCATAGCAACCGGCGAAGATGAGCGCATGGCCCATGTTACCCTTGTGGGCAAATGGAGAACGGCGACGGATGATTCCGCGTACATCGTCCTCTTCAAGAAGATAATACTGGGTTAATGTGCGGCGTACGAACTCGTCGGAGAGGTTGATGTCCAGCACTTCTATCTCACCTAAATATGGCTCGTTGTCGGCAAGATACATCGCGAGTTTCTTCTGTCCGATGGTGAGTGTCAACTGAGCACGGATGATATTCTGGCGTATGTTCTCGGTGTTGTCTTCTGTCATGAGGCCCGAAGGAATGTCGATGCTCACAACAGTGGCACGGGAACTATTGATGTATTTCACAACGGCTGCAAAGCCACCGGCAAGTGGCTTGTTGAGTCCCGAACCGAACAGACCATCGATGACAACGGTATGCTCGCTCAATGTCGGTGGTTCGAAATTGAGAGTCACCTCGGTAAACTTCTTTAGATGTCTGGTCTCCTGCAGTCTTCGCATATTGCGTGAGCATTCATCTGAGAGTCGGTTCGTGGTGTTGAAAAGGATAGCCTCCACACCATAGCCTTTTTCCGTAAGCAGACGGGCAACGGCAAGTGCATCGCCTCCGTTATTGCCCGGACCAGCGAACACCACCATTGGGGTGGTCTTGTCCCAGCGTTTTGTGATGGCATCGGTGAGTGCAACGGCTGCACGCTCCATCAGGTCGATAGAGCGTATCGGCTCATGTTCCATTGTGTAAATGTCCCACTCGTGAATCTGCTTTCCTGTGAATATCTTCATCAAATATATGGTGCTTATAAATAGGCTTATAGTTCTTTCAACTGCAAAAATACGAAATAATTGTAAATATATAATGTGAAAATGGCTTTTTTTTAGTAATTTTGCAGAAAATAAATACATAAGGCATATGGATAAGGTCAAAATCAAGGACAAAACATTCGAAATAATGATTCAGGAATCAGAGATTCTTGCAAAGATCGATGTTGTGGCAGAGCGTATCAATAAGGACTTGGCAGGTAAGAATCCGTTGTTCCTTGCTGTGCTCAACGGCTCTTTCATGTTTGCTTCTGATTTGATGAAGCGCATCACTATCCCATGCGAGATAAGTTTCGTGAAACTCTCATCGTATCAGGGTACATTGACCACTGGTAAGGTGAAGGAGGTTATCGGTATCAACGAAGACCTCACAGGCCGACATGTCATCATCGTTGAGGATATCGTTGAATCGGGACTGACCATGAAGCAGATGATGGAAAGTCTTGGTACACGCAATCCTGCTTCGGTGGAGATATGCTCGTTGTTCGTGAAGCCACATCGTCTGCAGGTTCCGCTCGACATCAAGTATGGAGTGATGGAGATTGGCGATGCGTTTATCCTCGGCTATGGTCTTGACTATGACCAGCAGGGCAGAAACCTGAAAGACCTGTATGTCGTTACAGAAGAATAAAGAAACAAAATTTACTAACTAAAACCTCGACACTCATAAGAGTGTGAGAACTATAAATTATGAAGAATATTATTATTTTCGGTGCTCCTGGTTCCGGCAAGGGCACTTACAGTGATGAAATCGTAAAGAGATATGACATGGGTCACATCTCTACCGGAGATGTATTGCGTGCAGAAATCAAGGCAGGTTCTGAACTCGGAACCATCGCAAAGGGTTATATCGACAATGGTCAACTTATCCCAGATGAACTGATGATTGACATTCTCGCAGCAACTTACGATAAATTCCCTGCAGGCAAGGGCGTTATCTTTGATGGTTTCCCTCGTACTATTGCACAGGCTGAGGCTTTGAAGAAGATGCTCGCTGAAAGAAATCACGATATGGGTGTGATGGTTGAACTCGTTGTTGAGGAGGATATCCTTCTTGCTCGTCTGCTCAACCGTGCTATTGAGCAGGGCCGTGCTGATGACAACGAAGAGACTATCAAGAAGCGCTTCGCTGTATATCACAGTCAGACAGAGCCTCTCTCAGAGTGGTTCGAGAAGGAAGGTATGCGTAATGTGTTCAAGTGGGCAGAGCATCCATCAAAGGAGGACATGCTCGAGACAATCTTCGCATTCCTTGACAAGCAGTAAAAATAGATTCTCAGCAGAGAACGAATAATTGATATGGAAAGTAACTTCATCGACTATGTGAAAATTCTGTGCCGCTCGGGTAAGGGTGGCAAAGGCTCCATGCACCTTCGCCATGTAAAGTACCAGCCAAACGGTGGTCCGGATGGAGGAGATGGAGGTAAGGGAGGTAGTATCTACCTCAGAGGTAACCATAACTTTTGGACCTTGCTTCACTTGAAATATCAGCGTCACATCTTCGCAGAGCATGGAGGCAACGGTGGACGCGACAAGTGTCATGGTACCGACGGTAAGGATATCTATATCGATGTTCCACCGGGCACTGTGGCTTATGATGCCGAGACGGGTAAGTTCGTGTGCGATGTGAAAGAGGATGGTCAGGTGGTGATGCTCCTCAAAGGTGGTCGCGGCGGACTCGGAAACTTCCAGTTCCGCACATCAACCAACCAGGCTCCACGCTATGCACAGCCTGGAGAACCGATGCAGGAGATGACCGTCATCCTCGAGTTGAAACTCCTGGCTGATGTGGGTCTCGTGGGCTTCCCTAACGCGGGAAAGTCAACACTCCTCAGTTCGCTGTCGAACGCTCGTCCGAAGATTGCAAACTATCCGTTCACCACAATGGAACCGTCGCTTGGTATTGTGGGCTATCGCGATAACAAGTCGTTCGTCATGGCCGACATCCCGGGAATCATCGAGGGCGCTGCTGAAGGCAAAGGTCTTGGACTGCGCTTCCTCCGCCATATAGAGCGCAACTCACTGCTCCTCTTTATGGTGCCGGGCGATACCGATGATATAAAGCGCGAGTACGAGATTCTCCTCAACGAGTTGCGGCAGTTCAATCCTGACATGCTCGACAAGCATCGCGTTCTGGCAGTCACCAAGTGCGACCTCCTTGACGATGAACTCATTGAGATGCTTCGCGAGACATTGCCTGATGATTTGCCTTGTGTGTTCATCTCGAGTGTTGTGGGCAAGGGACTCGACGAACTCAAAGATGTGCTTTGGGAAGAACTCAACAAAGAGAGCAACAAGATGCAGGGTGCCATCGACGAACAGTTGCTGGTACATCGCGATAAGGACCTCTCATGGCTCAATGCCGAGATGGCTGACGAAGGCGAGGACGAGGATATCATCTTCCTCGACGAGGATGAAATCGACGATCTCGATGACATTGAATATATAGAGGACTACGAGGATGTAGATGAGTAATACTCTCTCCTATACACTCTTCGGCGATGCGGTGAAAGCCTTCACCACACGACGCATGCTTGGCAGAGATCGCAACGGTCTCTGTCAGATGCTTTGTATAGACGACAGTCATCTCATCATTCCTCATCAGACTCATCAGGATGTGGTGCGCGTCATTGACGAGGCACTCATCGCTCTTCCTGAACAGCAAAAGAAGGACATCCTCGAGGGTGTCGATGCTGTTGTCACCAATGTGCCGCAGACATGCATCGGGGTGAGCACTGCCGACTGTATTCCGGTTCTTCTATATGATCCGGAGCATTGTGCTGTTGGTGCTGCTCATGCAGGATGGCGAGGCACCGTGAAGCGCATAGTGCAGAAGACCATCAGTATGATGCAGACTGCCTATGGCTCTCGTCCCGAGGCATTGATGGCAGTAATAGGACCGGGCATCTCAATAGATAACTTTGAGGTGGGCGATGAAGTGTATGAGGCGTTCGCCGATGCTGGTTTCTTGATGGATGCAATAGCAAAGAGATATCCTGCTAAGCAGAATCCGCAAGAAGAAAAATGGCATCTCGACATCGTCGAGTGCAACAAGTTACAACTTGTAGAATCAGGCCTCCCGCCTGGCAATATCCATGTTGAGGCTATATGCACCTTCGACAATACCGACCAGTTCTTCTCCGCAAGGAAAGAACAGAAGGGTGCGGTGAAGTGTGGGCGTAACTTCAACGCGATAATGATAAAATAGAATGAATATGAAGAAAACCTATATCACACTACTGCTTGCCATCGTGATGATGACAGCGTGGGCACAAGATACAAAGTTCACTACAGCCGAACAACAACAGATAAACATCCCGACACCGGGACTGTTCGATCGTAGTGATGCTTTCCAGATCGACCTGACACAATACGGCGAGGGCGAATACTCATTCCCGTTGCCGGTGGGCAAACCACATTGTGTTAAGAACAACTCCGGTCTGGAGATTACTACAAAGAAGGGCGATGCCGTAAAGGCAATGTTCGAGGGTGATGTGCGCTTGTCGTACAAGCATCCACAGCATGGCAACACCATCGTCATTCGTCATAACAACGGTCTGGAGACAGTCTATTCCGACAATGCCCAGAACCTCGTGCATGTGGGCGACCATGTTAAGGCTGGTCAGACCATTGCTATCGTGGGCGGAATGGGACAGGACTGCTACCTGTCGTTCTCTGTGATGGTCGATGGACGCAAGTTCAATCCGGAGTTGCTCATCGAGCATAACAGTCATAACCTCCGTCCTGTCACTATCAAGGTGAAGAAGATGGGCAGTAATGTCAAAGTGTCGATAAGTCGTCGTGGTGGTGCTGGTGGCGCAAAGGAACTGATGGCGTATCCGGGTGCCAATGCGCTCGCTTCCGGACCGCTCGTCATGAAACTGGCTGATATACCTGAAGGCCGCTGGTCTTATCCACTGCCTGGGGCAAAGGTAATCAGTCCTTATGGCAATCGTCGTAAAGGACATACGCATACCGGTGTTGACCTTAAGACAAAGCCAAACGATGAGATTCTGGCAGCCTTTGATGGTGAAGTGATAAAGTCTGGGCGTAACGGAGCCTACGGCAACTGTGTCGAGATAAAGCACGCCAACGGATTCCGCACTTTGTACAGCCATCTGTCGAAGACTCTCGTGCAGGTTGGCGATGTGGTGAAGGCTGGTCAGGCTATCGGTCTTGAAGGTCGTACAGGACGTGCCACAACAGAACATCTTCATTTCGAACTGTTCTGTGGGAATACGCGTTATGATCCGGCTCGTATCTTCGATCATAACAATCATTCGTTGAAGAACATCACTATCAAGGTGACCGCAAACGGCTTCACTGTGGTGAAATAACTATGACGAAAACGAAAACGAATACGAAAAGAAGAAATTATTAACAAATACAACATACAAAATGAAAGAGTTAGCATTAAAGTACGGATGTAATCCGAACCAGAAACCTTCCCGCATTTTCATGGAGGAGGGTGAGTTACCAATTGAAGTTCTCAATGGTCGTCCAGGATATATCAATTTCCTCGACGCTCTGAACTCATGGCAGTTGGTTAAGGAGTTGAAGGAGGCTACTGGTATTCCTTCTGCCGCTTCGTTCAAGCATGTCAGCCCTGCCGGTGCTGCTGTCGGTCTCCCTTTGAGCGATACCTTGAAGAAGATATATTTCGTTGATGACATCAAACTCCCTCTGTCGCCTATCGCTTGTGCTTATGCTCGTGCTCGTGGTGCCGACCGTATGAGCTCTTATGGTGATTTCATCGCACTCTCTGACACTTGTGATGAGGCTACAGCATTGCTCATCAAGCGTGAGGTGTCTGACGGTGTCATCGCTCCTGACTTCACTCCAGAGGCTCTCGCTATCCTCCAGGAGAAGCGTAAGGGTACATACAATGTCATCAAGATTGATCCAAACTATGTGCCTGCTCCTATCGAGCGTAAGCAGTGCTTCGGTGTTACCTTCGAGCAGGGACGCAACGAGGTTAAACTCAATGATCCAGCATTGTTCGAGAACATTCCTACACAGGCAAAGAACTTCACCGAGGAGGCAAAGCGCGACCTTATGGTGGCTCTCATCACATTGAAATATACACAGTCAAACTCTGTATGCTATGTAAAGGACGGTCAGGCTATCGGTATCGGTGCTGGTCAGCAGAGCCGTATAGCCTGTACACGTTACGCTGGCGACAAGGCCGACATCTGGTGGTTGCGTCAGTGTCCAAAGGTA
>JAZQOD010000311.1:0-21884 GCA_045627685.1 Prevotella sp. | reverse complement strand
ACAAGTACCACTGCTCAACCACCATCGTATATTGTTCTCATTGCAGATGTCTGCAAGGGCCTTGAGTATCTCCACCAATTCCATCTGGTGCTCCCTGATGCCGGAACCATCGGGATTATATTTCTGCCTTAATTCGGCTGCTTGTTCTTCTGAAATATATCTTGTTTCCATAATTTGTCTTCGTTTTTTGTCTTTAATGTCAAGGAAGTCCTATCTTCTTTCTCACTTCCGGGAATCGTTCGCATATTGCATTGAACGCCTTCACATTTCTATCGACGCCCCTCTTGAAATTAAGCCGTTTCAACGACAGTTCGCCGGGTTTGCCAACACCGCGTGGCTTATTTTTGCCGAAAGGCACAGGAATAACCGGATAGCCGTTGGCTACTGCAGCAGCCCAGAACCATATATCGTCGGTGCTTGGGGCTATCTGAGTGAATAAAGCCTCATCAATCATATCGGCTTTCAACGAATGAGGAGGATACAGCACTCCAGCGACGCCCGTCTGAAGAATATCGTAACCGATATGAATGCGCTTGAAAAGGAAATGATACCAGCGGTATTTCTTCCATTTCTTGTAAGGCTTTCCCAACGCAATATGCTTTGCACGATGCGCAATAATCGCATTCGGGTACTGCTCATACATAGCAAGCAGATCGCGAAGCATATTCTTATGATAATCCACATCATCATCAACAGTAACGATGATTGCCTCCGGGAAATCACGGAGAGCCGGAACCAGTTTGCGATAGGAACGGATATCGTTGTCGTAGTTTCTTATCTCAAAGATAGGACATTCTTTCTCAAGTGCCAACAGGCTTTCGGGCATATCGTTCTCTCCAAACTGCGCCATTGTAACATATAGCACAAGTTTGTCGGGCTGTACCGAGCCTTGCAGAATGGAGCGAAGGGCCTTTTCTGCATAAACTATTGCCTGAGGGAAGGAGGTCATCGAAACGACCACCTGTGGTTTGCTGTTGTTATATGTCATTTTTACTCTTTGATATCATTAAGATCATAGCGTGTGAAATAGTCCATTGGTACTGTTTTCTGCGTACCGCTGGCACGACCTCGCATCTGCTTCTCAAGGAACTCGGCAAAGGAGCGCACAGCATAATGATTGATACGGATAACATCCTGCTGTGGAACACGCTCACGGAAATTGCTTGTTATAGGCTGTCCGTGGGAGTCGGCGTTAGTATATCCCGACATTCGCGCCACCTCATGACAGCCAATCATGCCATAAACCCTTCGTGGGTTGACGATGCTCTTGACATGACGGTTGAGGATATGTTCCGGCAGAGAATGATGATGGAATCTGTCCATCACTCCTCCTGGCAGTTTTTCCTTCTGTCCTCCACTGCCATAGCAGAGCCAGTTGATCTCGACTGCTGCGAACGATTCAAAGCGTTTCAAGAAAGCAGGAACGGATTCATCCTGCATAGGAACAATGAATTCGTCGAGGTCGATGAATGCTATCCAATGGGTGTCAAAACGATGGCGGGCAAGACAGTCATCGTAGGCTGCCAACTGCATTCTATAGCCCGGCCAGTCGATATATTCCACTACTCCCGACTGGATATATGGCGCGAGTACTTCCTTTGTCTCGTCAGTACTTTCGTTGTCGTAGATATAGAACTTGTCAACGCCTTGCGACAAATGCCATTCTACCCACTCTTTGAAATAGGGTCCTTCATTTTTGGCTATGGCACATACAGCCAGGTTACACTCCGGCGTAGTATGGTCGTGCTTGATCTGCTGTTTCAGTTTTACAGCATTGACCAAACCAAACCTCAGGAGCCCCCTCCAACGGTTTCTCGTCATCTTGTGGGGTATCACTCCCGCTATTATTTCTGCCAGTACCTTATACATAGAATTATTTCTCGAAACTTGACTTTTCCGGCAGTATGCTCAGGAAGGCATTGTTGATGTCTTCCATCACCTGCTCGTAATTGCGGATATGCACATTGTCGTTGAGACAAATGAGCGAATACGATTGGTCGTGTATAGCCTTTACAGCCTTTCTTTCCTTGATCATCAACGGGAACATCTTGGTATCCCTATATGTATTATATGGTTCGAAGTTGCCTTCGCATATCTGCCAAATACGGAACAGTTCCGGTGTGTAGTCGGTCTCTGCGCGGAATCTGTTTGAAGATGTCGCCGTCAGTTCCTTTTCCACTGCGCCCCACACATGTTCAAAGGTTTCCTTCAGATAAGGCTGGGCATTATGTGGAACACGCAGAGTGATGAACTTATTGTAATATTTCAACAAATAGTTCCAGCGTGCCTTTGAACCGTAACTCTTATCAAACCATTTGTCATGCCAACGCGCCATCACTTCCTTCTTGCTGAAATGCTGGTTGATGAGGCGTACATTGTTCTTTATTCTGACATACCACTGCGACCATGACGGATTGTATGTGAACACAGCAATATCGCGTGGCAAGCCATTGAGGAAGAAACGCTCTGGCTGGATATGGTTTATGATATAGAAATCATCATTGAAATAGACAAAATGCTCTGCCAATCCGGATATCCTGTACATATAACGCTCAATAACTACCGAGTTGTAGGTTGGCAGGAACTCTTCCGGAATGAAGTCTTTGTGATTGACAAGATGAATCTTCGGGTTGTTCTCATCGAGCCACTCTGGTTTCTGGCCTGAAGTTACAAAATGTATTGTTCTCACCCATGGGGCAAATTTTTCCACCCCACGAAACCAATACTTCAGAAAGCCATAATCTCTGAAGCGTGCCTTTGAAACACCGTTCTTTGTGTTATTTTTATCTTTTGAGTATTTCGAGAATTCGCTTTGCCACTTTGGGTCGTCCATGTCAACCCAGGTGATCACAAAATCTATGTCCATACTTTGTTTCTTTATAAAGGTCTATTCACGCGCGTACTTGAAACGGTTGTGAGTCCAAAGATAACATTCCGGTTGCTGTCTGATCTCCTCTTCCAAACGGTGGAAATAGAGGTCGGTAAGTTCATAGTCAGGCAAAGATGTGGCATCCTCATGAAGCGATGACACTCGCATCTCATAGTACCCTCGCTTAACCCGATGAACACTTACGAAGAATGGCGCATAGTCATAATGCTTTGTCATCTTCTCAGGACCGACAATGACCGGCACATCATGATTGAGGAATGTGACATAATGCTTGATGTCACGCCTCTTCGGCGACTGGTCAGCAATGAGCGCCATAAGGAAAGGTTTTCCTTCATTCGCCATATTATTGACGAAACGGGCTGTCTTGCGCATTTCCACGCAAACATTCTTTCCCATGCGTTCACGCATGTGTTTCATCAATCTGTCCATATCACCATTGACAAGCGCATGGTAAACCTGCACACAAATGGCATTATCATCAAACCATAATCCTGCTGATGTCATCCATTCCCAGTTTCCGAAATGCCCTATGAAGGCAGTGATATTCTTTCCCTCACGGAACTTTGCGTTCACTTCCTCGGAATTAACAAACACCATACGTTTGCGGATTTCCTCACGGGAAATAGAGGCGAGTTTGATGCACTCCAGAATCAGATCCATAAAATAGTGATAGAATCGTTTCTCTATCCGGATTATCTCATCCGGATTTTTATCGGGAAACGATTCTGTCAGATTCTTACGGACAACCTTCCGACGATAACATATTACATAATACAAGAGATAGTACATCAAGTCTGACAAGACATACATCACCCTGAAAGGCAGATACGACAGACCTTTGACTATGAAATGTAATAGATAATACATTACGACTTGCTTGAAAATTGCCTTGTTTATCCTAATGTCTGGATAGCAGCGTCGAGACGACGGAGTGTCTCTTCCTTGCCGAGGAACGCAGAGATATCGAACATACCTGGTCCCTTGCCCTCACCAACGAGGCAGAGACGCCAAGCGTTCATAACATCACCGAGTTTGTATTCCTTTGACTCAATCCAGGCATGAACAGCAGTCTCCTGAGCCTCGAGAGAGAAATCATCGAGACCTGCAAGGAGTTCACGCAACTCAGTCATCTGCTGTGGAGAATACTCCTTCCAGCGCTTCTTTGCGGTCTTCTCATCGTAAGATGTTGGTGCTACAAAGAAGAACGAACAGAGTGGCCACAATTCCTTAACGAAACTTACACGGTCTTTCATCATTCGTACTACCTCAGTAACGCGCTCGATTGACTCCTCAACACCGTTATTGGCAACGATTGGAGCGAAGAGTTCTGCAATCTCTTCGTTGCTCTTCTGGAGGATATACTCGTGGTTGAACCAGATTCCCTTCTGGAAGTCGAACTTTGCGCCTGCCTTTGAACAGCGTGAGATATCGAAAGCCTCAACGAGTTGATCGAGGGTGAACATCTCCTGCTCAGTACCAGGATTCCAGCCGAGGAGAGCGAGGAAGTTTACAACAGCCTCTGGGAAATAACCGCTCTCTCTGTATCCTGATGAAACCTCACCAGTCTTTGGATCGTGCCACTCGAGTGGGAACACTGGGAATCCGAGACGATCGCCGTCACGCTTTGAGAGTTTGCCCTTGCCCTCTGGCTTGAGAAGCAATGGGAGGTGAGCAAACTGTGGCATTGTGTCTTCCCAACCGAAAGCACGGTAGAGAAGCACATGAAGTGGTGCTGATGGCAACCACTCCTCACCACGGATTACATGAGAAATCTCCATGAGGTGGTCGTCAACGATGTTTGCGAGGTGATATGTAGGGAGTTCGTCAGCACTCTTATAGAGAACCTTATCATCAAGGATATCGCTCTTGATAACTACCTCACCGCGGATAAGGTCGTGAACATGAACTTCTACTCCTGGCTCAATCTTGAAACGGACTACATACTGATGACCGTCAGCGATGAGCGACTGAACCTCCTCTGCTGAGAGGGTGAGCGAGTTGCGCATCATGCCACGGGTCTTGGCGTCGTACTGGAAATTCTGGATCTCAGCACGCTTTGCCTCGAGTTCCTCTGGGGTATCGAAAGCAATATATGCCTTGTCGTTGTCAAGAAGTTGCTGAACATACTTCTTGTAGATGTCGCGACGCTCCGACTGGCGGTAAGGACCCTTGTCGCCGCCAAAACTGACGCCTTCGTCGAAATTGATGCCGAGCCAATGGAATGACTCGAGGATGTACTCTTCTGCACCTGGCACGAAACGGTTGGAATCAGTGTCCTCAATACGGAACACGAGATCACCGCCATGCTGGCGTGCAAACAGATAGTTATACAATGCTGTACGGACACCTCCGATATGGAGCGCTCCGGTTGGACTTGGTGCAAAACGCACTCTTACTCTTCTTTCCATCTTATGTAATTTTATTATTGACAAATGTACTGTCGCAGGGCGTTTACCCGGCGAACAACGATAAAATGATGCGCCTAAAGGCGAAAAATCAATTATTTTTTGCAAAATTACACTTTTTTTTCCTTATTAGAGTATTTTTTTTGTATTTTCGCATTCGGAATGGGGATATAACGCCCCACATCATGATATTATTCCCAAAAGCCCAATGAAATTAAGCGAAAACAACTCACCGTTTATCTGGAGAAAAGCCATCTCGCAAACACTGATAATCATAGCCTCGATACTCATCATCGTGGCATCTCTGCCGCGTCACGACGACCAGGCTTTCAAATATGAGGTGGACATGCCGTGGATGTATTCTACATTCACCGCAAGTTTCGATTTCCCTATTTACAAAGATACGGCTGTGTTCAATCAGGAATGCCGCGATGCACTGGCTACCTTCCAGCCTTATTTCCATATTGACCCGAATGTGGAGAGACGACAGGTGGCAAAGATTGAGGCTGATTACAAGGACGGCTTGCCTGGACTGCCGGCGGAGTATCTGCGTATTGTGACAAACCGTCTGCACCGTGTGTATCAGGCTGGTGTGATGAGTGCCCAGGACTACAACGAGATTGTGAAGGACTCATCGACAATGGTGAGAATCATTGCCGGCAAGACTACCGAGAGCCGTTATGTGAGTCATTTCTACTCTACCCGTACGGCATATAACCAGTTGTTCGTAGACGACGAACTGGGGGAGATGCGCCAGACCTTGCAGAAATGCAACCTGAACGAATACATTGAGCCGAATGTCATTTATGACAAGGAGCGTACAGAGGATGAGTGTGCCTCGATGCTGGCTCACATTCCTCCGACAAAGGGAATGGTGAAGAAGGATCAGAAGATTATCGACCGCGGAGAACTTGTTGACGAATCTACGGCGGCCATCATCAGTTCATACGAGAGAGAGAGAAAGCGCAGAAGTACCGACACACGAGATATTCTTTTGAAACTGGTCGGACAGACGCTCATCGTCTCACTTATAATTTCACTCTACTCATTGTATCTGTTCTTGTTCAGAAGAGATTATTTCGAAAAGATACGCTCAATGATGATGCTTTATCTGCTGATAACGGTATTCGTGGTTTTGGTATCGTTCATGATGAAGCACCAGTTCTTCTCGGTGTATATCATTCCTTTCTGCATAACACCAATATTTGTGCGTGTGTTCATGGATTCGCGAACTGCGTTTGTCACACACTCAACAATGGTGCTCATCTGTGCTATTGCTGTGAATTTCCAGTATGAGTTCCTCATTGTGCAACTGATGGCGGGTATGGCGGCTGTCTATTCTCTGCGCGAACTGTCAAAGCGTTCGCAGGTATTGAAGACTGCATTGTTAGCCACAATAGTGAGCATCATCGCTTATTTCTCACTGAAACTTCTGCAGAGCAATGACCTTCTCAACGACAATGACATGTACCTGTATCTCTGTGTCAACGGTGTTCTGGTGCTGCTCTCCTACCCTCTGATGTGGATTATCGAGAAAATGTTCGACTTCAATTCCGATGTTACGCTCTTCGAGTTGTCCGACACCAACCGTGGTGCTTTGCGTGAACTGAGTGAGATTGCTCCAGGAACATTCCAGCATTCGGTATCGGTGGGTAACCTTGCTGCCGAGATTGCGAACAAGATTGGTGCCGACAGTCTGTTGGTGCGTACTGGTGCTTTGTATCACGACATAGGTAAGATGGAGAATCCGGCGTTCTTCACTGAGAATCAGGCTGGTACAAATCCTCACGACAACCTCACCTATGTGGATAGTGCACAGACAATCATCAGTCATGTCACAAGAGGTATCAGCATTGCTGAACGCTATGACTTGCCACAGTTTATCAAGGACTTTATCCTCACTCACCATGCTACCGGCATGACGAAGTTCTTCTGGGTGAAACAGCAGAATGAGCACCCTGAGGAGGATGTCGATGCTTCGTTGTTCACCTATCCTGGTCCTAATCCGTTCACTCGCGAACAGGCTATTCTCATGATGGCTGACACAGTTGAGGCGGCATCGCGCTCATTGAAGGAATATACCGACGACACTATCATGAAGATGGTGCATAACCTCATTGACACCCAGGTAGCAGAAGGTTATTTCAAAGAGTGCCCTATCACATTCCGCGATATCGCTGTTGCAAAGCAGGTAATGATAGAACGACTGAAGACAATCTATCACACGAGAGTGTCTTACCCGGAATTAAAGCGATAGCGATAGCGAAAGCGATGGCGAAAGCAATGCTGCCACCGTTCCCGATGTAGCCACTGTTCCCGATGTAGTTACCGTTCCCGATGTAGTTACCGTTCCCGATGCTTTTCCATCGGGCAATAATAAAAACCCCAAACTCCCAATAACAATGAAAAAATTACTTCCTTTTCTCGATGCTTCGCCAGTGAACTTTCTGGCTGTGAAGGCTTTGGCTGAAGAACTCAAGGCCGCAGGTTTCCGCAGAATAGATCCTACACAGCCTCTCAGCGAGGTGAAAGCAGGCGATCAGTTATATGTCACAAAGAACGATTCGTCAATCTATGCTTTCCGCATTGGTAACAAACCAATGAGCGAGGTGGGATTCCGCCTTATCTGTGCTCACTGCGACTCTCCTACATTCCGTATCAAGCCTAAAGCAGAGATGCTCTGCGAGGGTGGCATCGTGAAACTGAACACCGAGGTTTACGGTGGTCCGATCATGTCAACATGGTTCGATCGTCCGCTGACCATCGCAGGTCGTGTTATCGTGAAAGGTAAAGATGCGCTCCATCCAGAGACATTACTGCTCCATGTGAAGCGCCCTCTTCTGCAGATCAGCAATCTCGCCATCCATTTCAACCGCCAGGTGAATGATGGCGTGAAATTGAGCAAGCAGAAGGATGTACTGCCTATCCTTGGTATCGTAACAGACCACTTGGAATGTGGCAACCTGCTTATGAACACTATCTGCAGCGAACTGAACATCAAGGCAGAGGATATCCTTGACTTCGACTTGTATCTTGCTGATGCTACTCCTGCTTGTACCTTCGGTGTGCATGATGAGTTCATCTCTTCCGGCCGTCTTGATGATTTGTCGATGTGCTATGCCGGATTGCAGGCTCTCATAAACAACGATACGGAGGATGCTACACAGGTTCTGGCAATCTTCGACAACGAAGAGACTGGTTCACAGACAAAACAAGGTGCAGGTAGCCCGTTCTTTGCAAGTATGTTGCAGCGACTCATCCTTGCCCAGGGTGGCAATCAGGAGAGTTTCTTCCTGGCTATAGAACTGTCGTTTATGGTATCAGCAGACAATGCTCATGCTTGGCATCCAAACTATTCAGAGAAATTTGATCCGACAAACCATCCTTACCTCGGTGGTGGTCCTGTCATCAAGTTCAATGCTGCACAGAAGTACGCTAGCGATGCTGTTTCTGCTGCCGTGTTTGCAAGTGTATGCGAGGAAGCCGGTGTTCCTTGCCAGCGCTTCGTAAACCACAGTGATGTTGCCGGTGGTTCTACACTCGGAAACATTCTTGCTTCAAGTCTTCCACTTCGTGGCGTAGATATGGGAAATGCCATCCTCGCTATGCATAGTTGCCGCGAGACTGGTTCGGTATTGGATCATTTCTACTGCGTCAAGGCATTCACCCAGTTCTACAAGAGTTAAGACTCCTAGAACAATCAGAATAAACCTCTTAATATTAATAATGTACGCACGCGCACGAGGGCAATATGCTTCTCGTGCGTTTTTATGACCAATAAGTCCGCTTTTGTGTGATAAATATCAAGTAATTGCACACAAACGCTCGTTTTGTGTCATTTTCTCTTTCACATTTTTGGTCAGTTTGTGCATTCTTTGTAACTTTGCACCGCAATTTCAAACAATTTAGGTAAAGAATATGACACAATTGAAGAAAATCATAGCAACAGTTTTGTTTGCTACATCAACCCTCAGCGCAATGGCTGGTGGTCTTCTCACAAACACAAACCAGAATGCCGCATTCCTCCGTCAGATGAGTCAGAATGGTATCATCGACATTACTGGTCTTTATGCGAACCCTGCTGGTACAGCATTCCTTGAGAACGGTTGGCACCTCTCTTTGAACAATCAGGCTGCATGGCAGACTCGTACAATCGAGACAACATTCCCTCTCTTTGCATATAATGTAAACGACCACAATACAATGCACAAGTTCGAGGGCAAGGCGATGGCTCCAGCAATTCCTTCATTCCAGGTATCTTACAACCACGACAAGTGGAGCGTATTCGGAAACTTCGCCCTCGTTGGTGGTGGTGGTAAGTGTGAGTTCGACAAGGGTCTTGGCTCTTTCGAGGCACTCTACGCTGGTCAGATCTATTCAAATGTTGCACAGAATGTTGCTCAGCAGCTCGCTCTTGGTTATGCTACACAGGCTATCCCACAGTACATGGCTGCTGGTATGACACTTGAGCAGGCTCAGGCTGCAGTTGCTGGTCCAGCTGCTCAGTACGCACAGGAGCACCTTAACGAGACCATGCAGCAGGCATACCAGGGCTACTCACTTGATGCTTACATGAAGGGTCGTCAGTACTACTTCGGTCTTACTCTTGGTGGTACATACAAGATTACCGATGACCTTGCTGTATCTCTTGGTGTACGCGGTATCTATGGTACATGCAACTACAACGGTTTTGTACAGGATGTAAAGTACACCGTTGGTGGTCAGACTGCTGATGCAAACTCAGATCTCTCACTCAACTGCGACCAGACTGGTTTCGCAATCACTCCAATCATCGGTTTCGACTGCAAGATCAACGATCAGTGGAATGTTGCTGTTAAGTATGAGATGACAACAAGAATGTCGCTCAAGAATAAGACTGAGATGAACAAATTCGCAGAGGCTCAGGCTGCTGATCCAACAAGCGCACTCGCTCAGTTCAAGGATGGCGAGAAGGTTCGCGAGGATATCCCAGGCATCATCGCTGTAGGTGCTCAGTACAAGCCAATCGAGGCTGTTCGCATCAATGCAAGCATGAACTACTACATTGACAAGAATGCAAAGAAGTACGGCAACAAGCAGAAGATGCTCGATGACAACACCCTCGAGATCATTGCTGGTGCAGAGTACGACATCTGCAAGTACATCACAGTAAGTGCTTCATGGCAGAACACCAACTACGGTCAGAGCGATGCTTACATGAACGACCTCTCATTCAACCTCTCAAGCAACTCAATCGGTTGTGGTTTCCGCATCAATGCAACAGAGCGTTGCTCAATCGACCTCGGTTACATGCACACCTTCTACCAGAACCGCACTGTTAACACAGAGACCGCTGCTGGTATCAAGTCTGACCTCTACAACCGTACAAACAATGTAGTAGGTGTTGGAGTAAACCTCAACTTCTAATTAACGTGATAATTTACAAAGTATAAATAAACAAGGATGTCATTTTCATACATGACATCCTTGTTTTGTATGAAAATGCAATTAAAACCAAAGAAGAACTTACATTTTTTCAAGATTTTCTTGCGTAATTAAGATTTTTTATGTACTTTTGCGAGTCAATTCTTTGAACAAACCGGCTAATGTGCTACGCACGATACTCAGATAGACTCCATCAAGTATATGAAATGGATGATTTGGGAATAATGTTTTTAGACGATTCTTGGTTGGCAAATATACATATTTATATATTTTATTTATTAACAAACATTATTAATTTAAGAGAGTATGAAAAGATTGTTTACTCTTGCAATCATTGCAATGATTGCTTCGCTTACATTCGCTCAGGCTCCTGTACAGAAGATGAAGGCTTCCGAGAAGAAGATCGAGAAAGTCGCTACTTCTGCACAGATGAAGAAGGGTATGGAAGCAAAGGCAGCTTTCCAGGCTAAGGCTCAGGCTGCTCAGGAGACATCTACATCAGTTCTTCGCAAAGCTGTTAAGCAGCCTACAGCTGCAATGGCTAAGCAGATGACTGCTCCAAAGATGATCCCTAACTCTCAGGTTAGTCGAGTTGTAAAGGCTACTCCAGGCCTCAAGTCTCGTCATGGCATTTTGTCTCCTGAGAAAGTAATGCACAAGTTTGCATCAACTAACAGCACTGCTACCCAGCAGGGTCCTCACAAGGCTGAGGGTGTTATTGACGTTCAGTGTGAGTTGGTTGCTGCTCAGTACTATGGTGCGCCAGACTATGACTGGTTCTATGTGTTCAATTCAACAGACGGTATTCTCCAGTTCCGTTTCGACATCGCTAACCAGCCAGCAGATGCTCTTCCATTGAATCAGGAGTTCACACTTGCTGACATGGTTGTTGATTACTCATGGGCAATCAACTACATGACTGGTAATTATGTTGAGTATGTTTCTGCTTCTTTCATTGCTACTGAGAATGCGAATGGTATTATTGAGTACGATGCTACTATAGTTGGTGATGATGGTGCTACATACCATGTATTCACTGGTGATGCTACTGGTAACACAGATGTTACAAGTGAGGAGACTTGGGCTTTCACTGCTGCTGAGTCAAGTTATGCAGACCTTACTGAGGATATGGGTATCCTCCAGCTTATTGGTATGGGTGAGGACGGTCGTTTCGCTATGATCGCACTCAGTTCTTCAACATTTGCTGGTACATACAACTTCAACAATGTATACGGCAACGGAAGTTACACTGCTATCTTCTTGAGCGAAGATGACTATATTGGTGTTAAGTGCACCGATTTGAACGCAACTGTTACAGAAGAAGGTGCAACAGTTGACTACTATGGCGAAAATGGTATTCTCTACCATATTTCATTCGTATTCGTTGAGGGTGGCGACGAGCCTGGTCCTGGCGGTCCAACAGACGCTACTATCACAAAGGATGAGCACGGTATCATCACTTCTGTAGCAGGTGGTGTTAAGAAGTCTTATGCTCGTTCTACCGACGCTATGGCTTACTACTACGCAAGCGGTACACAGATGACTAACCAGTCTGGTTATGTAACCGTTGTTGAGGATGGCGATAAGGTTTATATCAAGGATCCTATCACTCGTTATACTCAGGGCTCTTGGGTTGAGGGTACAAAGAACGGTAACATGATCGTTATCCCTTCTCACCAGCCTCTCGCATGGAGCGATCAGTACAGCGCAACAATCAGCCTCCGTTATGGTGTTGTTACAGCAGCTGGTACAATCGCTGCTGCTGATGACTACGCTGAGAACTTCGTATTCACTGTTGACGGTGACGTTTGGACTCTCGAGAACACTGCAGCATGGGATCAGACTGCTGATGCTTACTACATGGGTGCATTCTGGGATGATGATAATTCATCTACTGGTTACGGTGATGCTGAGACTGTTCTCACATACGATCCTGACTATGTAGCTCCTTCAACAGACCTCGTTGAGCTCCCTGCAGGTGCAACAGTTGAGAACTGGTTGATGAGCGCAGGTAAGGTATCTAGCACAGGTACAACTCCAATCATGAACCAGCCTGTTAATGTTTCATTCGTTGGTAACGATGTTTACCTCCAGGGTCTCTTCACTGACTTCCCTAACTCTTGGGTTAAGGGTACTAAGAGCGGTTCTACTGTAACATTCGAGAAACTCCAGTACATTGGTAAGTATAGTACATACGATATGTACTTCGCTGGTACTGACGGTGAGGGTCTTACAAACGCTACAGCTGTTTACAGCGAGGCTGACCAGACTATCACATTCAACGATGATATCCTTGCTAACGCTGCAACAGACCGTATCTACTACCTCACATGGCTTGAGAATGTAGTTATCGGTTCTACTCCAGCTGAGGAGCCTGTAATCACAGACCTCACAGCTACTCTCCCTTACACTAACGGTTTCGATACAGACACTGAGATTGATGAGGCTGCTATCTACGATGCTAACGGTGACGGTAAGACTTGGACTATCACAAACGATACTAACACTGGTAGCAACGCTGCTCGTTACGCTTACAACTCTTCAAGCGCTGCTAACGACTACATCGTATTCCCAGGTCTCGCACTCGAGGCTGGCAAGTCATACAAGGTAGCTGTTGACGCTCGCGCTAACGGTTCTTACTACCCAGAGAAGGTAGAGGTTGTTGCAGGTACAGTTGCTAAGGCTTCTGAGCTTAACACAGTTGTTGTTCCTGAGGCAACTCTCCAGAGCGCAGATTACGTAACATTGGCATCAGACTTCACTCCTGCTGAGTCTGGTACATACTACTTCGCTATCCACGCTACTTCAGACGCAGATATGTTCTACCTCTTCGCTGACAACTTCCAGGTAAAGGAGAACAACCCTAACACTCCAAACGCTGCTACAGACTTCACAGCAGTTGCTGGCGCTGAGGGTGCTCTCGAGGCTACTTTGACATTCACACTCCCTTCAACAACTGTTGGTGGTGATGCTCTCGAAATGGTAGAGTACGCTATCTCTCGCGACGGTGTTGAGATTATCCAGGGCGTTGCTGCTGCTGGTTCAACAAAGACAAAGAAGGATAGTGATCCTGTAAACGGTGTTAACAACTATTCACTCGTTGTTAAGGCTAACGATCTCGTTTCTGACGCTGTTAAGGCATCTGTATATGTAGGTGAGGACCTCCCAACAGACGTTGAGAACCTCGCTGCTTACGACCACAACACAGCTGTTGCTCTTGAGTGGACAGCTCCAACAGAGGGTGTAAACGGTGGTTATGTAAACCCAGAGACTCTCACATACAATGTATACCCAGTTGAGTTCTTTGAATTCTTCGGTATGCAGTTCCCAGAGGTTGACTTCGATAACCCATACGCTACTGGTGTTGCTGAGACAAACTATGATGTTGAGTACGATACAAACGAGGGCGACCAGGCATTCACATACTTCGCTGTAACAGCTGAGAACGCTGGTGGCGAGACAAACGGCGCAATGACTGCAGTTCTCACAGGTGCTCCTTATGATATCCCTGTACACGAGGGTCTCACAGGCCAGGCACTCCACTACTGGTGGGGCACTGCATGTGACGACGACAACTACAACCTCGACGGTGGTCTCTACTTCTCTACAGTTGAGTCTTCTGACGGTGACGATGTTTGCTTCCAGTTCGTAGCTCAGACTGAGGGTTGGATCGACATGGAGTCAGGTAAGATTGCTCTCAACAATGCTGAGAACCCAGTTCTTGCATTCGACTTCAAGGCTGACGCTGCTTGTACACTCAACGTAAAGGTTATCACTCCAGAGGGTGAGGAGATCGTTGGTCTCATGCCAGTTGAGAACACAGAGTGGGCTCCTGCAACAATCGACCTCAGCTTCTACGCTGATCAGCCATGGGTACGTTTCGTACTCACAGGTGAGTTCGAGGATGCAAACAACCTCTATGTTGACAATGTAAACGTAATGAACGCTGTTCCAACTGACCTCGATGTTAAGGTAAGCGCTCCTAAGACACTCGTTGCTGGTAAGTCTGCTATCGTTAAGGCTACTGTAACTAACATGGGTCTTGAAGAGGCTGCTAACTACGACGTTAAGTTCTTCATCAATGATGTTGAGGCTGCTACTCCTCTCTTCGAGGTTGAGCCACTCGCATTCTTCCAGAGCACAAATATCGAGTTCGAGCTCGCTACTTCTGTATTCGACCAGCTCGGTGACGTAACTGTTAAGGCTGTTGTTACAATCGCTGACGACGCAAACGAGGCTAACAACGCTGACGAGGCAGTTATCGAGGTTGTTGCTCCATCTGCAACTCCTGTATCTTCTGTAACTGCAGAGCAGACTTCAGAGGGTGTAGTTGTTAACTGGACAATCGCTTCTGACGCTGCTCAGGAGGTAACTGAGGACTTCGACTCTTACGCTGACGACACAGTATTCGCTGACGGTGAGTCTTGCGGCCCATGGCTCGCAGCTGACCTTAGCCAGGGTTCTACATACTCTTGGAACAGCGGTGCTTGGAACCACATGGGTGAGGCTTACGCATTCGGTATCATCAACATGGTTAACGAAGGCCTCGACGCTAACTTCCCAACACCTTCAGGTGAGCAGGCTGCTCTCTTCATGTCTGAGGTTAACGAGACTACACAGGCTGGTCAGGCTTCTGACAAGTACATGATTTCTCCAGAGCTCCCAGGTGTTGCTCAGACAATCAGCTTCCAGGCTCGTCCTATCACAGCTCAGTACGGTGCTGAGACATTCGAGATCCTCGCTTCTTCAACAGACCAGGCTCCATCAAGCTTCACAAAGGTTGCTAGCTTCTCTACTGACACTGAGGATTGGCTCGAGTTCTCTGCTAACCTCCCTGCAGGTACTAAGTACTTCGCTATCCACTACACATCTAACGATATCTTCGGTCTCTTCGTTGACGACTTGAAGTACACAGTAGGTGGTGGTACTCCAACAGGCTTCAACGTATATGTTGACGAGAGCCTCGTTGCTACAACTGATGGCAATACAAATACTTACACTTACGGTGAGGAACTTTCTGAGGGTGCACACGAATTCTCTGTAACTGCTGTTTACGGCAACTCAGAGTCTGCTCCTGTAACTGCTATTATCGACATCGAAACTGGTATCTCTGAGATCAGCGCTGACGCTGACGTTGAGATCTACACTGTTGACGGTATCCGCATGAACAACGTTAAGAACCTCAAGTCTGGTGTTTACGTTGTTAACGGTCAGAAGGTAGTTATCAAGTAAGACGTGATTCATGTCCGCAAGGACTGAAAAACAATAAATAAGAGAGAATCCATGCTGCGAGTTCGACTCTGCAGTGTGGATTCTTTTATTAAACCTAATTTGGCAAATTAATAAAAAGATGAAAAAGACATTCTTATTATTAGCACTTTCCCTTGTAGTGTTCACTGCAAATGCAAAGGAGCGTACTACTCAGGAAATGCGAAATGCCGCAATCAAAGCACTCAACGCTAACCGCAGTGCCAACGCTGCTCCTCGTCAGGATGAAATCAAGGAACTCCGCAAGATGAGCGGACTCACTATATTCGGTTATAACGACCATGGCTTTGCAGTAATCTCAAATGATGATCTTCTGCCTGAGGTATTGGGCGTCAGCGACAAAGATTTCAGCAATGGCGAAAACCCTGGCTTCATGTGGTGGCTCAAAGCCATCAACCAAGTATGCGAATCTACTATGGCAAAAGGTCCTGCAAATGCTGGCAACGTACCTACTCCTGAATCATTGGGATTCGAGCCATACGTTGATCCAATAGTAACAGCAGAGTGGGATCAGGACACTCCTTACTGGAACATGTGTCCTAAGAAGAACGGTAGTACAGCCCTCACTGGTTGTGTAGCAACAGCAATTGCACAGGTGCTCTACACTCATAAAACTCCTATTGAGGGTAATGGTACACGCACCAACACCAGTTGGAGCCCTATAACCTTCGACTACAATGGTTATGTGCCAGACTACGATAACATGATCGACCAATACACCAGTGGTCCTCACTCAGGACAATACACTGATGAACAGGTGGAACCTATGGCAAAGTTGATGCTCGCATGCGGTGTAGCAGTGAACATGAGCTACAGTTCTACTGGCTCTGGTGCTTACACCGATCAGGCTGCAGAAGGTCTCATCCACTACATGGGTATCGCCACTGCTGACTTCAAAGAGCGTGAATATTATTCTGACACAGAGTGGATGTCAATGATCTACGAGGAACTTTCTGGTGGTCATGCTATGTACTATTCTGGTGTTGACTATAGCGGTTGGCAGGCTGCCGGTCACGCATTCGTTTGCGACGGATACGATGAAAACGGTAAGGTACATATCAACTGGGGTTGGAGCGGAAGTGACAACGGTTTCTTCAACATCAACCTGCTCAATCCTGTCGGCTATTCATTCAGCAGTTATCAGGATTTCATCATGGGTCTGTGGGATCCAAACAGCGCACCTGGTGGCGGTGCTATCGACTATGTTGACCTTGACATCACTACCGAGGCTGCTGGCACTGTAAACGATCTTATCGGTACAGAGAACTACGAGGCTCTCCGCAGCATCGTTATCACTGGCGAGATCAACAACGAGGACCTCGCAATCCTTCGCCGCCTTGCTACTGGCGATGAACTGACCGACTATGATATGGAGGGTAAGAGTCATCTTACTACTATCGATCTCACAAACGCTATCCTTGCCGACAACACTCTTCCTGAGGAGGCATTCAAGGGTTGTAAGATCTTGAAGAAAGTGTTGCTCCCACGCGGACTGGCACAGATCGGTGCTTACGCTTTCAACGGCTGTGCACGCATGTCTTCTATCCGTTCTTACACATTCGAAGTTCCAAAGACCGGCAACCGCTGTTTCGAGGGTGTCAACGGTAATCTCATTAATGTATATGTTCCTGCCGGAGCATCTGAGTACTATCGTCGCAATGCTCAGTGGAAGGTTATCGCTGGTGCTGAAAATGTGACTGAGTTCGGTACAACTCTCAAGGCAAAGAGTTACACCCGTCTCTACGACGAGGCAAACCCTGTATTCGGTTTCCAACTCTATGGCGACCGCGTTGTGGGTAGTCCACGCCTTTGGACTGAGGCTACAAAGGAATCTGCACCTGGTACATATCCTATCTATATCGAGGCTGGCAGCATCGAGGAGTCAGAGAATCTGCTGTTCGTGAATGGTACTCTGACTATCAAGGATAACCCTGCTTCGGGAATTGTTAATGTTTACGATAACGATAACGGTAACGATAACTATAATATCGCGGGTCAGCGTGTTGCTGCTGACGCAAAGGGTATCGTTATCAAGAACGGCAAGAAGGTTATTAAGTAATAATAAACCCAATAGACACAACTTATGAAAAGACTTCTCACTTTATGCATTGCCCTGACTGCGATGCTGTGCGTAAATGCTCAAGGGCTGCAACTGGCAAAGTCAAAGCAGATCCAGCACGACAAGAAATTTGAGCGTACTATCAGTTCACGTATGGGCATGAAACCTGCTTCAACCAAGCAGTCAAAGGAACTCAGCATGCGTATGGCTCCTATGAGCCAGGCTAACAAGGCTGCGGCTGAAACCGTTGAATGTCCTTACGATGATTGGGCTATCCAGGATTACGGAAGCGACCTGTGGTTCAATGCCATTGACCTTCAGATGGAACATTGGTTCTATTTCGATCCATTGGTATCTATGAGTTCTCTCCAGTTGGACAAGGAGTACACCTTGCGCGACATGGACGCTGAATACACCTATGTTCAGGACATCATGACCTTCGCAAAGGACTATGTTACTGAGGTTACATTCATTGCTGGCGACTATGGCAAACCAATCCCAGGCTTCGAGGCATGGTGTACTACCGAGAGTGGTGCTTCATACCATGTGTTCTATAAGGCACCTGAAGTGCCAGAAGAGTTCACAGAGGTTGAGGTTGGCGAACTCGTTTCTGTCAACTTGAAGGACCTCACTGCTACACAGGGTGTGTTCCAGTTTGTTGGTGCAAACAACTCATACGATTTTGCTATTGCAATCAACTCTACTGGCCAGATCGAGGGTAACTATACTCTTGAGGATGTTCACGGTCTTGACATGTACACCTATATCAACGATGGTATTGACGAGGTGAAACTCTACAATGTCGAGATGAATGTCACCAAACTCGCAGGAAACAACAACTATCATTTCGATGCGAAGATGTGGGGCTACAATGGCAAACTCTACATTATCAGCGGCGATTATATAGAGCCTTCGGTTGAAAAGACTGTCGATATCACAGCAACAAATCTTGTGATCGACGACTCTGCATTCCAACTCTATAAGGAATACGCTGGTTATGGAGTTGCAACCATCTCTGCAAGCAACGATGAGTATTCAATCACTGGTTACCTTTATTCTTACGGCACTCTGGTTGGTCACTACCGTGATGACGAGCGTTCGGCTCAGTACTGGGAGATTACTGGTCCTGATGGCACTACAGAAGTATTCTCTGCCGACTTTGAGCTTGACTTAACAACCTATTTCCCTAACCAAGCCTGGTCACTCGTGGGTTCTGTCGTTGGTTGGGACAATGTTCAGTACAACCTCGAACTCTATGGTTATGTTAACAACAAGGATCCATACGATGCCCAGGATGGCAATATTGATGTTACCTACACCCTCGATGAAATTGAGGAGTTCGAGGTTAATATCCCTGAAGGCTATGCTTACCTGAGTGCAGCAAGCGAGGAGCGTGCTGACACATGGTTCACCTTCATCTATGTTGACTCTGAAGGTCTCCTTCCAGGTACATATCCAATCACCAACACCTACGAGCCTGGTACTGTTCAGGCAGGAGAAGTCTGGAACGGCGGTGTTTATCCAACAATGTATGCTTACACTGATGACGAGGGATACCTCACTGATCTGTGGTACTGCAGAACTGGCTCTGTAACCGTTGATTACGATGCTAATGGCAATGTAACTATGGAATGCAATGCCCAGAATTCTAACGGTTTGTCGGTACATGTTGTCGTAAACCCTGTTTCTGAGGGCATCAAGGATGTTGATACAACAACTTCAAAGGATGTTTACTCTGTAAGTGGTGTCCGCATGAACAACGCAAAGGACCTCAAGTCGGGTGTTTACGTTGTAAACGGCAAAAAGGTTGTTGTGAAGTAAACAGCCATGTAAATCCTACAACGGATCTACATCGTAATAAATAGTCATAGAGGCGTAGCGCTTATCCTGCATGGTGAGGCGTTGCGCCTCTTTCAGGTATAAACGAACCTTGTCAAGTGGAAGACCGTTCTCTAATTTGAGCACAATCTTCCTTATATTCTGCTGGTTCACGCGGGCTATCGTTGGTTTGTCAGGACCAAGAACTCTTGCCCCAAACCACTGTCGCAGTCGTCCTGCCATCTCGATAGCGACATTCTCAACAACATTCTCTTTGGAATGTTTCAGGTTGACATTCACAATATGATAGAAAGGAGGATAATGGAACATCTGGCGTTCTTCCAACTGCTCCTTAAAAAATGTAGCGTAGTCATTGTTCACCACCTGACCAATCACCGGCAACTGGGCATTGCGTGTCTGCAGGAACACTTTTCCGCGGCCTCCCTTGCGCCCGGCACGACCGCTCACCTGCGACATCATCATAAATGCATGCTCGTAGGCACGGAAATCGGGCATGTTGAGCATTGTATCGGCATCAAGGATGCCCACCACCGACACACGGTCAAAATCCAAACCCTTCGAAACCATCTGTGTACCGATAAGCACATTGGTCTTGCCACTGGCAAAATCACCTATTATACGATCATACGCGTTGCGCGTGCGTGTGGTGTCAAGGTCCATTCGTGCCACTCGCGCTTCCGGGAAGAGCATCATTATCTCATCCTCAATCTTCTCTGTGCCATATCCCCTACCCTTCAAATCCTTGCATTCGCACGAAGGGCACTCCGTCGGTAGTCCGTAGGTGTAGCCGCAATAGTGGCAGGTGAGCATACTCAGCGACTTATGATATGTCAGCGACACATCACAGTTCTGGCAATGAGGCACCCAACCACAGGCTTTGCACTCCACCATCTGCGAGAATCCACGGCGATTCTGGAACAAAATCACCTGTTTGTTGTCTGCCAGAGCCTCGCGCATGGCACTGATGAGTTGTGGCGAGAACGGACCGCCGCGCATTATCTTCCTGCGACGAAGGTCTTTCACATCGACAATCTCTATTTCGGGCAGTTCAATGCCCTGATAGCGTGTCTTCAGTTCCACAAGACCGTATTTGCCTTGCAGAGCATTGTAATAACTCTCCATCGAAGGTGTGGCTGTGCCAAGCAATGTCTTTGCGCCGTACATCTGGGCGAGCATAATGGCTGCCGAACGGGCATGATATCGTGGTGCAGGATCTTGCTGCTTGAAGGATGTCTCGTGCTCCTCGTCGATAATCACCAGTCCGAGTTTCTGGAATGGCAGGAATACTGCAGAACGGGCACCAAGGATTACATCGTATGGGCTCTTGCCCATCTGCTTGCGCCATATCTCCACGCGCTCGGCATCGCTGTATTTTGAGTGGTAAATGCCCAACCTGTTACCGAAAACCTTCTGCAGTCGCTGCATTATCTGCACCGTGAGGGCTATCTCTGGCAACAGATACAGCACTTGTTCGCCTCTATCGATGGTCTGCTGGATGAGATGCATATACAGTTCGGTCTTGCCCGAAGAGGTCACACCATGTAGTAGCACCACTGGCTTCTTCATGAACTGCAGTTTAATCTTGTTGAAAGCATCTGTCTGCGCTTCGTTCAACTGACGGATGTTTTCCGGGTGAGGCTCACCACCGTGCCCCAATCGGCCCACTTCCACCTTATAGGTATATAAGATGCCACGGTCGCACAATGCCTTCACCACCGGTGCTGTGGCACGACTGACATTCATCAGTTCCTCGCGGGTAATCTCCACGATTTCCTCCTCAGGACCATCTGGCCCGATGGTGTCCCAATGAGTCAAAGCCAAGAAGACAGTAAACGCCCTTAATTGCTTCTCTGCGCGTTGCAAAAGGTTCATGGCTACACTTACCCCACCCTCACTACGAAAGCGCTCTGTGAGGTCTATATAGAGTTCTGTGCGGGGCTTGTAACCGTCCTCGGCTTTCAGGCCCGACGGAAGGGCTGCTTTATAGACATCACCTATA
>JAZQOD010000310.1:0-3007 GCA_045627685.1 Prevotella sp. | reverse complement strand
TTCGTGAAAGGTAAAGGTCATTGCACTTGAAAGTCCATCGTCCTGTAGAACCACCAACAGTCCAAACAGCTGCATCCTTAGCATTACGAGTACGGCCAAGGGTTCCGTTTGAAGCCAATGTCATATACCAATATTCATCACCTGTTCTGTAACCGATACGATACTTTCTTCCACTTACAGGTGCAGTTACAGTACTTACAGTCTCAGTCCACTGGTTCCAGTTTACCATCTTCCAATCAACCTGAGATTTGTTACCACGGTCGAGGTTAGGATCGCTCAGCTTATAAGTAATGTTCACTGGGTTGTCCAAATCAGCAGGGCTCTTAGTCAACAATGTCTCAATCTCGTCAGTTGTGATGATGATCCACTTTGAGAAATCATCATTATTTGTCAAAGACGCATAAACATCACCCTTCTTTGAGTTGCCTACAAGAGCCTTTGCTGTCATGTAACGGTCGATGTAACCTTTATTCTTCTGGGTATCACCCTTGAAATGGATATAATACTCATTATTGGTAGAGCCAGGAACTGCCTCAAACTGCATTACTACCAAACCATCACCACGGTTACGGTCTCCATCACAGAAAATAGTCACATTGACGTTGTTGTCGGTTGAAAACATTGAAAGATACTGTCCCTGTGTTGTCTTGAGGTCTGACTGAAGACGAGTTCCGCTAACACCATTAACTCGATCATTTGATACCTCATTGATAGGCATACCATAATCAGCATTGAGTGCAGCCTCAGTACCCCAAGAAGCACCGTTTACCAAGAATGCGTGAGCACCAACATTGTAGAGATAAATTGGCTTAGTAGATGTTGCCATTCCGGTTCTTAGAACAGCACCATTCCAAGCTGTCTGGGCAAAAAGATTACCCGAGAAAAGAATTCCCACAAGTACCAACAAAGATGTGAGAACGGATTCAAAATGTTTCATAATTTGAAATTTTATCACTAATTATTTATTTTTTATCAGTTTAGAATCGAGGACATATTACCCTCATAGATACAAAAATAGCCAGTCACGGAACTATTCCAAATGCAAATTTAAACAATTTTCACTCAAATACAATATAAATTATAACAAAACCTACAAATAATTTTATTTTTTTAACAAGTAAACCGAAATATCAAACAAGAATAAAAGTACGGTTTGGCAATATAGAACAACACAGAGAATACCACCCACGGCATTCTCTGTATCTTTTGCTTATCAGCAGAATAATTACAAATTGATGAATATATCTGTCAGAAATTAATCACCCAGTGAAAGACCGTACGAGGCCACGAGGATTTTGTTCTTCAGCAGTTGTGGATAGTCGGGATGGGCGGCGAGGAAGGCTTCCACTTCATGACGGGCTTCCTGTGAGCGGTGACCACCGAGAAGGCTGTTGCACCAACGGCCAGGGAAGAAGATGTCGCCCGTGCGCTGCACTTCCTGCAATGCCTCAAGGGCTGGACGGATAAAACGCGACGACTCTACATCGCGCAATGGGTGGTTCAGGTAATACAAAGCACTGCCTGCCCACGGTTCGATGCGACGGTTTTCGGGAACGAGCAACCACTGGAAAAGACTGTCGCAGGCTTCAGTATCGGGTGTGACGGCTCTCGAGATATACTCAAACTGTCGCTGGCGGTCGGGATCAATCACTCTGTCATGCTCTTCGGCAATGATATCATTGGCAAGGGTTGGATAGCGCAGGGCAAGTTCATAGGCCATCGACATATAATCGGTGGTTGAGAGAAGGTCGTTTTCTGCGTAGCGCCAAAGCACATACATCTGCTTGTTTGTTTCATCGGCATTGCCGTGAGCTGAGAGGAAACGGATAAGTTGGAGTTGTGCTGCCCTGAGCGGATGGTTCTGCGCGAGGTTCCACAACTGCTCCTCCACTTCCGCCCTACTCTGCGCATCAAGATTCCAAATAGGTTCGCGCATGTACGAGATCATCGTTGAGAGTGTAAACGGATCGGAAACAGCCGGCAGTTCCTTTATAAGGAACCGCATCCAGTCGATATGGGCAATGCCACCAGCGAGGTAGTTCTCATAGAGTGTCATCAAAAACGACTGCTTGGCTACGGCATCCGTCTCACCTGCCCAGTTGAGCATCAGTTCTTCTGTCTGTTCTTGCGTGAGCGAGAAGAATCCATAAGCGCGACCGTCAGGGTTTGGACGGGCTGAGGTAGAGATGATTGTCGGGTAGAATGGTTGCTTCACCCAGAGGTTGCTCAGTTCGTCGAGGGTCACCATGGTCTCGCTGTCGAGTATTGCTATGAGTTCATCCCACGAGGCATTGCCATAGGCATAGTCGTGGATATATCGTTGTATTCCACGTTGGAATGCTTCCTTGCCCATGAGTCTCACCATTTCTCGCATCACGAGCGGGGCTTTATTATAGATAATGTTATTGTAGATAAGTCCTGCATTGCGAAGATTGTCGAGTGGCTGCTGTATGGCTGTGCGACCTTCTGTACGGTCTTCGTTCACGGCTGCCTGCTTGAATTTCTGCAACCAGTAGAGGTCGAAGTTATAGTCAGGAAACTGTGGCGCTATTATCTCCGCAGCGAAATAGTTGGCAAAAACCTCTTTCGTCCACACGTCATTGAACCATCGCATTGTGACAAGGTCGCCAAACCACATGTGGGCTGTCTCGTGGGCTATGAGGTTTGCACGCGAGAGTATCTCGTCCTGGGTAGGGTTCGGCGACAGGAACAGAGTGTTGTCGTTGTAGAAGGTGGCACCGGTGTGCTCCATTCCGCCGAACTGAAAACCAGGAAGCACCACAAAGTCGTATTTCGAGAACCCATAAGGCTGTCCTGTGAAATCCTCGAGCCATTGCAACGCGAAATGCACCTGACGGAATATTTCTGGCAACTGCTTTATTCTTACGGGATCAGTCTCGCGGTAGTAGGCACTGATGGTGAGGCCCCTCCCCGACCCTCCCCCTAATGGGAGAGTGCATGAATACTCTTGGTATTGGAATTTACCGGCGGCGAAGGCGAAGAGATA
>JAZQOD010000309.1:0-20691 GCA_045627685.1 Prevotella sp. | reverse complement strand
AGGGACGAATGTCTCCACATAACGAACCTTTACCGCGAGAATAACTATTGTCCCTTAACTTCCCTAGCGAGTGAAGCGAGCGATAACTTCCCATAACTCCCTTTAACTCCTAGGTTTCGGAACTTCCGAAACATAAATTATATATAAAAGCAGAGCCTCGGGAATCCCCGGGGCTCTGTGTTTTTGTTATTTCAGCATTTCCTCAACGGCACGTTTCAACTGTGCATCATTGCCTTCGAGGTAATCCTCTGGGGTGTTGTAAACCACGATATCAGGATAGAGGGTGTTGTTCTCGCCAAACACTCCGTCTTCACCCAGACATCCTACCTGCGGAATACCAAACACAAAGTCGCTGTCCATCAATCGTTCCCACCATACGGCTGTCATGGTACCAGCTACTGGTGCACCGATGAGTTTACCAATGCCCAAGGTCTTATATACGAATGGGAATCCGTGACCGTTGGAATAGTCGTCTTCGCAGATAAGCACACACGATGGCTTGTTCCACTTGTTCCATGGGTCACTGCCTATATATTGTCCATGTGGCACAAACTTCTGGTATTCCTTGCCTGAGAGCAGTGTGCAGAGGTCGTCGTGCAACCAGCCGCCTCCATTATGACGCTCATCAACAATGACAGCTTCACGATTGCGGTTCTTGTCGGAAAGAAGGTCGGAGAACACCTGTCGGAAACTCTCTGAATCCATAGCCTTCACATGGACATAAGCCAGACGGCCACCCGAGAGTGAATCAACGAGATGACGGTTGCGCTCCACCCATCGCTTATACAGCAGTTCGTTCTGCTGACCACGAGAGATTGCCTTGATGAGCACATCCTTCTCCTTCTCGCCCTTATTCTTTATTGTAACGCGTACACGCTTGCCTGCCTTTCCATCAAGCATGGCGGTATAGTCCTTGCCGGCAAGAATCTCCTCACCATCTATCTTGGTGATGACAGTACCAGCCTTCACTCCAGTATTGCGCACAGCAAAAGGACTGCCCTTGATGACTTCTTTCACCAACAGACCGTCGCCATCGTACTTATTATCGAGGAAAACACCCAGTGCAGCTGTCTGCAATGGAGCACCTGAGGCATAATAGCGGGCACCAGTGTGTGAGGCGTTCAACTCACCAAGCATCTCAGAGAGCATATCCTTGAAATCGTCTTTATTGTCGATATATGGCAGGAACTTCTCATAGGTCTGCTTGTAACCTTCCCAGTCAACACCGTGGAGTTGTGGGTCATAGAACTTATCCTTTACCTGCTGCCATACATGGTCGAAGAGATACTTGCGCTCAAGATATGGACGGTAGTTAAAGTTTGCCTCGAAGTCAATATTTTTGATACTCCTTGCGCTTACATCATAGCGACGGATACTACCACCACAGAGATAGAGATTCTTCATGTCCTTATCCCATGTGAGACCGCCTCCACCGATACCTTTGTTTATCAGTTCGGTCTTGTTCTCCACCAAATCGTGCTTCCAGAGGTCGTAGCCTCCCTCGAAGGCCGATTGGTAGTAGAGGTTCTTACCTTCCTTATCGAGGGCGAAGTCACCCAGATGCGATGAATTGACGGTGAGACGAATGACACGGTCCTTGGCATTCTCGAGATCAAACTGAAGTGGGTCCACCTCTTTCTCCTTCACCTCTTTGCCCTTTTCCTCGGCTTTCTCAGCCTTCTTGGCTTCTTTCTCTTCAGCCTTCGCTTCTTCCTTTTCTTCTTTCACCTCGTCCTTGGTCTTGAGTTCATCAACCTCACTCTCCTCCTTTGAACGATTGAACTTTTCGTAGGCTTCAAGGTCGAAGAACATGATATAAGCATCACCCTCAGAGCCCCAACTGCCATGACTGCGATAGCCGTTCTTATCGCTCTCGAAGAGCATAGCCTTACCATCGAGCACCCACTTTCCATTGCCATTACCATAGCCACTGTCGGTGAGGTTATGAATCTCGCCTGAGCCATCAGCCTTAACGAGTGCAATGTCAGAATTATTCCATCCGCCTGTACCTATATAATTAGAAAGGAACCAGCGTGAGTCAGGGCTCCACTCAAACCAGATATCGCCATCGCTGTATGAATACTGATACTTTCCGTCCATACAGGTCACGGTCTTCTTTGAAGCGAGGTCGAGGACTTTCAACTCACCGCGGTTTTCAAGGAATGCCACCTTCTTTCCGTCAGGAGAATAAGCCGGATACTGCGATGTCTTGTCGCTCTTTACGAGTTGTTCCTCTTTAATCTGGGTACAGTATGTGAATGATTTCTCATCTTTGTTGGCTATTGTTGACTGATATATCTGCCACAAGCCATTACGCTCGGCAGCATAGACAATACTGCGTCCATCAGGCGAGAAGTCGATATTTCGCTCCTGTTCCGGTGTGTCGGTGATACGCTTCGTTGTACGATAGTCGAGCGAGGTAACATACACATCGCCGTGCATCACAAACGCCACCTCCTTGTTCTTTGGTGAAACAGATATCTCCGAAGCACCTCCCGAACGAATCTGGCGTACCAGTTCCGAAGCATTGACATCACTGACGATGCTCACATTAAGTCGCTGTGGTTCAGCGCCTTCTTTCATTGTATATATCTCACCGTCATAGCCGAAGCAAAGGGTATTATCATCGCTGACGGTAAGGAATCGCACTGGATTACCCTTATATGATGTGAGTCGGGTTGTGGTACTCTCACCTACCTTTTTCTTATATACATTGAAGGTACCATCTTCTTCGCTCAGATAAAAGAACGAATTACCATCGGACGCCCAGCGTGGGGTACGGTTTTCACCGATGAAACCGTTCATTTTTGAATATTTGCCACCATCGCACAACCATATATCACGAGCAATCGGTGATGTGTGATGCTTGCGGAAAGGATCCTCATAACCTTTGTTATTATGGTAGAGAATCTGTCCTTTGGCGTTTATATCGAGGTCTTCCATGGTAGTCTCGGAGAAGAGTCTCGGACGACCGCCCTCGGTACTCACCTCATACACCTGATTGAACGAACCCGGGAAGAAGATGCTCTCGGCTGTAGGCATTATATTTGCCTGATAAAGCACAGTGTTGGCATCTTTGAATGTCATTGGAATCTCACCGGCAGAGTCAGTTGTCAATCGTTTTGGCTGACCACCCTGAGCATTGACAAGCCACAAATCAAAACTACCCTCACGGCGTGATGCAAAAGCAATCTGCTTACTGTCGGGACTCCACACAGGGTAAGCGTCGTAAGCAGGGTTTGATGTAATCTGTCGAGCCTCGCCACCTTGAGCGGAGACCGTATAGATGTCACCATGATAAGAGAATGCCACTGACTGTCCGTCAGGTGAGATGGCACAGTAACGCAACCACAAAGGACGCTCCTGAGCCGAGGCTGTCAAAACAAGAAATAATGCAAAAAATAATAAGTTCAGTTTCTTCATAATGAGAATAATTATTGTTTTGGTTACAAAAGTAGCAAAATTAATTGAAAAATGAGTCCTATTATACCTATTTATATATATTTTTTATTATCTTTGCAAGTGCTATGCTATTCTATAGCATTGTTTAACAGAACTTGAATTTTAAACTATAATAAAAATGGCAAAGAAAGCACTTTTGATGATTCTCGATGGTTGGGGAATCGGTCAGCACGGAGTTGGTGATATCATCTACAACACTCCTACTCCTTATCTTGATTATTTGACAGCAATTTCTGCTCATTCACAGCTCGACGCTTCTGGCGAGGATGTTGGTCTGCCTGATGGACAGATGGGTAACTCAGAGGTAGGTCACCTCAATATCGGTGCTGGTCGTATCGTTTACCAGGACCTCGTAAAGATCAACCGCGCTTGCAAGGACGGTTCTATCATGAACAATCCTGAGGTTGTTTCGGCTTACTCATACGCTAAGGAGCACGGCAAGAAACTCCACCTCATGGGTCTTACATCAAATGGTGGTGTGCACTCTTCACTCGACCATTTGAAGAAGCTCATCGAGATTGGCAAGGAGTATGGTCTCTCACAGCAGACATTCGTTCACTGTTTCATGGACGGTCGTGACACTGACCCTAAGTCTGGTGCTGGCTTCATTCAGGAGATTACTGATGTTTGTGCTGCCAACGATGCTAACATCGCTACTATCGTAGGTCGTTTCTACGCAATGGACCGCGACAAGCGTTGGGAGCGTGTCAAGGAGGCTTACGACCTCATCGTAGAGGGCAAGGGTACTGCTGCAACTGACATGGTACAGGCTGTTAAGGATTCTTACGCAGCAGAGGTTACCGACGAGTTCATCAAGCCAATTGTAAACTCGGCAGTGAACGGTAAGATCGAGGATGGCGATGTTGTTATCTTCTTCAACTACCGCAACGACCGCGCTAAGGAGTTGACACAGGTGCTCTCACAGACAGACATGGAGGAGCAGGGCATGAAGACTATCCCTAACATCCAGTACTACTGTATGACTCCTTACGATGCTTCATTCACTGGCGTTCACATCCTCTTCCCAAAAGAGAATGTAGAGAACACTCTCGGCGAGTACCTCTCAAAGAACGGCAAGAAGCAGCTCCACACAGCAGAGACTGAGAAGTATGCTCACGTTACATTCTTCTTCAACGGTGGTCGCGAGACTCCATACGAGAATGAGGATCGTATCCTTGTGGCTTCTCCAAAAGTTGCTACATACGACCTGAAGCCAGAGATGTCGGCTTACGAGGTTAAGGAGAAACTCTGCGCTGCATTGAAGACAGAGCAGTATGACTTCGTTGTTGTAAACTTCGCTAACGGTGATATGGTTGGTCACACTGGTGTGAAGAACGCTATTGCAAAGGCTGTTCACGCTGTTGACAACTGCGTTCGTGACGTGATTGAGACAGCAAAGGCTGCTGACTACGAGGCTATCATCATTGCTGACCATGGTAACGCTGACAACGCTGTAAACGCTGACGGTTCACCAAACACAGCTCATTCACTCAACCCAGTACCATTCATCTACGTTACTGACAACAACTCAGCAACAGTGAAGAACGGTCGTCTGGCTGACGTTGCTCCTTCTATCCTCCACATCATGGGATTGGAGCAGCCTGCTGACATGACTGGTGAGAACCTTATCGTTGATTAATGACCTCCCCCTAACCCCTCCCAAGGAGGGGGGATGTTTAATACTTACTTTCCTATATGGTTGTAAACATAGAAGAAAGCTGGGGCAAGATACTACAGAGTGAGTTTGAGAAAGACTATTTCCTCAAGCTCACTCAGTTTGTCAAAGCAGAATACTCGTCTGCCGTTTGCTACCCTCCAGCAAAAGAGATTTTCAACGCCTTCAACCTCTGCCCAATCGACAATGTACGCGTTGTGATACTTGGTCAAGATCCATACCACGGCCCCGGTCAAGCTGAGGGATTATGCTTTTCTGTGAAAGATGGCATTGACCTGCCACCATCACTCATCAATATCCTCAAAGAGGTGAAAGAGGATATAGGCACAGTACCGGAACTTTCGACCGTAGGAATGCAGCAACGCGGCAAGAGAATGTACAACGGTAGTCTGCGTCGCTGGGCTGAACAGGGGGTATTCCTGCTGAATGCCACCCTGACAGTGAGAGAGCACATGGCTGGATCGCACCAGAAGCATGGCTGGGAGACTTTCACTGACGCTGTGATAAAGGCTATCAGCGACAACAAGGAACATGTGGTGTTCATACTCTGGGGCGGTTATGCTCGTTCAAAGAAGGCGCTTATCGACACAAGCAAGCACCTGATACTGGAGAGTGTGCACCCTTCACCATTATCGGCAAACAGAGGTGGATGGTTCGGCAACCATCATTTCTCGCGCTGTAACAGTTATCTTAAAGAGCACAACCTACCACCGATAAACTGGTAAAGCATCGCTCTGACATCTCCACAATACAGGGATTATTTCATTCAAGGCGGGAATTTATAAACCCTCCTCAAATCAAAACGCTCGCAAATATGATTATAGAAGTTGGCAATGTGTTAGTTTCCATGGATGTGTTCACAGAGAAGTTCTGCTGTGATCTCAATGCTTGCAAAGGCGAATGCTGTATCGAAGGTGACGCCGGTGCTCCGGTGCTCTTTGACGAGATTGCCGACATTGAGGAATCGACAGAGGTTGTGTGGAATCAACTCTCTGCTGCTGCGCAAGCTGTAATCGACAAGCAAGGAGTGGTTTACAACGACCGTGACGGTGACCTGGTGACGAGTATCGTAAACGGCAAGGACTGCGTGTTTACCTGCTACAAAGACCTTAACATCGGTGATGAGACAGTGAAGAATTGTTGTCTTTGTGCGCTTGAATCGGCATTCCGTGAGGGGAAATCTACATTCTGCAAACCAATAAGTTGCAGCCTCTACCCTATTCGCGAGAAGAAACTGAGCAATGGATTAATCGGCCTCAACTATCACAAGTGGGCCATCTGCAAAGATGCAGTGAAAAAAGGTCAGGAACTGAATTTGCCTGTTTACAAATTCCTGAAGGAACCACTTACACGCCGCTTTGGTGAAGAGTGGTACAAAGAATTAGAGACTGTCGGCGAGGAACTGAAGGAGCAAGGCATAATCTAACCTATTCACAAGGCCGTTGTCCCTGATTCCGCCCTCATCTTCGTATTCGTTTTTGTCTTCGTATTCGTTTTCGTCCTCTATCACACTTTACGCTTGCGGTAGGCAGAAGGCGATATTCCGACATGTTCCTTGAAATACTTTCCAAAGAAACTCTGATTAGGGAAGTTAAGGTATTCGGTCATCTCCTTGATGTTCATGCTTGAATTCTTCAAAAGGACACGCATTTCAAGCGTCACATACTGATCAATCCAGTCATTAGGAGTACGGCGACTTGCTGCTCTCACTATTTCTGAGAGATACTTTGCGCTGATACCCAATTGTTCGGCATACCAAGATACTCTTCTCTCGCGCTTGTAATTCTTTTCGACAAGTTTGATAAACTCTGTGAATACAACCTCTGCCCTGGTCAGAGCCTTCGACTGCACATTAGACTTTACTTCCCAAATCTTTCCACCCATCTCAAACAGCCATGCCTTGAGCAACGAACAGCAAATCTGACGGATAAAAGGATTCTTCTCTTCGTTTACGCGCAAGCAGACCATCTTATGATAATTCTGGAACAGCGTCATCTCCCATTCTGACAGATTAACAACAGGTTGCGTACGGGCAAACAGGAACAGCGATACAAGATCGTGGATATCCTTAATAATCTCACGATAGAACACATTTGACACCATCAAACCAAGACCCTTGCAATTCTCACTGAGATTGTAGTCAGTTACAACCTGACCCTCGGTTATGATAATCAACTGGTTTTCCTTGACAACTCGCAGTTTAGTATCTACAGTATATGACGCCTCGCCCGATGTACAAAGAGCGAGGAAAAGACAGTCCATACGCATTGGTTCTATAGGGAGAGGTATCTCCTCGACCTTAGAGAAAAGCGCCATGTCCTCTCCAAGATAATCACCTTTGCACCCTAATTCGCGTGCCTGTCGTACTGTTATTCCACCAATAGAAGAGTTTCTTACCATAGATACTGAAATTTGTTAGCAAATTTACTAATATTTTGGAAAAAGAGAAAAGATTACCGAACAAACCGGTCATTAAAAACGTAAAAAATAACACTCTTTAGCCATTTTAAACCAAAGAGTGTTATAATTGTTTATACGGACAACGCGTATTTATGCGTCAATATTAGCGTATGTAGCGTTCTGCTCAATGAAGATACGACGTGGCTCAACATCATCTCCCATGAGCATTGAGAAGATCTCATCAGCATCGGCAGCGTTCTCGATAGTTACCTGCTTGAGGAGACGGCTCTCAGGATTCATTGTTGTGTCCCAAAGCTGCTCTGGGTTCATCTCACCAAGACCTTTGTAACGCTGAGTATGTACCGCAGACTCATTACCATCAGCGTATTTGTCGATAAAGCGCTGGCGCTGCTGGTCGGTATAGCAATACTCCTTTACCTTGTTCTTGTAGTTGCAGAGGTAGAGAGGTGGAGTCGCAATATAAAGATGACCTTCCTGGATTACCTTTGGCATGAAACGGAAGAAGAGTGTCATGATAAGTGTGTCGATGTGAGAACCATCGACATCGGCATCGGTCATGATGATGATCTTGTCGTAACGCAACTTATCAATGTTTGCCTCCTTAGAATCATCGCCATCTACACCAAAGCGTACTCCGATGGCCTGGAGAATGATATTAACAGACTCTGCATCAAACACCTTGTGCCACTGTACCTTCTCAACATTGAGAATCTTACCACGGAGAGGGAGGATAGCCTGTGTTGTACGGTCACGGCCCTGCTTTGCAGAACCACCCGCAGAATCACCCTCGACAAGGAAAATCTCTGTCTTCTTTGGATCACGGCATGAGCAGTCAGCCAACTTACCAGGAAGACCACCACCTGACATCGGACTCTTACGCTGAACGCTCTCACGAGCCTTACGAGCAGCAATACGCGCAGAAGCAGCAAGGATAACCTTTTCGCAGATACGCTTTGCCTCATTTGGATGCTCCTCAAGATAGTCGTTCATTGCCTCACCTACAGCCTGTTGAACAGCACCGTTTACCTCAGAGTTGCCAAGTTTTGTCTTTGTCTGGCCCTCAAACTGTGGCTCAGCAACCTTTACAGAAATAACTGCGGTAAGTCCTTCCTTGAAGTCCTCAGGAGTAATTTCAATCTTTGCCTTCTCAATCTGCTTACGCAATGCCTCGTCGGTATCAGCATACTTCTTCAAAGTACGTGACAAAGCAATACGGAAACCAGTGAGATGAGTACCACCTTCGATGGTATTGATATTGTTTACATAAGAATGAATGTTCTCAGAGTAATCAGTGTTATACATGATTGCTGCTTCGATTGGCACACCCTGCTTCTCTGTCTTCAGATAGATAACATCATCAAAGAGATGTGTACGATGACGGTCCACATAGCGAACAAACTCCTTCAATCCGTCCTTTGCGTGGAACACATCCTCACGAGTCTTGCCCTCCTCATCTGGACGGAGATCGCGGAGTGTGATCTTGATACCTGCATTAAGGAATGCAAGTTCACGCATACGACGCGCAACAATGTCGTACTTGTACTCTGTTGTTGTGAAGATGCTTCCATCAGGCCAGAACTGCTGGCGTGTACCGCGTTTATCTGTCTCACCTACAACCTTTACATCATAGAGAGGCTTACCCTTCTCATATTCCTGCTGGTAGATCTTACCATCACGGAACACCTGTGAGAGCATATGGGTTGAAAGAGCGTTCACACAACTTACACCCACACCGTGGAGACCTCCGGAAACCTTATATGAACCTTTATCGAACTTACCACCAGCATGGAGAACGGTCATTACAACCTCAAGAGCCGACTTATGCATCTTTGGATGCTCGTCAACCGGAATACCACGACCGTTATCTTCTACTGTGATAGAATTATCTTCGTTGATGATTACTTCAATATCGGTACAGTAACCAGCCATAGCCTCATCGATAGAGTTGTCAACGGTTTCGTTAACAAGATGATGAAGACCCTTCTCACTGATATCACCGATATACATGGCTGGACGCTTACGCACAGCCTCTAAACCTTCAAGTACCTGAATACTACTACCAGTGTAGTTCTTCTCTGTACCTTCGTTGTTGAGTATTTCTTCCATCGTTTATTTGGATTTTATATTTGTTGCAAATTTACTAAAAAAAAATGAGAATCGGAAATAAACATGCAACAAAATGGTTAATATAACCATTAACTATCACAAAAAGCCCAAAATACCTTTATATTACGCCATTAACAAAGGCATATTACATAAACGAATAAAGGTCACGCTACCGAAATAGCATGACCTTTTATTTTTTCAGACAACACTCCTATTAGAGAGCGTTAACGTGCTGGTTGAGGCTTGACTTGAGGTTTGCTGCCTTGTTAGCGTGAATAACGTTCATCTTAGCGAGCTTATCAAGCATCTTCTGTACCTTTGGATAGAGTGCTACAGCCTCTTCGCGGTTTGTTGTTGCACGGAGCTTACGAACTGCATTACGCATTGTCTTAGCGTAGTACTTGTTGTGAGCTGTCTTAACCTTGTCCTGACGAATTCTCTTCAGGGAACCCTTGTGATTTGCCATAATTGCAAAAATTAATTTAAATTGTTTTTAATAGCCTATGGGTCTTATGCTGGGTGGGCTGCCCTATGGCGGATTTACTTAAACCCTTCAGCACCTTGTCAGAGTTACAAAAAACAGACTTCAGAATCAGGTCGGTTTCCCGTCATCATCCTCTGTCCGTCAAACAAACTCTTTATCGCCATCTGGCGAGATGCTGAACTGGTAGTCCCTAGGAGAGTCGAACTCCTCTTTAGAGAATGAAAATCTCTCGTCCTAACCGATAGACGAAGGGACCATTATCAGTTTTGCGGGTGCAAAGGTAGTAATTTTTTCTCAACTGCACAAATTTTCAACACTATTTTTTTCAAAAGCGCCTGATTTTTAGTAATTTTGCAGATACAAATCAAGTTTATAACACCTCATTCATGCTTACAAAGACAAAAGCGATAGTTCTAAACACACTGAAATATGGCGACAAAAAGATATTCGTCGACATGTTTAGTCAGGAGTATGGGAAGATTACTTTCTCATGTCCTGTAAGCAGTCGTGGCAAACAGAAGAGCAAAGCAAACTACTTCCAACCACTGAATATTGTTGAGGTGGAGTTCGACCGTAAGCCGAAGGTGGAGATTCATAATATCAAGGAGGTGAGACTCGCATATCCAACAAAGAGCATTCCCTACGACCCCTACAAACTATCAATCAGCATTTTCCTGGCTGAATTTCTCCGCTACGCCCTGCTGAACGAACAGCAGAATGTTCATCTATATGATTACATCGAACACAGCATAGAATGGCTTGATAACGCTGAAAAAGGATTTGCAAACTTCCATATAGTGTTCATGATGAAAATCTCGCTTTTCATTGGATTTCATCCTAACATCGAGGATTTCTCTCCAGGCAGTTGGTTTGATCTTCAAAGTGGAGAGTTTTCCCCTCTCATTCCTAAACATAAGGACACAATACGTCCGTCGGAAGCAACTATTATACCTGTCATAGACCGTCTGAACTACAGTACTATGCACCTTTTGAAATTATCGCGCGCGCAAAGGAACCAGTGTACAGAAGGCATACTGAATTATTATCGTTTACATCTGCCAGCCTTCCCGGAACTAAAATCCTTTGCAGTGATGAAGGAACTGTTTGCATAAAATAAAAAAAACTGGCAGATTGCAATTCGGGAGACATCCCTTATCACAATCTGCCAATAATTATCTTTGTACGAATCTCTCTATTCCGAAGAGACTCATAATAACTTTCACATTATGCGAAACTAATGATTCCCTGTGGGTTATCGTTAGAATCCTTGTTCTCCTGTTCCTGAGACTTCTCGCCATTTGCCGCATTACGGATATCCTCAAGAGTCTTGCGGGTACGCTTATAGGTAGGAGTGCTCTCTACTGCATAGATAACATCCTCATTGTCAAGATCCTCAGGACGGAACAAGAAGATATGTGGGCGGCGCTTATACTGATTGTTGCTTGCATCATTGCCATAGTAATGCTCGCGACGATTACGGCGCTCTGCAGCCTTTTCCTCAGCCTCAGCAATGCGATTTGCTTCCTCCTGGGTGTATTTCTTGCCAAGATGCATATTCATTCCGTCAACATCCTCAAGACCGAAGCCGGTAGCAAGGATTGTAACCTTTACTTTCTTTCCAAGGTCAGGATCAGTGCCAACACCCCACTTGATCTCGAAGTCACCACTGAAACGAGCCATGAAGTCATTGATATCATTCATCTCCTCCATCATAAGACCAGAGTTATCGTTCTTCTCATTGCAGAAGTTAATGCTAAGAAGAATCTTACGAGAGTTGAAAATATCATTGTCATTGAGCAATGGCGAATTCAAAGCATCATCAATAGCCTTCTTCACACGACCGTCGCCTTCGCCATAGCCTGTACTCATGATAGCCACGCCACCATCCTTAAGAACTGTCTTTACATCATTGAAGTCAAGGTTGATGAGACCGTGGTTGGTGATAATCTCAGCAATACTTCTTGCAGCAATGCTCAATGTGTCGTCGGCCTTTGAGAATGCGTCAAGGAGGGAAAGTTCTGGATATATCTCACGAAGACGCTCGTTGTTGATAACAAGGAGCGCATCAACATGCTTTGACATCTCCTCTACACCATCAAGGGCTTGGTCAATCTTTCGTTCACCCTCAAAACGGAACGGAATAGTGACAATACCTACAGTCAAGATGTCAAGTTCCTTGCTGACACGGGCAATTACAGGGGCAGCACCTGTTCCAGTACCACCGCCCATACCTGCTGTGATAAAGGCCATCTTTGTACCATCGCTAAGCATACGGCGAACATCCTCGATGCTCTCCTCTGCTGCAGCACGCGCTTTCTCTGGCTTGTTACCTGCACCCAGACCTTCCTTGCCTAACTGAAGATGAACTGGTACTGGAGAATCATTAAGAGCCTGGTTGTCGGTATTACACAACACAAAAGTCACATCATGAATACCTTCACGATACATATGGTTTACTGCATTACCACCACCGCCACCAACGCCAATGACCTTGATTATGCTGTTTTCCTGCTCTGGCTCGCCAAAGTCAAGAATTGTATTTAAAGTATCTGCCATATATCTTTATTGTCTTTTTCTTTCGTTATTACTTGCCCTTTACTATTCCTCTTCAGAGATTGCGCTTACAACAAATTTCTTGAACATCTTAACTGTCTTATTGAAGAATCCGTTTTCGCGCTTAATGCGACGCTCCTCTTCAAGGCGAGCCTCTTCTGCTATGCGAGCCTTCTCTTCTTCCTCTTCACGCTTGCGGCGCTCTTCTTCCTCTGCCTCACGCTTCTCTGCTTCAGTCTGCACCTTACCCTGATGAGGACGGTTGATACGGCCTGCCTCTGAAACATGTCCCATAGGCTGTTCTTCGCCCACGGTAAAGAGGTCATTGGTGATTTCGTCACCTGCACAGTTCATATCACCCTTAGCGAGAAGACCGAGAACTGTATTCATCTTACAGTCGTGCGCTGTAATCTCAGGCTGTGTGGCATCAATTGTCTGGTTAACAGACTTTGCAATACGGATACGCTCTATGCGAGTACGGTTGCGGAATGCACGCTCAATATTCTTCATATTAGCGCCACCACCTGTGAGGATAATACCACCGAGCAACTTATCTGCATACTCTCCAGGAACCTGGAACCACACATTCTCAATGATTTCCTCAAGACGGCCCTCGACAATCTCTATGAACTTGCGGCTCTCCACCTCACGCTCTGCATCAATAGGGAGCATAAGTGTATTGTCAATATCGCCATTATCGGTATAAGCGCAACCATATTTGAGTTTCATGCGCTCTGCCTCGTGGTCTTCCATCTGCAATGTTGCGATGTCACGAGTGATATTGGCTCCACCAAGAGGAATGACAGCAAGGTGACGGAGCACATTCTTGTAATATACAGAAATCGTTGTAGTGTCAGCGCCAAGGTCCACAAGGACACAACCTGCACGACGCTCTGCTTCAGCGAGCACACTGTCAGCCAAAGCGAGTGGAGAAAGATACATCTCTGCTATTGAGATGCCTGCATTTTCCAAACACTTGTTCAGATTGCGGTAGAACGATTTGCGCCAAAGAATGTTCAGGAAGTTTCCTTCAAGACGAGAACACTGGATGCCTACAGGATCGATCTGCATCTGCGAGTCAACCTTGTACTCCAAAGTGATGGCATCGAGAATCTCCTGGTCAGGATAGTTCATTGCTCGATTGGCATCCATCAGTTCATTGACCATGCTCTGATCTACGATAGCCTCGGCAGGAAGGTCTTTGACAATGACATTCTTCAAGCCGAGGATGCTTTGTCCGCCAACGCCGACATACACCTGTTGGATCTTGGTGTGCAACTGTGTCTCAAGACGCTTCTTTACATTGATGAGAGCCAACATCGTCTTATCAATGTTGTAAACTACTCCTCTACGAATGTATGAAGAGGATTCCTCCTGAACAACAGCAAGTACGCTGATGCTGCCGTCAAGATTCTTCTTTCCTGCGATACCGGTAACCTTTGATGATCCCAGTTCAATAGCTACAATGAATTCTTTTGCCATAGCCATAAATATATTTCCTGTTTTTCCTTTTATTCTTCGTTATCAATGCGCTTGCAGATAATCTGGTTGTCGAATTCCAGACTTATCTCCGAGTACATATTCCATCCTGCCTCTTTAAGACCGTACTTATAGAAGGTCTCCAGGCGTTTCATCTTTGTATCAACAAACTGTTCAATAATCCTCTGACGTTCCTGTTTGATATTACTCTCTGGAATCTTGCCGAGGTAAACGACATGACCGCCCAAACGAGGCACGAGTTCTACGCCATGTCCCTTGGTGATATTTATCTGTTCGAACAGATTACGGCAAAGGTCATCGGCCATCAGAGTGCGAGCCAGCGGCGACACATACTTAACAGCATAATCCCGACTGATATAGCCGGTAGCAATGATAAGATCTGAAGTGTATTCCGAGTTAGGCATGATACAATCCTGATCATCAATATAGAAATCGTCGTTATTCACCGCCTTGATTCTCACTACCGGCAGTCTCTGGGTTATACTAACTGTAACCGTTCCGTCCTGAGTTTTATAGCACTCTGCATTGTGGACGAAAGGTGTCTTCTGCAGTGTCTCCTCAATCTTGCGTGTGCTGACCTGCGACAAAGCCTTGCCCTTCGGATAGAGTCCACTCTTATTCAGACGTCGCTCCACCTCCTTTGCATCAATGAAGCCGTGGGTAGAGGCATCTTCAACAACAATGTTCACAGCCTTGCACACATACAGTTTCTCTTCCGGCTTATTGAAAGCCGAAAAAGCCACAATGATATATGCAGCAAGCAGAAGGTCTGCCAGGATTAAACCTGCTTTCTTTAATGGTGAAGACATTATTGTTTATTTTTCTTTGATAATATTTGTAATTTGAGTTATATAATTGTCGAGGTCGCCTGCGCCAAGCACCACCAAAACATCGAAATCACGACTCTTGACCAGTTCGATTACATCCTCTTTTTTCACCATACTCTTCTCGACGCCCTCTGCAAGGTTGTCGTAGATAAGTTGGCTTGTAACACCCGGAATCGGTTCCTCACGGGCAGGATAGATATCGCAAAGGATAACCTCATCCAACTGACTCAATGCCGAAGCGAAATCCTTGTAGAAGTCACGGGTTCGGGTGTAGAGATGTGGCTGGAACAATGCGGTGATCTTTCGTCCTGCATAGAGTTCCTTCAGGCTCTTCGCACTCTGGAATATCTCCTGTGGATGGTGGGCATAGTCAGAGAGCACAACATGACGGTCGTCTCTTAACTTGAAATCGAAGCGGCGGTCAACACCATGGTATGTCTTGATACCGTACTTCAACTCTTCTGCATTACAGCCATTCAACTGAGCCATTGCCATTGCAGCAATACTGTTGTCGATATTGATTGGAACAGGCTGGCCCATCTGCACTCCATAGACATTCTCGATTGGTGAGATGAAGTCGAAGGTTATCTCGCCGTTCTCTATTCTGATGTTCTCTGCGTGGAAGTCGCCCTCATTGCGGCTATATTCATAAACACGGACTCCTTCCTGAACATCAGCGGTCATCTCAAGGTCTTTATGGATGATGAGAGCGCCACCAGCCTGAATCAGTGTTGTATAATGACGGAAACTCTCAAGGTAAGCCTCTTTCGTTCCGTAGATATCAAGATGATCTGGGTCTGTGCTTGTGATGACCGTCATCCAAGGGCGGAGCCAATGGAAAGAACGGTCAAACTCATCTGCCTCTATAACCACAAAGTCGCTGTCGTCGGAAAGAATATGGTTTGTACCATAGTTCTTCGATATTCCACCAAGGAATGCGTTACAGTCCATGTGACTCTGGTGCATTATGTGTGCACAGATTGTTGATGTTGTAGTCTTGCCGTGGGTTCCTGCCACGCAAAGACCTTTATGCTGTCTTGTCAGGGTACCGAGCACTTGAGCGCGTTTCTGAATCTCAAACCCTCCCTCGCGGAAGAACTGTAATTCCTTGTGTGTCGCTGGTACTGCCGGTGTATATATCACCAGACATGACTTTGCATTCTTGCAGGCATGAGGTATCTCATCCACATTCTCCTCATAGTGAAGGAGCATTCCCTCCTTCTCAAGGCGACGGGTAAGGTCCGAAGGTGTCTTGTCATAGCCAGCAACCACCATTCCTTTGCTGATGAAGTAGCGGGCTATGGCACTCATTCCGATGCCTCCTGCACCTACAAAATATACTGCTTTAATATCTTTGATTTCCATAAAGTTACTTTTCTGCGAGTTTCAACACCTCGTCAGCAATAACGTCTGCCGAGTTCTTAAACGCCATCTCAAGTGCATTTGCGCCAAGGGTGGCGAGTTTCTTTGCGTCTGCAACAGTCTCAATGGCCAGTGGGAGCAATTTCTCCTCTGCCTCAACATCCTTCACGAGCAATGCCGCATTTCTGTTGACGAGAGCCATCGCGTTGTGAGTCTGGTGGTCTTCAGCCACATTTGGAGAAGGCACGAGGATAGATGGCTTGCCAAGAAGGCATAGTTCACTGATTGAACTTGCACCGGCACGAGATATCACAAGGTCGGCTGCAGCATAAGCCTCATCCATCTTTCCGATGAAATCGGTCACAAACAGATTTGCTGGCTTTCCCCTCTTCGCCAACTCCTCCTGGATGCTTTTGCTGTAATAACCTCCTGTCTGCCAGATGAACTGGATTGGCGACTCTGCAATTTTATCAAGGTTCTTGAGAACACTCTGGTTCAATGTACGGGCACCGAGGCTGCCTCCCACCATAAGGATGATTGGCTTGTCGGTAGTCATTCCGAATGAAGTCGCACAAACATCCTTCTTCAGTTCTGGGTTCAAAAGGCCCTGACGAACAGGATTGCCTGTGAGCATTATGCGCTCTTTCGGGAAGAAGCGCTCCATACCCTCGTATGCCACACAAATCTTCTCTGCCTTCTTAGCCAACGATTTGTTTGTGACACCTGCGTAAGAGTTTTGCTCCTGGATGAGGCAAGGCACTCCCAATGCATAAGCAGCGTTCAATGTAGGAGCCGAAGCATAGCCTCCAACGCCGACTGCCGCCTGTGGTGCGAAGTCCTTGATGACCTTCTTGATTTGATTCTTGCTCTTGAAGAAGTCCAGCATCACGCCAATATTCTTCAAACTATATAATGGACGGACAAGTCCACGGACTGGCAAACCGACAATCTCGTATCCCGCAGCAGGGACACGTTGCATTTCCATGCGTCCGTTAGCCCCCACAAAGAGGATTTTTGCTTCTGGACGCTTTGCCTTAATAGCATTGGCAATAGACACTGCAGGGAAGATATGCCCACCAGTTCCGCCACCGCTGATTATTATTCTCAGTTCCTTATCCATTTGTATTCTTCTTTATTTAGCAAAAGTAATAAAAATAAATCACTTTCGGACATATTTATATTACTTTTTGTACTTTTATGTTTGAATTTTATTCAAAGGTCAAGTTTTAAGCCTTATTTGGGGCTATTTCCACTACCTTTTTCTTCGCTGAACGGCTGATGCTAAGTATGATTCCGATATACACACAATTGATGATTGTAGACGTACCACCCTTGCTTATCAACGGCAGTGGCTGACCTGTTACAGGAACGATTCCCACAGCAACGCACATATTGAACAGAGCCTGCACAACGAGCATCAGTGCAAGTCCCATAGCAAGGAATGCAGGGAAGTTATTCTCACAACGGTTGGCAATACGACCGGCACGGAACAACAGTACCACATAAAGGAAGGCGACAACGAAAGCACCGGCAAGTCCCAGTTCCTCGATGACTATCGCATAGATAAAGTCGGAGAATGCCTGAGAGAGGAAATCACGCTGTTCCGAGTTTCCAGGACCGCAGCCGATAATTCCCGATGTGGCAATAGCAACTTTTGAGAACACCACCTGGGCGTCTTTGTCGAGATCCACATCCTCAGGAGCAACTTCTTCGTGGTCAAGGAACTTCATGATACGGGCTTTCCATGTGTCGAAGCGGTGTAGGATACCTGTATTGGAGGTCACTCCACTTGCCCCTTCTCCCATTACGATGGTATTTGCTTCATCTGTAGAGATTCCTTCAGATGTAACCTGAGCAGTCGTCTCTGTTTCTGCAGGAGGTGGTGTTGTCTGTGCATTACCCAAAAGCATCACAAGGGCAATGACAAAACCTATCAGCACAGTTACTGCTCCCATTAGACCGCCCAACTGACGCAATGGGACACGACCGATGAACATCATCATAAAGATTGTTGCACAGATAAGCGCTGCCGTAGAGAGATTCTCGACACCGATAAGCAATATGATTGGGGCACATGCTCCCATTATCCACCAGAATGCACGTTTGTCAGCACCTTCTGGTGTTTGGGTACTGCTCAATATCTGCGCACACAAAAGCACCACCGTACCCTTGGCTATCTCCGACGGTTGAAACTGCAAGCCAAAAAGACTGAACCAGCGATGGGCATCGTTCGTTGCACTACCCATCACAAGCACCAGAAACAGCAACAAGAGCGAAATCGCATACATGAAAGGTGTCGCAATCTTGTAATATTTGCACTTGATATTCAGGGCGACAATCATGCAGAACAATCCGAAAAGCAGAAGTCCACTATGTTTGATGGCAGGCGACCAGTAGTTGCCTCCCTTATATGACAATGATGAGGAAGAAGAGAATACTTCCAGCACACTGATAATGCAGAGGAAGAAGAACACCATCCACACCACCTTGTCACCCTTAAAGATATTTCCTAAAGTTTTATTCATCGCCTATATCACGATATTTCCTATCACCGATTATCTCTTGTTTCTTTTTACATGTTTCTTACCAACTCTTTGAACTGCTCGCCTCGGTCCTCCATATTCTTGAAGAGGTCGAAACTTGCACAGCAAGGGCTCAGCAGAACGACATCACCTTCCTGGGCAATCCTCGCGCACGCCTTAACGCAGTCCTTCATCGAATGAGTATCAGCGATTTCCACTCCGATGCCGTCGAAATTGTCATGTAGTTTCTTGTTGTCTGCACCGAGATATACTACACCACGACATTTCTCTTTTACCAGCGGAACAATCTGACTGTAGTCATTGCCCTTGTCCTTGCCTCCCACGATGAGCACTGTTGGTCGTGACATTGCGTCGAGGGCAACGAAACAGGCATCTACATTCGTGGCCTTTGAGTCGTTTATATAGCGTACTCCATTCTTGTCGGCAACAAACTCCAGACGATGTTCCACACCAGGGAAGTTCTTCAGACAGTCACGGATTAATGCCTCGTCAACTCCGGCTGCCTTTGTTGCATAATATGCAGCAAGTGCATTGCGTTTGTTGTGCTTGCCTGGAAGCGAGAATTCCAGTCCGAGTTTCTCGAAATCATCGTCAGAGAATGGGCGGAGTGTTGGTTCACCTTTTACAGCTACCTTCGAAGAAGGTGTTGGTGCTGGTATCTCCTCTCCATTTTGGCGGCGGGTGAGTTCTTTCTCAATGTACTCATCACCTGTCCAATAGATGAATTCATCTTTCTCTGTCTGGTTCTGTATGATGCGCATCTTCGAGTCAACATAGTGTTGCATCTCAAAGTCATAGCGGTCGAGATGATCTGGGGTGATATTCATCAGAACTGCCACATCCGGACGGAAGGCAAAGCAGTTGTCCAACTGGAACGAACTGAGTTCTACCACATACCAGTCTTTGTCTCCTTCAGCAATCTGCAGAGCCAGCGAACGACCTATATTTCCACCGAGTCCCACATCCTTCTTTGCCTGCTGCATGATATAATGGATGAGGGTTGTTGTGGTGGTCTTACCGTTGCTACCGGTGATGCAGATGGTCTTTCCTTTGGTGTAGCGAGAGCAGAACTCTATTTCGGAGAGTATCGGAGTACCCTGGGCAATGAGTTTCTGTACCAGAGGGGCAGTATCAGGAATGCCTGGGCTCTTCACAACTTCATCGGCCGAGAGTATCTTCTCCTCCGTATGATGTCCTTCTTCCCACTGAATGGAATATTCATTGAGACGGGTCTTGTACTTATCTTTTATCATGCCCATATCGGACACGAACACCTCGTAGCCTTCTTTCTGCGCGAGAATGGCTGTTCCTACTCCACTCTCTGCTGCTCCTAATATTGCCAACTTCATCTTCTGTATGTCTTTATCGCGTTACGCGAACATTTATTTATCGTATTTTGAGTGTAATAATTGTCAATGCAGCAAGGATGATTGTGGTGATCCAGAATCGAATGGTTATCTTCGACTCATGGAACACTCGTCCTGAACCTTTGAGCAGGTATTTGCAATCAGGATCGAGTTGTGAATCCTGGGTGCGGAAATTATCATGGATCGGTGTTCTGCGGAAGATGCGCTGCTTTACTCCACGGCGCTTTCCCAACTTGAAATAGTACACCTGCATCATAACACTGAGACTTTCCACGAAGAACACTCCACAGAGAATTGGGAGCATCAGTTCCTTATGCAAAACGATTGCTGCAACACCGATGATACCACCGATGGTGAGCGAACCGGTATCGCCCATGAACACCTGTGCCGG
>JAZQOD010000308.1:0-3901 GCA_045627685.1 Prevotella sp. | reverse complement strand
GCCCAGTCGGTAACAATCATACCATCCCACTGCAGGTCTTCCTTCAACCACTTTGTCAGATATTCATAACTTGCGTGTACAGGCACACCGTTGATAGATGCTGAGTTCACCATGATGGTGAGTGTTCCTGCCATCACTGCTGCACGGAATGGCTCGAAATATTTCTCGCGGAGCATCAGTGGTGATACATACGCTGGTGTACGGTCCTTGCCCGAGAATGGAGCACCATAGCAGAAATAATGCTTTATGCTTGTTGCCACATTGGTAGGCGAGAGGTGGTTGTTGTCGTCACCCTGGTAACCGCGAACTGCTGCCTCTGCCATGCGTGCGTTCACGATGGCATCCTCACCATACGACTCCCAGATTCGTGGCCAGCGTGGGTCACGACCGAGGTCGATTGTTGGGTTGTAAACCCATGGACAGTTGGCTGCACGACTCTCGTATGCACAGATCTTCGATCCTTCGTATGCAAGGTCGGTGTTGAATGAAGCCGCGATGTTGATAGGCTGTGGGAAGAGTGTTCCGCCCTGAATGTATGTCACACCGTGGTTGTTGTCAAGACCGTAGATACATGGAATGCCGAGGTATTTCATCGACAACTGCTGAATCTTTCCGATATACTGCTGCCAGTCTTCCACAGATGCTGCTCGTGTGGCAGGTGCGTTGAGTATCGAACCGATCTTCCACTTTGAGATGAGGGTGTCGAGCATTGCCTCGTTGATAGTCCATTTGCGTTTTGTGTCATCGGTGAAGATGTCGAGGTTGAAGCCCTTGAACTTCTCCATAATCTCCTTGTCTGAGAGTTTCATTGTAGCATCGATGTCCTTTGCTGCAGCCCCATACTGCATCAATACCGACTTCACCTTTGTACGGTCCACCTTTGGGTCAGCAATTGTCATGCTACCCATGTTGTCGATGTTCAGTTCGAGCATCTGACCGATTTTCTCATCGAGAGTCATCTTCGAGAGAGTCTTCTCGATTTTCTTCTCCAGATTTGCGTCCTTAGCAATCGCCGGACGAGCACTCTGTGCGCTCACACCAGTTGCACTCACCGCAACCAGCATCGATAAAAGAATTTTCTTCATTGTTATATTATTATTGTTTTTTTGTTATCTTCCGCCATCGCCATCGCTTCCGCTTTCGCCTTCGCTTTCGCCTTCGCTTCCGCCTTCGCTCCCGCTTTGCTCCGCTTCCGCTTCCGCCTTCGCTTCCGCTTCCGCTTCCGCCTTCGCTTCCGCTCTTGCTTCCGCTTCCGCTTCCGCTCTCGCTCTCGCTCCCGCTTCCGCTCTTGCTTCCGCTTCCGCTCTTGCTCCCGCTTCCGCCATCGCTTCCGCTCTTGCTCCCGCTTCCGCCTTCGCTTTCGCTATCGCTCCCGTTCCCGTCATGTTCATATCTCAAGGGCGTGTCACGCCCGCTCCCTTTCCCTCCCCCTTCGGGGGCCGGGGGGCTAGGGCTGCTATCGCTGAAGGCCCTTCAACCCCTGTGCCAGCTGATCTGGGCATGAGGTCTCCTTCATTCCGCATTTTATTCCTTCGAGTCGTGCTATCACCTCTTCCACTTTCATTCCTCTCACCAGTGCTGCAATACCTTGCAGGTTACCGTGGCATCCTCCCAGCACTTGTAGGTTTTCTACTGTATTATCATCGCTTATGGTGATGAGCATCACTTTTGAGCACACCCCCTGTGGTTGAAATTCGTAAGTTTTCGACATTTTTCTATAGGTTTTATTTGTTTTGCAAAGTTACTATTTTATTTTGTCTTTCTATTGTACTTTTTTAATATAATCTTGTCCTCATGTTGTTTTTCTTGCCATCATCGCAATTCCTGCAGAAAAAAGCCATTTGTGTTCTAAAAATAATTATTCACGGCAATTCGCGTTAAAAATAAAAATCCCATTCGTGCAATTCGTGTTCAAAAATTCCCCCTCCAGAGTGTTAAATTGTCTAATATCCCTCAAATTTTCGTTTCTTTTCCCTCCTTTTCTTGCATTTGCAATAATTATGCAGTAACTTTGCATCCAGAATTTTTAAAACTATAATCATTATGGCACAGACAAAGTATTCAGGCACCCAGACCGAGAAGAATCTCGAGGCTGCTTTCGCAGGTGAGTCACAGGCTCGTAACAAGTACACATATTTCGCTTCTAAGGCAAAGAAGGAGGGTTTTGAGCAGATCGCTGCTCTCTTCCTCAAGACTGCCGACAACGAGAAGGAGCACGCAAAGATGTGGTTCAAGGAGTTGGAAGGTATCGGTTCTACAACAGAGAACCTTGCCGCTGCCGCTGCTGGCGAGAACTTCGAGTGGACAGATATGTATGATGGCTTCGCAAAGACTGCTGAGGAGGAAGGTTTCCCAGAGTTGGCAGAGAAGTTCCGTCTTGTTGCTGCTATCGAGAAGCATCACGAGGAGCGTTATCGCGCACTCCTCCACAATATCGAGGCACAGGAGGTATTCGCTAAGAGTGAGGTAAAGGTATGGGAGTGCCGCAACTGTGGTCACATCGTAGTAGGCACCAAGGCTCCAGAGCTCTGCCCAACCTGCGCTCATCCACAGGCTTACTTCGAAGTTCACGCAGAGAACTTCTAAAAGAACCCTGCGGCTTCATAATAACAAAAGGGTCGGCTCCATCGAGCCGGCCCTTTTGCTGTCTTTTGCTGTCTTTTGCTGTCTTTTCTGTCCTGTTCCCTCCCATATATGGGAGGGCTTCCGCTATCGCTCCTCCTCCCCCGAATGGGTTCCCCCCTCCCTAATGGGGAGGGGGCTAGGGGGGGGGGCTTCTACTTCAGCCTCTTCCTCCTCTTCTCAACAACGATACCCCTTGTAGGCACGCTCAGTCTCTGTCCCGCAACATTATAAATCTTCCTGCTGCCGTTTCCGTATTCGTTTCCGTTTTCGTATCCGTATTCGTTTCCGTTTACGCCCTTTATCCCCGTCGTCATCTTGACGAAACTATTGCTTGCGCCTTCTACCGGCTCATCTATTCCCGAATACACCACATCCACATTCACTGTGTGCTTACCCTCTGCCATGTCTGTTGCATCGAGGGTATAGGCAGTAGTGCCGATGGTCTCGCTGTTCTTCTTTTCTCCATCCACACGCACATCATATCCTGTGATAGGCAGTGGAGTCTCTTCCTCACCTTCTGATATCATTCCTATCATCCAGTTACCGAAAACTCCGCTCTCTGTGAGCGATGAGAAATACATGCCGTTTGTCGATACCAGATCCGATATTCCCACGAATGGCGAGTCGATGTCGATGGCGAGCGGTGGTGTGTTTGGTGCTGCATTGGCACACTCCACCACGAGCGAATATTCCAATCCCGGAAGAATTGTTATCGGTTCCTCGAGTTCCACCTCGTTCCATTGGTTCAGCTTGTATTCACCAGCCTCTTCGTAAGCGATGATGTCATTGTTCAACACGAGCATGAATGTGAAGTCTGCCTTGCTGACAGGGTAGAAGCGGAACTTCTTTATCTGACTGCCCACGAATGGCTTCAGCACTGATGCTCCGAACGATGCCATTGCCTGCAGTGCCCAGTCTTCATCCTCGTTGCCTACCACTCTCTGGTCACCGGCCTCTTCATTGCAGTATCCAAGGAACTGACGGTCGTTGTCCACTGGTGCCTCCCATGTGAAGTCAATGCTCTTCAGGTCTTCACTGTTCTCTGCATTCACTGTGTTCACAGCGTATGCGTTCTTGTCGATGGCAATCTCTACCGATGCTGTCTGCATAGCGCCCTTCTCGCCATTGGCATACACCACCTCCACACCGAGGTCGTGATGTCCCAACGCAAGGTTCTCCACCTTCGCCCGCTCAGTGTTGCTTGTTCCCACCAAACTACCATCAGCATAAATGTTATAGCATTCTATGTCATCGCTATCGCTATCGCCATCGCTAT
>JAZQOD010000307.1:0-21791 GCA_045627685.1 Prevotella sp. | reverse complement strand
AGTCATAGTAACGTCCGTCCTGACAAGGGAAAGCGAGAAGTGCCTGACCATCGTGGCCATACACTTTGTATTCCATTTCGCGCTGGAGATTATGACTCCACCATTTGTGATATTCTATGTGCATTGTTATTATTTTATTTGCGATCGCAAGTGTCTTTAAGGAACTGATCGCGTTCTTCTTCTGTGCGGAATCGTGCGATATAAGCCTGGTTGCCCATTGCGCCTGAGAGGGCATCAGCGATGCGAGGCGACATTACCATGGCATAACCGTATTTCTGCATGATGGCATCATGGTCGAGCACATACTGAACATTGTCTCTACGACCAGCGAATACACAGAAGTAATCGTCGTTAGGATAAGCCACTGTTGAACGGTCAAAGGCAATCATATCAGCCCAAATCTTGAACATCGAGATGTTGTGGGCATAGTTGATCATATCAGGAGTGTAACCACCACCAGGACGCATGTTTACCTCAAGAGCAACGAAGTCGCCAATTTCACCAAGACCACGATGAGCACGGTTCAGACGGAAGAACTCCAGATGAACAAAGCGTGAACGGACATCGAATGCCTTTACTGTGCGACGACCCCAGAATCGGAGGTTTTCCGACATCTTCTTCTCAACGAAGTAGGTAGAGTCGAGGTTGTTGTTCACAATATCGGCAATACTTGGAGGGCACACGCACATAGACTCAACAAGTGGTTCGCCCTTTGAGTTGATGACTGCATCATAGGTGCAGATATCACCAGTTATGAACTCCTCGATAACATAATGTTCCACCTCAGGAGTGTTTTCGAAGAAATACTTCAACTGCTCTTCGTTCTCGATTTTATGTGCACCACCAGCACCAACACCAACATCCGGTTTGCCGAAGAGAGGCCATCCGGCATCATGTGAAAATTCGAGCACAGCGTCAAAACCCTCGGAAGCCTTAATCTGGCGAGCTGTACGGATACCACCGAGAGCGTAGTATTTCTTCATCTCGGATTTCTCCTTGATGGAATCAATACGGTCGAGTTTGATACCTGTGTTGATGTTGAAATCGGTACGCAGACGAGCATCCTGCTCAAGCCAGAACTCATTGTTTGATTCGAGCCAGTCGATATGGCCGTACTTCCATGCGAAATAACCCACCGCACGATACATCTGGTCGTAGTCGGCAAGATTCTGTACATAATAATAATCTGTCAATGCGTTTCGGAGTTCGTTGCTCAATGACTCGCGAGGAGCATCGCCGATACCAAGAACGCGCACACCATTCTTCTGCAATTCGTCGCAGAACTGCCAGTATTTTTCTGGGAAATTAGGGGAAATGAAGATAAAGTTTGTCATACTCTCTTATTATTTGTTACATTTTCCTTTGCAAAAATAACTTATTTTTCATAACTTTGCAATAGTTATAGCGATTTTTAATAAAGAAATTACGAAAATTGAAGCAATATATCCTTACAAGTAGCCCAAGTGTGGCCATGGACGGTGCAATTAACCCTGCAAACGGATTCCTTTGGCAGGTTCAGCAGATCGTCCCTCGACGTAGTCGTTGTGTGTTTGTGTCGTCGAATCCAGATGTGCCTTCATATGGTGATCATTGTACCGTTTGCATGGCTCAGGCATTCGAAGAAGTAGGCTTTGAATTTGTTGCTTTCGACTGTCTCGACCGTCGAAACATCCACGAAGCCCAAAAACTCATCAATGCCTCTGACTGGATCATCCTTGGCGGTGGTCATGTACCAACGATGAACGCCTTCCTCAATGAGGTTGGCTTCGCTGATATGCTTGCCGACTACGACGGACTGATAATGGGCATCTCTGCCGGTTCGATGAATATGGCTCGTGTGGTATATTCGCAGCCAGAGGAGCCGGGTGAGGCTATCGATCCAAACTATAAGCGTTTCCTTCCGGGACTGGGCATCACCGATGTGCAGATTCTGCCACATTATTATATGTGCAAGGACGGAGAGGTGGATGGATTCCTCATCTACGAGGAACTCGCAATGCCTGATAGCCGAAAGGGGTATCGTTTCTATGTCTTCCCTGACGGAACATATCTCCTCGGCAAGAATGGCACGGAGACAATATATGGTGAGTTCTATATCATTGAGAACGGTGTGATGCGAAAGATATGCGAGGACGGACAGTCTATTGAACTGCCGTTCATTTAAGGGCCGCCCCCCCGCCCTCTCCCACGAGGAGAGGAATCTGATAATAACGAAATATCAAAAGGAAATAAACGATAACGATGAACATATTTATTATTATAGGTGCAGTAGTCTTCGCCCTGTTTGTCATTATGGTCGGATTCTACAATTCATTTGTGAGATTGCGCAATAAGGTCAGCGAGGCCTTCTCCACTATGGATGTGTTTCTCAAGAAACGCTACGACCTCATTCCGGAACTTGTGGCAGTAGTCAAGGGTTACGCAAAACACGAAACCGATGTCCTCACCGAAGTAACCGCTATGCGTGCACGAGCAAAAGGCAAGGCTGGTCAGTTGGAAGGTGAAGTCGGAATTGGACGCGCCCTTGAGCAACTGTTTGTGGTGGCTGAGGCTTATCCTGATTTGAAGGCCAATGAGAATTTCCTCAACCTACAGAAGGACCTTAAAAAGATTGAGGATGATATAGCCTTCTCGCGCCGTTATTATAATGGTAGTGTGAGGGAATACAACAACCAGTGCCAGTTGTTCCCGATGAATATCATGGCGAAAATTCTCGGTTTCCGTCCTGCTCCGATGTTTGCGGCAGGCGAGGCGGAGAGAGAAGCCCCACGGGTGTTCTGATAAAGTGAGCAATTCTTACACGAATTAATTTCATAATTCACTCAGATGAGAAGGATTTACTTTTTACTCGTTCTCCTTATAGTCAGTCTCACGACCAGTGCGAATAGTGGAGGTTTCTATTATAGCAACTATAAGGTTGATGCCTTTGTTCATAAGAACAATGCTGTCGATGTCACCGAGACGATAACCGTTGTGTTCCAGCAGCCTCGTCACGGTATATATCGTACTATACCTTGCGAGTTTGAAGTCATGCGCAATGTCTCGGCCGACGATCAACCGGAGGAGAGACAGATCATGCAATATTTTAATAAGGTGAGCCATGTCAGTGTTGAGGGAAATCCTTACGAGGCTTACGAAGAATCGGGCAGCGTGGTTGTAAAAATCGGCAGTCCTGACTATTCTGTTATTGGTGAACAGACTTATGTCCTTCACTATAGTTATGAATATGCTGACGACCGTATTCCTCATCGTGACTATCTCTATCACTCCGTCCTCGGTGCTGATATGAATGCTCCTGTTGAACATTTTGAGTTCAGCATGCAGTTTGAGAAACTATTGCCAGCCAACATCGCCGACAACCTGTATATCTACAGTGGTGGTTGGGGAACCGATGGAAGGGCTCTCAATGTGAATCCAACGATTTCCCCTAATGCCATCTCGGCATCGCTCGACAGTATTCCTGAGAATGTGGCTGTCACCCTTGCCGCAACACTCCCAGAAGGTTATTACGAAGGAGTGGAGAAGATTACAGCCGACCGTTGCTATATGTTCCTTGCAATCACTATTGCGCTGGCTCTGTTGCTGATACTCATCGAACTGACCACAAGGCACCCACAGGTGGTGAAGACCATCGAGTTTTATCCTCCGGAAAGTATCAGTTCGGCAGAGGTGGGCACTATCATCGATGACAGCGCTGATGATATTGACATAGCCTCACTCATTCCGTGGTTTGCCAGCAGGGGATATGTTGCCATCAACGAAGTGAAGAAGGATGTACTCGAGGTGACACGCCTCACAGATCTTCCCGATGATGCGCCAGACTATCAGAAGAGTACTATGAAGATGCTGTTTCATAGGGATGACACAGTGCGCCTCGATAAACTGAAAGACCTTGGCACCCAGGTGTATAAGTCAAAGATGCATCTTGCCCGCGTCTTCACTGGTGAGCATAAGTTGGTGAGACACCACTGGGGACTATTCCTGCTCTTCCTCCTGATGTGCTCGTCGGTGTTCACCTTCTGGTTCTCTACCCCGACAACACGATACAACGGCACGATGTTCTTCGCATCGACCGTTATCTGGGCTATCCCGTTCTTCTTCGGTGTTATGTGGCGACTGATAGTAAAGTCGCGCGAATTGATCACCAGCCGTGCGAGTATCTATATCGGTCATATCGTCCGTCTGGCACTCGTGGTGGGAGTGTACTTCGTGTGGATTAGTGAAATAAGCGACTATGGAAACTTCCTTTCAAAGGAAATTGTCGCTCTGCTCTTCGGTCTTTGTTTCATCGCTGGTGAATTGTCGGGCCGTCTTATCAAAGACACAGATTATCGTGCCGATATGATGGGGCGTCTGCTGGGATTCCGCGAGTTCATAAAGACTGCAGAGAAGGAACGTCTCGAATCGTTGCAGTCAGACGATCCGGAATATTTCTATAAGGTATTGCCGTTCGCACTGGTGTTCGGCCTTTCCGACAAATGGGCTGACCAGTTCAAGGATATTACTGTTCAGCAGCCTGACTGGTACACCACCAGTGTGGGTTATCATAACGCAATGAACCTGTCGCACCTCACGCATAGTCTTGCTTCTGCTTCAAGCGATGCCATCACTGTGGCACAGCATTCCACTCAGACGGCTTCTCATGGCAGTTTCGGTGGTGGAGGCTTCGCCGGAGGCGGTGGAGGCGGTGGAGGTGGCGGTAGTTGGTAACACCTCCATTTGAAACCTGATTTATTACAATACGCTTTATGAAGAAGATCAATCTGTTAATAATCATTCTTGCTTTCATCGGTATCGGTGAGAGTAGGGCTTGTACGAATTTCCTCGTGGGTAAAGATGCCTCTGTCGATGGAAGTACCTTCGTTACTTATAATATGGACTCATACGGTATGTACGGCATTCTACGTTCGTGGCCAGCAATGCACCACGGAGTGGGGGAGATGAGGCATATCGTTGATACCGATCATAACCATTACCGTGGTGCAATACCGGAGGCAGAGAACACCTACTCCGTTATTGGTCAGATGAACGAACATCAACTAACCATCACAGAGACCACCTGGGGAGGCCGTGAGGAATTGGTCAACAAGGAAGGTATCATCGACTATGTGTCGCTGATGACTCTCGGTTTGCAGCGTGCCAAGACAGCCCGTGAAGCAATCACGGTGATGACCGACCTTGTGGCAGAACACGGTTATGCATCGAGTGGCGAAACATTCTCTATTGCCGATCCTAATGAGATTTGGATTATGGAGATGATAGGCATGGGAGCAGGTCGCAAGGGTGCTGTATGGGTAGCCATCAGAATTCCTGATGATTGTATCTGTGCCCATGCCAACCAAAGTCGCATCCATCAGTTCGATCAGAAAGACAAGAAGAATGTACTTTTCTCGAAGGATGTGATTTCGTTTGCTCGTGAACAAGGATATTTCTCGGGCAAGGATGTGGATTTCAGTTTCTCGGATGCCTATTCACCAACCAATTTCCATATGCAACGTGCCTGTGAAGCCCGCGTGTGGTCATTCTTCAATAAACATGTCGATGGCATGGACCGCTATCTTGACTGGGCTGACGGCAAGCATGTGGGAACAGCCGAGATGATGCCTCTCTATTTTCGTCCAAAGCATAAACTGTCGCTCCGTGACTGTATGAACGGTATGCGCGACCATTATGAAGGTACTCCATTTGATATGAATGTGGATTGTACCGGTGGTGCTTGGCAATCACCTTACCGTCCTCGTCCACAGGAATGGGATGTTGACGGCAAGACCTATTACCATGAGCGTCCTATCGCCACCCAGCAGAGTGCCGAGACTCTCGTCTGCCAGATGCGCTCATGGTTGCCTGACGCTATTGGAGGTGTCCTCTGGTTTGGCAACGATGATGCTGCGATGGTGTGCTACACACCGGTGTACTGCTCTTCTACGCGTGTACCTAAATGTTATAACTGTGGAGATGCCAGTGATGTGAAGTTCTCATGGAACTCAGCCTTCTGGGTTTGCAATTGGGTGAGCAATATGGTCTATCAGTTGTATTCACGAATGAATCCTGATCTGGTGCGTGTCCGTGAGGAGTTGCAAGATAAATACTGTAATGCTCAGGCTTCCATCGAGGCTGACGCTCTGGCTATCTATGAGGGCAAGGCTCACAACGAAACATTCGAGCCTTATCGTGGTGGAAACTGCAGTGCCCAGGAATATCTCACTAAGTACGGCGAGGATTGTGCTGCTGAGATGCTTGCCCGTTGGAAGGAACTGGGCGAATACCTTGTTGTAAAGAATACCGACCTGTCTGTAAAGCAGGATAAAGACGGCAAATTCCTTATGAACGATGACGGCCTCTGCATGCCTCCACTCCGTGAGGGTTACCCTGAACAATACAGACGAGTTATCGTAAACGAAACCGGCGACAAGTATCTCTCGCCAAATCAGTAATTCACTAATTCTCTACAGTATGCTCTTCGATTTCGATAAGATTGTAGATCGTTCCGGTTCCAATGACATCAAGCATGTCGCTTTGGAGAAAGAGTTTGGTCAGAGCAACCTCATTCCTTTGTGGGTTGCTGATATGGAATTTGAAACGCCACAGTTCATAACCGATGCTCTCCGCAAGCGTCTTGACCATTCACTCTTCGGTTATACAGCAGTGCCAAAAGATTATTGGCAGTGTATCATCAAATGGGTTAATGATCACCATCAGTGGCTCATGCGTGAAGAGTGGCTTACTTATATCCCAGGCATCGTTAAGGGTATCGGTTTCGTTGTGAATGTGTTCACCCAACCTGGTGATAAAGTTATGATACTCTCGCCGGTGTACCATCCGTTCCGATTGGTACCGGTAGGCAACCGACGTGAAGTGGTACAGGTTCCGCTCACCGATGAGTATGCCCTCGACTTTGATGCCCTCGACAGCCATTACGATGAGCATTGTAAGGTTCTTATCCTGTCCAACCCACACAACCCTGTGGGTATATGCTGGGACCGCGACACCCTCGTGCGTCTGGCACATTGGGCGAAGGAGCGTGGAGTGATTGTTATTTCTGATGAAATCCACTGTGATATGGCACTCTTCGGTCATAAGCATATCCCGTTTGCCTCGGTATCAGAGGAGGCAGAGCAAAATAGCATCACTTTCTCTGCACCGTCAAAGACCTTCAATATCGCGGGTATTGTCAGTTCGTGGGCTGTGGTGCCAAACGATACACTGCGTCATAAGTTCTACGGGTGGCTTGAAGCCAACGAGATGGCTGCGCCTCATCTGTTTGCTCCTATTGCCACCATGGCTGCTTTTGAACACGGTGAAGAATGGCGACAGCAGATGTTACGCTATGTGGAGGGTAATATACTCTTTGTTGAAGACTACTGCAAGGCAAATACCCCAGAAATATGTCCTGTCCGTCCTCAGGCTTCGTTCCTTGTGTGGCTCGACTGCCGACAACTGTGCCATAAACTCCAATTTGTGGCTCCTGATGGTGAGATTGACCAGCAACAACTCGTAGCATTTTTCATCAAAGCCGGACTGGCACTCAACGATGGTAGCATCTTCGGTCGTCAGGGGCGTGGTTTTATGCGTCTTAATGTCGGAGAACCTCGTGCAATGCTTGCTCAGGCATTCGCTCAACTTAAATCCGCTATTGATAATAGAGAATAGATACTGTTAAATCAGAAGAAAAACCGCCTTTGCAACCAGGTTGCAGTTGATATTTTGTAATTTTGCAGATATCATCAACTGCAACTATGAGAATTCTTCGAAATATATTTGTCCTGGCCTTCGGGGCTTTGGCTCTTACTGCTTGTCATCATCACGATGAGCACAGTCATGATCATGAGCATGCTGAACTGCTCCTTACCTCTTATTCTTCCGACTATGAACTCTTTGCCGAAATGTCTCCACTGTCGGTAGGCGAGGAAGCAGAAATCCTATGTCATCTTACCTGTCTCTCCGACTATAAACCTCTCACCGAGGGTGAGTTGAGTGCCGAGATGGTGGTAGGTGGGAAAAAGATTTCTACCGAGAGCGTAAAACCGGAACGCCCGGGAATATTCCATCTTCATCTTACTCCAAATGTGGCAGGTGATGCGAAGATTGTTTTCTCACTCCACACTCCACACTCCACCTCACATACTTCTCTCTTCACCATCGACGGTTTGAAGGTCTTCGAAGATGAGCATGATGCTCATGAAGATGCCGAAGAACGTGAGATTAAGGGTGCAAACACTGTCGTTTTCCCAAAAGAGATGAGTTGGGGCATCGACTTCTCCATTGCAGAAGTAGTGAAGACTCCTCTCGGAAATGTAATCCATACCGTTGCACAGGTCCAACCATCGCAGGGTGATGAGACTCTGGTTGTAGCAAAGACTGATGGATTGGTGTCCCTCACTGGTGGCGCCCTCACCGAGGGTTCGGCAGTAACAGCAGGCAAGGTGATATGTATTATCGATGCGTCAGCAACAGCCAACAATAATCTTGCAGCCCAGCAGCAACAAGCATTGGTTGAACTCAACCGTGCCAAGGCTGAATACGAGCGTGTGAAATCTCTCCGTGAGGACAAACTTGCACTGGAGAGTGATCTCGCATCTGCTAAGGCTGCCTATGAGGGTGCTGAGGCTGCTTATAAGGCAATGCAAAAGGGCTTTGCCCAGGGCAAACAGACCGTTACAGCACCGCGTGCTGGTTATCTGAAACAGTTGTTGGTGAAGAACGGACAATTCGTGCAGGCCGGTGAGGCAATAGCAGTAATCACCCAGAGTCGTACTCTTCAGTTGAAGGCAGAAGTGCCTGCCAGTTACTATGCCGATCTCAAGAGTGTGTCTGGAGCGAATATCATCACGAAAAATGGTTCATACACCCTCGCTGAACTCTCCGGTCGTATGCTTTCCTATGGTCGTCAGGTGGATGTGTCATCACCGCTCATCCCTGTTATTTTCGAAATCAACAATATCCTTGACCTTCTTCCAGGCACTTTCGTTGAGACCTATATCAACACCCAAGCACAGGATATGAAACTATGTGTGCCAGCAGAGGGTGTGATGGAAGAGATGGGTAACTATTCAGTGTATGTGCAACTCACCCCTGAACTCTTCGAAAAACGCCAGGTGAAGATTGGTGTCACCAATGGCATCCTCACTGAGGTCGTTTCGGGTGTTACCGAGGGTGAACGTGTGGTTGGCAAGGGTGCTGTGTCTTTGAAACTACAACAGGCAGCCGGTGGTCTCGACCCACACGCGGGACATAATCATTAAAGACCCCTCCCTAGCCCTCCCCCAAGGGGAGTGAGGAGTCAGCTCCTTTGTCTTACTGTGCGTAGTATTTTGTGTTCCTTTATTGAAGTATTGAAATATTGAATTGTTGAGGTATTCCTTCATGATAGATAAGATAATATCCTTTTCTCTTCACCATCGGGTGTTTATCATTGTTAGCGTAGTGCTGGCAGTGCTGGGTGGTATATATTCCGCTGACAGACTCGATATCGATGTGTTCCCGGATCTTACGGCTCCTACTGTTGCCGTTCTCACCGACTGCGAGGGAATGTCGGCCGAAGAGACAGAACGTCTTGTGACCTTCCCTATAGAGACTGCTGTCAACGGTGCCAGCAATGTGCGCCGTGTGCGTTCGGGCTCGTTCTATGGTGCTTCGTATGTGTGGGTAGAATTTGACTGGGGTATGGATGTGTTCCGTGCTCGACAGATAGTCAGCGAGAAACTTGTCACCATCACAGACCAATTGCCGGAGAATATCTCTCCGCAGTTGGCACCACAGTCGAGCGTCATGGGCGAGATACTCTTCGTCGGTCTGCAACTCAATGATACTGTCTCTGTTCCAACAGGTAAAACCACGATGATGGACATCAGAAGCATCGCCGACTGGGTTATCAAACCAGCAATTCTTTCCACAGGTGGTGTCAGTCAGGTGACAATTATCGGTGGTGATTATAAACAGTATCAGGTGCTTGCTGATCCACAGAGAATGGCTTCCTATGGTATTACCATGGATGAACTGGCACAAGCGGTGCGTACTATGAGCCAGAATACTGATGGTGGTGTTATCCGTGACTATGGCAACGAGTATGCCCTGCGTGGTATGGGACGCACCAACGACATCCAAGAGATGGCTATCACCCCTCTGCGTGATGGTATCACCGTAGGCGATGTGGCGGATGTGGTCATCGCACCTGCTGTGAAGATGGGTATGGCATCAATGAATGCCAAGCAGGCGATAATCCTTTCTGTATCTAAGCAACCAAACATAAATACCCTCGAAGTGACACGCCGTATAGAGGAAAACCTCAATGAGGTGCGTAAGTCGTTGCCTGCTGACGTGGTTATGGATACCCGCGTGTTCCGTCAAGCAGACTTCATTGAGGCTTCCGTCAGCAATGTAGGCCGTGCCTTAATCGAGGGCTCAGTACTTTGTATCATCATCCTGTTCCTCTTCCTCGGTTCGTTCCGCACCACAGTCATCTCTGTTGTGGCAATTCCTCTTTCACTGCTCTGCACTCTTATTGTTCTTTGGTTGTTGGGGATGGATATCAACACGATGACTTTAGGTGGTATGTGTATTGCCATAGGTTCACTGGTTGATGATGCTATCATTGATGTGGAGAATGTTTACAAACGCCTTAAGCAAAACCATGCCCTTGATTCATCGGAACGGAAGAATGTGGTACAGGTAGTGTTTGACGCATCTAAGGAGATACGCTCATCAATCCTCAATGCCACCTTCATCGTCATCGTAGCGTTTGCACCGATGTTCTTCCTCAGTGGAATGGAGGGTAGAATGCTCAAACCATTAGGCATCACATATATCATAGCCCTCGCTATGTCGCTCTTTGTGGCAATGACGGTGACTCCACTGTTCTGCCGACAGATACTCACCTCTGACAAATACTTGGACCGCAACGAGTCTGAACGTGGTTTCGTGCTTCGTATGCGCAACGCCTATCGCTGTTCACTCGGTTGGGCTTTGGAACATCCTCGTCTGGTTCTTGGGACTACTGGTGTAGCATTCGTTGTGGCTCTCGTTACGATGTTCACCTTCGGTAGCAGTTTCCTACCAGAATTCAACGAAGGAGCTTTGACTGTGTCGGTTGTGTGCAAGCCAGGAGTGTCGCTCGATGAGAGCAATAATGCCGGACGTATGCTCGAAGAGAAAATCCTTGAGGTGCCAGAGGTGGTGAAGACCAGTCGCCGAACTGGTCGCGGTGAACTTGATGAACACTCCCAGACAACCAACTCATGTGAGATTGATGTTACATTTGATGCCTCTCAACGTTCGGCAGAAGATATCACCAACGATGTGCGTCGTCAGATGGCAAAAGTGCCGGGAGTGACCTTCATCGTTGGTCAACCGATAGGTCATCGTATTGACCATATGATAAGTGGTACGCGTGCTAGCATTGCGATGAAACTCTTTGGTAATGATCTCAGCGAAATGTACACCGTTGGTTGTCGTATCAAACAGGCAATCTCTGGTATCGAGGGATTGGTGGATATTAATGTCGACCAACAAACCGAGACACCACAGATACATCTTCGTCCGCGTCGTGCGGCGTTGGCTCGTTATGGTGTTTCTATGGAGGAGTTCAATAAGGTCCTCACTCTCGGGTATAGTGGTGCTAAACTGGGCGATATCTACGAAGGTCAGCGTGCCTACGACCTGGTACTCCGTCTCTCTCCACAGTACACAGAGAGTATCGAGGGAGTGAAGAAAGCGCTCATAGACATACCGGGTGGAAAGAAGGTGGCGCTAGAGGAGGTATGTGACATCGTTTCCACTGGAGGACCGAATAATATCCAGCGTGAGAATGTGCAGCGCAAACTTGTCATTGCTGCTAATGTCAGTGGTCGTGATGTGGGAAGCGTCGTTGAGGAGATACAGAAAACCATCGACACTCAGGTGCCGCTTCCTGAAGGTTATCGCATCGAGTATGGCGGACAGTTTGAGAGTGCCCGCTCTGCCACCCGTACACTTGTCATTGCGACGATTATAGCCCTCATCATCATTTACTTACTGCTCTTTGCCGAATTCCGCTCATTCTCCATCGCTGGTATCGTCATGCTTGGTTTGCCGTTGGCAATGATTGGAGGAGTCCTCGGCATAGCACTTTCATCTTGGGTGTTGAGTATTCCGAGCATCATCGGCTTTATTACTCTCTTCGGCATCGCTACGCGTAACAGCATCCTCCTTGTATCGCGCTACCAGCATACGGCATGTATAATTGATGGTTCTGTCGATCGCTTGAACCCTATCCTTATGACGGCTCTCACCTCGGCTCTGGCTCTTATACCGCTCATCCTCAATGGTGACAAGGCGGGCAATGAGATACAATCGCCAATGGCTATCGTTGTACTCGGAGGTTTGATAACCTCAACCCTTCTCAATCTCTATGTCATGCCAGTCATTTATAGTAAGTTAAAAGTTAAGAGATAGAAGATGTATGAAAAAAATATCTATAACATTAGTATTGTCTTTCTGTTACGTTACAACAGCCTTTTCGCAGGATTTCAGTGCTATCCTCAATAGCATCGAGCAGCATAGTCTTTCACTCGATGCATCCCGTCAGGAAGTAATCGCAGCGAAGGCAGACAGTCGTCTTGGTAACACCCTCGATGACCCAGAGATAGGTTTCGGTTATCTCTTCGGAAGCAACGGTCGTGGCAACCGCAAGGATGTCAGTATCAGTCAGTCGTTTGACTTCCCTACAGTCTATTCGCAGCGCTCAAAGTTCATAAAAGAACAGCAGCGTGTTGCCGATTTGCGTTATCTCTCCGATCGCCAGCAACTCCTCCTCAAAGCCCGAAAACTGTGCATCGAGGTGGTATATTGCAATGCCCTCATCCATCATCTTGAGGAGGATGAAGAAAAGACCACTGCTATTGCGAAATCGTACGAAAAACTATATGAGCAGGGCGAGGCAACTGAGATTGAACTTCGCAAGACCCATCAGGCTGTAATCACTTTTGCCTCGGAATGTCGCGAATTCCTTGCTATGCGCGATAATCTCCTCGCTGAGCTGCAGTATATGAATGGTGGAGAACCGGTTGTAATCAATGATAGCACCTTTACCCATACGCCGTTATCGACAGATTTTGATCAATGGCTGAGGGAAAACCTCGACCGTCATCCTGACATGCAACTCGCTGTTGGAGAATTGCTGACACAGCAGTCGGCATTGAAAGTAGCAAAAGGCAGTCAGTTGCCACGCTTGTCGTTGGGTTATATGGCAGAGATCGAACGCGATGAGAACTATCATGGTGTAACCCTTGGTGTGTCGGTCCCTTTATGGAGTGCAGGAAAAAAAGTGAAGGCGGCGAAAGCCCACGTCGTTGCTGCTGAGAGTCGTGAGCGTGATGCTCGTTTGCAACTCGCCACGCAACTTCGTGGAGTTTATAATGAGGCACTGCAATTGCAGGAGTCATACCTTCATTATGCAAAGCATATCAGTGGTTGTGATGTCGGTCCACTACTTGATAAGAGTCTCGAGAAAGGTCAGATAACCCTTCTCACTTATTATGATGAGTTGCAGTATTCGCACGATTTCTATGAAACCCTCCTCGCAACAGAGCGTGATCTTGAACTCCGCAAAGCAGAACTGATGTTCTAAACTTCGTACGAAAACGAAGAAGAATACAAAAACATATCGCCCAGCCTTGATTGACTGGGCGATATATTTTTAGCGATAGCGATGCGAATTTATTCGTTCACAAGTGGCAGGCAACCGTAGTCGCGGCTGTAACGGAGCATCTGCTCTGCGTAGCCTTCGGTGTAGTCGATGGTGACGTCGGTGATGTTACCGTCGGCATCCTTGACAGCAGTGAAGACTGGGTTGATGAATCCCTTGTAAGGAGCGATGTTGAGTTTTGCATAACGCTCGAGGACTTCCTTGTGGAGTTCGCGGTCGATCTTCACACCGTAGTTTTCGACGAGAGCCTGTGCACCCTTGAAATCACCGGTACTCTTTACTCGTTGTATCTCTGCAAGCAACTGTGCGAACAGTCCGCGCAACTTATCGTAGTCATTGATCTTCACGAATGTCTTGCCGTCGCGCTTAACGAGTTCCATCACATTATCCGCCTTGCCGTGCTCATAAGCCCAACGAGCGATGAGGGCACGGTTGCGCATGTGAGCCTCCTCGATGTTGTCGCCGAGTTTGATACGTACCAACTGGGTGATGAGACCGTTCTGCATCTGTGCAATATAACTTGCTTTGTAAGCTTCTTTGTTAGGAAGCAATCCGAGTTCTACGAGTTTTGGATCGGCGAGATAGTAGAGTGCAAACAGGTCTGCACGAGCCTCTTCGATGGTGCTACCATAGGCACGGAGGCTATCGGTGCTGACACCAGGGAGGAGTTTTCCGCTACCATGACCGAGACACTCATGGAGGTCGGTATGGAGGTCGTCGGTATAGTCAGCGTATTTCTCCATCAGTTCAATCTCTTCCTTGCCGAATGCAAACTCCTGCATCATGCCACTACCCTTGGCAGCCTTGTTGTAGGCATCTGTGAGATTGCCGATGGTCACTGATTTGCTACCGTGCTCAGCACGAACCCAGTCGCTGTTAGGCAGGTTGATGCCGATAGCAGTAGAAGGATAGAGGTCGCCTGCGAGGATTGCTGCATTGATAACCTTTGCTGTCACGCCCTTCACCTTCTCTTTCTTGAACTGTGGGTCAACAGGGTTGTTGTCTTCAAACCACTGGGCGTTGTCACAGATAACCTGTGTGCGCTTTGTTGCTTCTACATCCTTGAAGTTGACAATGCTCTCCCATGAACTCTTCAATCCGAGAGGGTCGCCGTAGCACTCAGTGAAACCATTGACGAAATCCACCAATGGACCGGTATTGTTCACCCATGCGATGCAATACTCATCGAAGGTCTTCAGGTCACCGCTCTCGTAGTACGATACGAGTTTGTCGATGACAGCCTGCTGTGCCTCATCTTCTGCGAAAGGACGAGCCAATTTCAAGTTCTCCACAATCTTTGTGAGTGCCTGACCATAGAGTCCTGTAGTTGTCCAGCGCTTTTCTACAATCTTTCCGTCGGCGGTTTTCACCAGTCGTGAGTTCATGCCGTGCATCACTGGATGAGCCTGATCGCCCTTCTCCTTCTCTGCCTCGTAAAATGCCTCGGCTTCAGCCTGAGTGACACCCTCGTAGTAGTTGGATGCAGATGTGAGAACAAGGTCTTCGCCATCAGCAAGGTTTACACGCTTTGCCATATATGAAGGGTCGAATATAACCTTCACAATGTCATCCTTGTTGATGTCGGTATCGTTGAGTCCCGCCTTGTTCCAAGCCTCGCCGAACCACTCCTGTGAGAATTCCGGAATGAATTTCTCGCAACCATAGTGATGGTGTATTCCGTTGCTGAACCATGTGCGCTTCAAATACACCTCCATAGCCTTGAAGTCGTCGGAGTTGTGATCGATAGCCTCCGACTGGTATATAGTTTCCAGTGCATAGCGGATACGGAGGTTATACTTACCGTTCTGATCCCACAGGATGTCGCGTCCCCAAAGTGCTGCCTCCTGGAGGTAGTAGATGAATGTTTTCTGTTTGAGTGTGAGGTCTTCAAATCCCTCCACTTTGTAGCGGAGCATCTGCAAATCTGCAAAACGCTCGTTGTTGTACTCGAAGCTGTCCTGCGAGTCGTTGCCCGAGGCACAGCCTACCAACATTGCTGATAATGCCATTGCTTTGATAATTGTTTTCATTAGTTGTTATTTATCTTTATTTTGTTGTTATCACTAAATTACGCCCCTCGCGCAGCGCTCTGTCGTTGAGGAAATATCCACTGATTTTCTTACCTCCCGATGTTATCGATGCAATCTTGCGCCCTTTACCGCGGCGCTCTACGGTGAACTTGCGTGCCGGGCTATTGAAGGTTATTTTGTCGAAGATAGGCACAGTGACGAGATACTCTGGATCGGCAGGCGAGTAGGTGTACATACCGATGGCGTTGAACACAAACCACGATGACATCTCACCGGCGTCGTCCATGCCGGCAAGAGCCAGATGGTCGCGCCCCATGTCGTAGTAGTTGTACATCAGTGAATCGAGCACCGCCTGGCTCTTCTCCTGCTTGTCGCAGAAATAATATACATAAGGTATAGAGTGACCAGGCTGGTTGCCGTGACAGTAGTTGCCGATGAATCCGGTGAGGTTCTCCACCTCGTAGCCACGCCATGGTTCGGCGAACATCTTGTCGAGCATATCCTCCACCTTGCGCTTGTCGTTTTTGTAGAGAGCCATCATTCCTTTGATGTCATGAGGAGCATAGAATAGGTTGTTCCATGCATTCGACTCGCGGTACATATACTGGAAATAAGGATAGTAAGGGTCGAAGTCCTCAATCCATTCACCAGATGCAATCTTGCCGCGATAGAATCCTGTCTTCTCGTCGAACACATTCTTATAGTATTTCGAATGCTCGAGGAGTATTTTTTCGTTTGCCTTGTCGCCGAGGATGCGAGCCACGAGGGCTGTGGCATAGTCGTCGTATGAATATTCCAGTGTCTTGGTCACCGCTCCCTTGTATTCGTTGTAGTAAGGCACATTGGTGGTATCCTTCTCGGCTATCCATCCCTGCTTCAGGTATTCATCGAGATATGGACGACCGCCGCGTCCTGGTACCGTGGCATTCTTCAGCAACAGTTTGTATGCTCTGTTCAAGTCGAAGTTCTGCAATCCGCGTAGCCACGAGCCCGAAATGAATGTAGAGGCGTGGTCGCCATGGAAGAAGGTTGGCATATAACCGCCACGCTTCTCTCCGCGATCGATGCACGACTTGATGATATCCACTGTCACCTCAGGCTGGAGCAACTCCAGAAGGACAAGTTTGTTGCGATGGTCGTCCCAGAACGAAGGATCAGTGTAGTAGTGGAATCCCTCATTGCACACATTGCCGCGAGCATCGGTGTAGTCGCAGTTCACATCACTGCGTAGAACTGGCCAAAGCAGTGAACGGTAGAGGCAAGAATAGAAGATACCCTTCATTCGCTCGGTGTTACCCTCCACCTTTATCATAGAGAGCATCTGTTCCCATTTGGTATCAGCCTCATGGCGAACGGTTGTGAAGTCCTTACCCTCGATCTCAGCTTTGAAATTGGCTTTTGCTCCCTCGATGCTCACAAACGAGAATCCCACCTTCATCTCGATGACATTACCGTCGGTCGGCTCAAAATCTATGACCGATGCGATGGCTTTGCGTCCCTGCATCTGTGCTATGTAATGGATGTTGGTGTTGGTCTCAGCATAGAAGTACATCTTCTCGCCACCGACCCTTTGGAAACCGATGAACGATCTATCGCCGGTTTTCTCTATTTTCCATTCCGAAGGAGTGTTATTTGCATGAGCCAAGTCAGCGATGACACGTTTCTCGCCTCTACGGTTGAAGGTGTAACGATGGAAAGCGCAACGCAGGGTACTGGTCAGTTCCACATCAATGTCATAATCAGTGAGGTTCACATAGTAATAGCCTGGATGAGCCTCCTCTTTGTCGTGAGAGAAGCGCGAGGCGAAATTATCGATGTTGATACGACGACCAGCGACAGGCATGAAAGGAACATGGAGAAGGTTCCAGTGACCTTTGTTGGTGTGTGAGAAACCGCATATCGTCTTGTCCTCATATTGATATCCAGCACCACTGCCGTATTGTGTCACTGGTGATAACTGTACCATTGCGTTCGGTACGCTTGCTCCCGGGAAAACCTCGGCTCCCCAGGTGCGCGTCTTGCGATGACGTTCATAGTGCAGATCCTCGGTTTCCCACAGTGTGGCGGTTCCGAGAAGCGGGTTCACATAATCCGTGAGTTTGCTCTGCGCAGAAGCTGGGCAAACGATGCTAAGAAACAGTAAGATTGTCAAAAAGTACTTCATATATTTTGTAGTTTTATGTTTTTTGCTTACCTTTGCATACGATTTAAGATATTAATTCTTTTTTGCGCCTGTGGCGAAATTGGTAGACGCGCCAGACTTAGGATCTGGTGTCTTGCGATGTGCAGGTTCGAGTCCTGTCAGGCGCACAAACTTCAAGAGGACTTCGGTCCTCTTTTTTTGTCACCGTTCGCTAACGTTTTCGTTAGCGCTCCTCCGCGCAGCAGGGTTCCACCTCTTTTATATACACGCACGCGAGGCTACTGGGCTTCGAGAGTCCATGTGTCCTCGGTACCATCATCGGCAACAACACGGAATAAATCCTTGTCGGATTTGAAACGTAGTGGCATGAACTGCCAGACGACTCCCGACACTTCTCCCGATGATGTCAGAACCTCCTTCAGTTCACCGTTCTGGTAGAGACTCAGACTGTTGGCATTGCTATATACTTTCACCCTTACCGGTTGCTTCTTCGGCCAGCGGTGCATTCGCTTGCTGGTGATATGAACGGTGGTCTCCTGCTTGTTCCACGCCGATTTGTACAGATAGAACACATCCTTCTTTATCAGTCGGTTGCGAGTTACCATGCCTTTGTCGTTGGTGTATTTGCGATACTCGGTGGCTGAGAAGTGCACACCATCGTCGGAGTCCATGTAGCCCTCCTGACGGTTGGCAACTGGAAAATCGAACAGCACCCATGCTGAAGTGAAATTCAACCAAGGCATCTCGCATATCTGTTGCCAGTGACTCTCATGGAGCATATTGCCGTATTCCTCGTAGTGCTTCGTATCATCCTGGCGTTGCATCACCTCAATGGTGTCGGCAGTATGGCAGAACGGATTGATGCCTGCGCCGTACTCTGCTACATTAACGATATGCGAACGAACGCTGTCGTGAATTTCCACCATATCATCGGTGAATTTCCTAAAATCTTCCTTTGAACCTGTTGAGTAATACCAACCGTGATAGCGGTTCTCTGAATAGAAGTTGGCCTTCAGGTCTTTGTATCCCGGATTGCGGAACGCACTGCAGTCAGTCAGTCCGATAGGTCGCTGTCCGTCAAGGCTGCGTGTCGCATCGTAGCAGTTCTTCGTCTCTTCTGCAACACGCTCGAAATCTATTTTACCCTGCAACTTATCCTCATTGCCCCAGGAATCGAGTTCGTTCCACATACCCCAGAACACAATACTTGGGTGGTTGAACAGGTTGTTCACCATCTCTGTAGCCATTGAACGAATGTTGTGGAAATACAACTGGGTAGCCTTCTCTCCGCACACATTCACCCATGGAATCTCTGTCTGGACAATGATACCCAACGAGTCGCAGATGTCGAACGCATAGTCGTTGTGAGGGTAGTGGGCGAGGCGAAGGAAGTTCGCTCCAAGTTCCTCTACTATGGCATAGTCATTATCGTAGTGGCTCTTTGTTAGTGCCGAAGCCCTGCCTTCCATATCCTGATGCATAGCAACACCACGGAGAGGGTAGGGATGACCGTTAAGGAAGAACCCGCGGTCGGGTGTCATCTCGAAATAACGGAAACCGAACTTGCTCGTTACCTTGTCCAGCACTATGCCGTTTTCCTTCAGTTCCACCTCTATGGTGTAGAGGTACGGGTCGTTCTTTCCATCCCACAGATGGGCATTCTCTATGAGCATTTCACAGGTGGAACGAGTCAGTTCTCCTTTCTTCACCAGCATCTCATAGTCGCGAAACATCACCAGATTGCCCGCACGGTCTTTCAGACTGTATATGAAGTCTATCTTTCGGTTTCGCTTCGTGCAGCGCACGTCGGTACTCACCACCAACTGTTCGCCCTCAGGCTGATGACGACTGAATGCCTTCAGCCTGTGCATACCCTTTGTCTGTGGGTCAAAGAACAGTTCGTTGTATTGCAACAGATGCACCGGATTATGCAGACCGTTGTTCTTGTTGAAGTCTGATGAAACAGGAATGAGGTTGCGGTCGCCATGGTTGTTGCACACAACGCTCACCACATTCTCGCCCACTGTCAGTCTGCCCGTCAGGTCCACCGTGAAGGCGGTATATCCACCCCAATGGTGGCTCACCTTCTCGCCGTTGAGATATATCGTTGCCTGCTGGGAGGCTCCCTCGAAAAGAAGGAATGTCGGTCGTTTGACATCTTCCTTGGCGATAGTCAGCACCTTATTGTAATATGTCTCACCACGATAGTATTTCTTTGAGTGGCCGTCGATGGCATTGACGGAATGAGGTACAGTCACCATAGTCCACGATGCACTGTCACGTGAGAACTCCCACTCGGTGAGAGTCGTCTTTCGTTGTGCCATACTGCTGATGACAGCCAGTAAGAGAAACGCTATAACAAACAGTGATTTCTTCATATCGTGGTTTACGATGGTTCAATGTTATTTAGTCATGCTGCGAGCCATCTCGATGATAGTGTCAATGCCCTTCGCACAGTCTTCATCGGTAATGGCGCAATATACATCCGGTTCGATGCCGTTTTCCGTTGATACCCCTTTGGCATCATACATCGGACAGGCAGAGAATCTCACGCCCCAGCCATTTGGTAGTTCACTGGAGAACGGCATTCCCGCACCGCCACCGGTTCTGTCGCCGATGATGGTGGCGAGTGGTGTTTCCTTCATGTATTTCACAAACTCGTTGGCAGCAGAAAACACGCCACGGTTGGTGAGTACAAAGACAGGTTTCTGCCAGCGTATGTTCTTGCTCGGTTTGAGAATCTGTTTCTGACGTTCAGAGAAATCGTTGTGCCCCTTTCCAGTCTTGTGCTGAAAATATCCCACCATCGTCTCTTCGTTTACAAATCGTGAAGCAAGTTTTTCTGCTGCGGTGATTTGTCCACCTCCATTGTTTCTCACATCGATGATCAGCGAACGGCAAGAGATGAAATGATACAGTATTTCGTCGAGGTTGCCATTGCCCGGTTCGGTGCTGAACGATGCCACGCGCATATATCCGATGTTATCGTCGAGTATGCGATATGCTATACCTGCTGAAATGCGGTAGTCAGTACCGATGTAATCGTCGTATATGTCTTCTGAGAAATTGTTTGGGTAATCCTCTTTCCACGACCAGTTGCGCCCTGTGTCGAATCCCGAATAGAGGTTCACATGACCGTCTTTCAGTTCACCAATCATTCGTGCCAGCACCTCGAACAATTGTTCTTTGTCAGTACCCTTCACCATCGAAGCATAGCGGGTGTGCACCTCATTCCAGTCAACCCCCAACTCCTGCTTCTTCTCGTCGAAGAAACAGTAGTGCTCATCCATCATGGTCCAAAGAGCCTCGAAGTTGCCCGAAGCCGTGTCCTCGTAGTCGTTCTCATCGACACAACTCACAAGGCTCATCCCACTAATGAGCGCGAGCAGCACAGCAAGTATGTTCTTATATTTAGTAAGCATAGCCGATAATAAATCCGTGAGTGAAATTATGGAACTTGATGTCGTTGAGTTTCGCTTGGCGGAAGTCGCCCAGATAGCCTATCCGTATCGCCCCGCGCTTTATTGGGATGTCGAGTGTCAGTCGGTTTGACAGCGATGCAGCATTCAATGGAGAGGTGAAGCAGATGTTATGATCGTAGTTGCCACGCGAGAAAATCTCGTAGTATGACTGTCCGTATGCAGGCGAGAACTGCAGTCCGAGGAGTGGGGCAGAGACGACATAGTTCAGTTGAAGCTCCTTCTTCCACAGGCGGAATCCATATTTGGTGCGCACCGATGGTGCGATGTCCAATCCTGTGTGCACCTGTGTAGGATTGTTTCCGTTCCGGGTGTTGTATATTCCACCGAGGAATACATCAGCCTGACCACCCACAGCAATGTCGAGGCATTCTGATGGTCGGAAATGGTAGTGCATGCCGAAGCCTACCTCCACCATTGCCGTCAAGTCGTTGGCATTCTCCGAACGAGGACTTGTG
>JAZQOD010000306.1:0-16084 GCA_045627685.1 Prevotella sp. | reverse complement strand
GGGGCTTAATGATTCAGCGTACCGCTGTTTATCACAGGCTGTGCTGGTTCGTCGGCACAGAGCACTACGAGCAGGTTGCTCACCATTGCAGCCTTCTTCTCCTCGTCGAGTTCTACGATCTCTTCGTCAGCGAGTTTGTCGAGTGCCATTTTCACCATTGACACAGCACCGTCAACAATCTTCTCGCGGGCTGTGATGATAGCAGCAGCCTGCTGGCGACGGAGCATCACGGCAGCAATCTCTGGAGAGTAAGCCAAGTAGTTGATGCGAGCCTCGAGCACCTCAAGACCAGCCATTTCCAGACGCTCGTTGAGTTTCTGTGTCAACATCTCGTTCACCTCCTCACTGCCATCACGAAGAGTCACCTCCTTAGAGTTTGGATTCTCGTCGTCGTAGGCATAGAGTCCAGCCACCTGGCGGAGAGCCGAGTCACTCTGCACCTGTACGAAATGCTCGAACTTGTTCATTCGTGCAGTAGCAGCATTACCAATCTGACCTGCAGCCGACACATCAGTATCAATATCGAATATTGCCTTGTAGGTGTCCTTCAGGCGCCAAACGAGCACCAGTCCGATGAGCACTGGGTTACCAGCCTTGTCGTTCACCTTTATTGGTTCGGCGTTGAGGTTGCGTGCACGCAGACTCACATTCTTTGCCGACATGAATGGGTTCAGCCAGTAGAATCCGTTCTTGCGGAATGTACCCACATACTTACCGAAGAATGTCATCACCTTTGCCTCGTTAGGCTCGAGCATAGAGAATCCGCATGAGCATATTATCGCAGCAATGAGCAACACAACGGAAGTGACAAACCACAGTGTGCAACGCTGATCGTTGTCAGCGCAGATGATGCCCTTCACAAAACTGAAAACGGTAGTTGCCCACAATACTATTGCTATTGCGCACATTAAAAAACCATTGAGTGAACCTCCATGAAACTCGAACTCTTTTGATGCATTATTCTTTTCCATAACTTAATTATTTTGATATCATTTTGATATTATGACGCAAAGGTATGCAAAGAATTACAAAGCACCAAAATAAAATGCTCCGATTTAACTAAAATTAGCAATCGGAGCATATATGGTATCTAATCAACACCACGTTAATGTATTTGTTTTTTAACGTGAATTGCCGTGAATTAAACGTGAATTTTCGTGAATAATAATTATTCGCCTCATTAACCTCAGTGTGATATAAATTAATGTCAGATTAATGGTAATTAATGTAAGGCGAAGCCAAAGTAAATATTTACGAAAATTCCCGTTCAATTCCCGATAATTTACGTTTGCCGAAGGCACAAAAAACATTAACGTGGAGTAGCTGTCATTCCTGTAGAGTGGGTGAGGGGTTACTTATTTCACCGCGATGCACTCAATCTCTACGAGGGCATTCTTTGGGAGAGTCTTCACTGCCACTGCTGAACGAGCAGGGAATGGAGCCTGGAAGAACTCTGCATAAACCTCGTTCATGGCAGCGAAATCGCCCATGTCAGCGAGGAACACTGTTGTCTTTACTACATGACCGAGGTCAGTGCCGGCAGCCTGGAGAATAGCCTTGGCGTTGGTGAGCGACTGACGAGTCTGAGCGGTGATGCCCTCAGGGAAAACACCTGTTGCTGGATCCAGAGGGATCTGACCAGATGCGTACACGAATCCGTTTACTTCGATAGCCTGGCTGTAAGGACCGATAGCGCCAGGAGCTGCTGTTGTTGCAATTTGTTTCATTGTTGTAATTGTTTATTTTGAAAAATTTACTGCAAAAGTAGTGATTTTTATTTAATAATGACTATTTTTGCAGATGAAAATTTAATAATACTCCTATGGAACAGCCTAAACTTGAACAGATTGTGGCACAGTTTGCCGTATCTGGCACCGTGAATGAGGTACGCCCGCTGGGCGAAGGTCTTATCAATGACACCTATTTAGTTATTACGCGCGAGGAGGATAAACCCGACTATGTGTTGCAGCGTGTCAATAACAATGTGTTCCCTGATGTGGAAATGCTGATGAGGAATATCGACATTGTGACAACGCATATTCGCAAGAAACTCGCTGTTGATGGTGTTCTCGACCGTGAGCGTCGTGTGCTGAGGTTCATCCCGTTGACAGACCGTCCGCAGAAACTCTATTGCGAGGTTGACGGCAACTATTGGCGACTGATGGTATATATCGACCATACCGTCACCAAGCAGGAGGTAAACCCGGAGAATGCTCATGCTGCCGGTGAGGCGTTCGGTCGTTTTCAGGCAATGCTCGCTGATGTGCCATACCCATTGGGCGAGACCATAAGGGATTTCCACAATATGGAATTCCGCATCGAGCAACTCAAGAAAGCCTGTATCGAAGATCGTGCTGGTCGTTTCGATGAACCGGAAGTGCAGACCTTGCTCGAGGAGTTAGGCAAGCGAGCAGAAGAGATGACCGAGGCAGAGCGACTCGGACGCGTGGGCAAATTGCCTAAACGCGTATGTCACTGCGACACTAAGGTGAACAATATGCTCTTCTCCGAGGATGGCACAGAGGTGCTCTGCGTCATCGACCTTGACACCGTTATGCCATCGTTCATCTTTTCCGACTATGGCGACTTCCTCCGTACTGCCGCCAACACCGTTGCCGAGGATGAGGCTGACTTCTCGAAGATTGAGTTCCGCCACGACATCTTCCGTGCCTTCACCGAGGGATACCTCTCGTCAGCTCGTTCGTTCCTCACTCCGCTGGAAATCCAGATGCTTCCATTCGCAGTGAAACTGTTCCCATATATGCAGAGTGTAAGATTCCTGTGGGATTACCTCAATGGCGATGAATACTGGAAGGTGAAATACGCAAAGCACAACCTCGTCCGTGCCCAGAACCAGTTTGAGTTGGTCAAGTGCATCGAACAGGCATTACCCGAAATCACCGCCTTCATCGAGGCAAAACTGACAGAATAAAAAGGAAACGATATGTCTTTTTGCACAAAGTCATTATATTGCCCCAAAATAAGCAGCTAAAAATCAACAATAACAACATCATAAAAACAGTTCTATGGCACGAGGAAAGAATACTTGCAGAATACTAAAGGAGATTCGTCGGCAGATTGCTGAGGCGAACGATATAGAATATGTTGTGGAAGAGTGCAAGTACAAAGGTGATTGTCTTGGCACTTGTCCCAAGTGTGAGGCTGAGGTCCAATATCTTGAATCGCAGTTGCACAAACGTCAGTTGTTGGGCAAGGCTGTTGTTGTGGCAGGATTGTCGTTGGGCTTCTTGACTGCAAATGCTACTGCTCCTGCAGTTGATCTTGCAAATGATGAACCTCGAGACAATGTGCCTGATAAAACGCAAGAAGGAAAATACAAGATTTCAGGACAAGTCATTGAAGAAGGAACTGGTGAGCCTATCATCTATGGTTTAGTGAGGCTGGAAAGAGATGGATTCAAAGCCACTACGGTCAGTGATCTTGATGGTAAATTCACAATCGCAACCGATGTGCTTCCAGCAAAACTCACGGTGGAGTTTATTGGCTTTTTAAACTATGAAATTATTGTCACTGAGCAGAGTTATAAAGATATCATCAGCACCGTTTTGCAAGAAGATCCGGATGCGGAATTAATGGCGGGAATAATACAAAAGGATTCTACCTCTTCCACTCCTTTGCTGCAGGAAAGTCTGAATCTTCCAATGAAAATAGAATTGAAGATAGACGAGAATGCTATTCAAGACGAGGACGTTGTAGTAGGTGGTGTTTGTGCTAAGAAAAACTCAATAAAGCGTTTGATTCCAAGGTTTCTTCGCAAGAAAAGGTATAAGAAATAATCAGGAATGTCTCCTATTTCGGCAAAGTTTTTTGGCGTGAACCGCCACAGGATGGCTATTGATGGCAAGGGCGTCACAACCCTTGTCGGTTTTCTTGGCTGCCCTCTCAGATGCAAGTATTGCATCAATTCGCAGTGCTATTCTCCTGGCAATCGCTTTCCTGACTATAGCGTTGACAAACTCATCGACGAAATAAGTATCGACAATCTTTATTTCCTTGCCACGGGTGGGGGAGTAACCTTTGGTGGGGGCGAACCGTTGCTGCAAAGCGGATTCATACGCGAGTTCCGTGACAAGTGTCCCGAGGGGTGGAATATCTGCATTGAAACTTCTCTCAATGTATCGCAGAAAAATGTTGAGGATGTGGCAGAGTTTATCAGCGAATGGATTATTGACATAAAGGATATTAATCCCGAGATTTACGAACGCTATACTGGTAAGGACAATTCGCAGGTCATAAGCAATCTCCGTTGGATTGCTTCCCACCATGATATTCGGGAACGGGTTACAATTCGCCTCCCTCAAATTCATGATTTCAATACTCCAGAGGATATTCTCCATAGCGAATCCCTACTTCGCCAAATGGGCTTCACGAAATTCGACAAGTTTAAGTATAAGTTTACATAATATTTATCCCCCCACCCACTTTTTTGTCGTTGCTCCCCAAGTTCCCTATGACTTATATAGGATTCTGTTAGCGTGGAAAATATGTAAAATAAGGCATTCGAGAAGCGTGAAATTTGTAAAATAAGGCGTTGAAACAAAAGAAAACTTGTAAAATAAGGCGTTGGGATGAAATAAAACTTGTAAAATAAGGCGTTTGTTCCAATAATATTTGTATCTTTGCAACCAGAAATCATTAAATTAAATGAGAATGAAGGAAGGGACAATAGATAAAAGAAGCCTTGAAAACATCTTTAGCGACCAAAAGACAGAAATAGATAATTGGTCGGATGAGTTACTTTGCTCTCGTGCAGAAGAGAATCTTGTGGATTTGAACAGTCCGCAAGCACAGGTTGTAATCGGTGTTCGCCGTAGTGGAAAGTCAACGCTTTGTTTTCAGACACTTACAAGGGCAAAAGTGAAGTTTGCGTATGCTGACTTTGATGATGAGCGTCTGGCTTCACTCGGCCCAAATCAATTGAATGATGTTCTTGAAGTTTTATATAAGATTTATGGGGATTTCAGGTATATCTTTCTTGATGAGATACAGAATGTTGAGGGATGGCCTCTGTTTGTCAATCGACTTCTCCGAACAAAGATACATGTTGTTTTGACAGGAAGTAATGCTAAGTTGCTCAGTAGTGATCTTGCCACACATCTCACAGGACGCAGTTGTGAAATAGCATTATACCCATTTTCGTTTGCCGAATACTGTGAGGTGAAAGGATATGATTGCCATCTTCGCACGACAAAAGGTATTGCAAACCTACGTAAGGCCTTTGATGAATATTTGAATCAGGGCGGTTTCCCTGAGTTGTTGCAGATAAAAAACGGAAAAAAATATATAACGAATCTCGTTGATAATATCCTCAAGCGAGATATTGAACAGCGATATAGCATAGCTTATCCTGCTCAATTTGAAAACCTGGCTCATCATATTCTCAATGTGTCTCCTTGCATATTGTCTGTAACAGACCTTTCTCAGATGTTCGGTTTCAAGTCGCATCATACCGTTCACAACTATGTCAAGTATCTTAAGGAAGCGTATGTTCTTGTTGGCGTGAAGAAATATTCGCAAAAAAGCAAACTTCGCACTACGGGTGAAAAAGTGTATGCTGTTGATGTGGCGCTGATGAACCAGAGAGAAAATGCATTTGTAGGAGCAAATCTCGGGTGGCGTCTTGAAACAGTAGTATTGAATAATCTTGTACGTAAGTGTAAGAATGAGGGCTGGGATATATATTATTTGGTTGATCGCTCTGGTGAATGTGATTTCATCGTATGCAATGGTAATAAGGTTTTGCAATGCATTCAGGTTTCTTACGATATCTCATCTGATAAGACTCGAAGACGTGAAATCAATGGGTTGCTTCTTGCCTATAAGAAGACAAAGTGTCCTAATCTGCTTCTTCTAACAGACCACGAGTATGAAGATGTTGAAATAGGGGAGGTGAGTGTCAAGATACGCCCTGTATATGAATGGAGTGTGAACTTCGAGTAATGTAATATATAAATCCCCTTGCTGTGAGCATGTACTCTACAGGCAAGGGGATTTATTTTTCCTATACTTCTTTTGTGGGGGGTTCTGATAAATTGAATTATACCATGATGTTTTCTGGATTTTTTTTAGAATTTTGCGTTTCGCCTATCACCTGTCACAAATTGGGTATAATGTTCTGTAAATCAACGAGTTAGATGTGTGACAGGTTGTGACAGGTGAGGAACAACCTGTCACATACTTAATGTGCTGAATATCAGTTTGTTATATGCGTTTTGTGACAGGTGACAGGTGAAACGCAAAATTCGTTTTTTTTCTCGCATGAAAGCCTGGTTTTGAATAATTTTGGTGCGAGGTTGTGAAAGCCATGGAATGAAGGTGTCATTTGGGCGGAATGACCACATGGGAACGGTGGAATGACCACTTCATTTGGGCGGAATGGATAGTTCATTTGGGCACTTTGACGCTGAATTTGCTAGCAAATTAACTATCCCGTTCGCAAAAAAAATCTCAAAAATGCGAAATCATCTATCACTCTATCTATCACGCTCGAATGCCCAGTAAATAAAGGGTTTGGAAGTTGTTCTACATTGTGCGTAAGACTGTGTTCCTCGTATTTATCAAGTTTCATGTTGTTTCTGGCAAATGCAGTAATTGTTGTTTTTGTCATTTTCCTATAGATAAATATCAAAAATGGCACCGGTAATTCAGAAAAAATTGATAATTTTGTAAGCGGATAAATTCAATTAACTATGCAAAAGACATTATTCTTATTTTTTGTTTCAGTACTGCTTCTTAAAACAGGTAACGCGTTTGCTGTGGAGCAGAGTCAGTTGCCACTCGCCGATCCATATATTCTGACCGAGGGTGACTATTATTATGCTTATGGCACTAGTTCAGACAATGGTATTGTGTATTACTATTCTACCGACCTTGTCAATTGGATATACGGTGGATTGGCGCTCAGCAAGAACAATACCAACGAGACTAAATGGTTCTGGGCTCCCGAGGTGTATAAGTTTGGTGAGCAGTACTATATGTACTATTCGGCCAACAGCCATCTCTATGTGGCAGTGTCTGACAGTCCGGCAGGTCCATTCTACCAGACAGGTACTTATCTGCTTGCATCGGTAATAGGAAGTGAGGAATGTATCGATGGCAGTATGTTCAAGGACGACGATGGAACTCTCTGGTTCTATTTTGTTCGCTGGGCATCAGATGGCGAACGCATATATACAATCAAGATGTCCGACCCTTTAACTCCTGTGAAGAATACAATGCGTGAGTGTATGCATGTTGACTGCGACTGGGAGAAAATATGGCCGCAAGTTGTAGAAGGACCGTTCGTTATAAAGAATGAAGGAAAATATTATCTGTCATATTCAGCTAACAGTTATGAAAGTCATGACTATGCCATAGGTTATGCCACGGCAACGGCTCCTAACGCGTCATGGACAAAGTACGATGGTAATCCTATTCTCAGACGATGGAAAGGACTGTTGGGTGTAGGGCATCATTCGCTGTTCCGTGATAAGGAGGGCAAGCTCCGCATAGTATATCATGCACATTATTCTGACACTTCTATACATCCACGACTGACATATATCGGTTCTGTAGAGTTTGTTGATGGTGTGATGAGGATAGTTGATGAGGATGTAATCTCGCCAAAGGCGACAAACCCTTACGGACTTAACGATTGGATAGAACAGTACTCTGTTGATTGGAGTGTGCCATATGTAGCTTCAGCCCGTTCAAATGAGAATTATCCAATACTGTATACCAAGAACAAGCCAAGGGGCAACAAATGGATTGAACCGGATTTTGATGATTCTTCCTGGATTGCTGGAATGGGACCTATCGGCAGTAGTGATGCAGTTGCTCCCGAGGGTACAGCACCACTTGGCACAGCATTCGATGATGTCAACGGCGGTGCATACAGTGTGTGGTTCCGTCGCCATTTCAATCTGACAGAAAGTCTTGCCGACAGGGAAGTGTATCTTGCCTGCGGCCATGATGATGAAGGTTCTATTTACCTTGACGGCACGCTGCTCATATCGTGGTGTAACCAATGGAATAGCGGTCATTACTTCAAGCTTACCCCTGAACAACGCTCGTTGCTCACAAAGGGCGACCATGTGTTTGCGGTGTTGGCAAAGAACAATGCCGGTGGCTACTATTTCGACTGTGGTTTGTATGGAAGAGAAGGCGATCAGATATTGGCAATAGTGCCGATTGGCGGTTGTGAGAACAATTTTTTTCAAGGTGCTTACACTCTTCAAGGCATAAAATGCCAGAATCTGCACGCAGGCATAAACATTGTAAATACCTTAAACGGACCACGAAAGGTATTGCACAGATAAATATTAGGTAAATAACATTATTGATTGATGAAAAAGGCGTACACTCTTCCGGGTGTACGCCTTTGGTTTAATGTTGTGCCTACTACTTGAAGCAAGGCTGTTTTTTTGATTACACAATGCCCTGTGCCATCATTGCTTATATAGAATCTTGGCTTCGCTTCGCTACGCCGAGCTTGCTATACAATGCCCTGTGCGAGCATCGCTCTTGCAACCTTCATAAATCCGGCTACGTTGGCACCCTTGACATAGTTGATATAACCATCCTTCTGGCGGCCGTACTGTACGCAAGCCTCGTGGATACCTTCCATGATGCTGTGCAGACGAGCGTCAACTTCCTCGTTCGACCAGCCCAGACGCTCTGAGTTCTGTGTCATCTCAAGGCCAGAAGTTGCTACACCACCAGCATTGACAGCCTTACCTGGAGCGAAGATAACCTTGTTCTCGAGGAACTTGTCGGCAGCCTCGGCTGTGCAACCCATGTTCGATACCTCTGCAACGAGCAGTGTACCGTTCTTGATGATGTTCTCTGCATCCTCGCCGCTCACCTCATTCTGAGTAGCGCATGGCAGAGCGATGTCAACCTTCTGCTCCCAAGGACGCTTGCCAGGGAAGAAGGTAGCCTCTGGGAATTCCTCAGCATAAGGAGCACAGATGTCGTTGCCTGATGCACGAAGTTCAAGGAGATAGTCGATCTTCTCGCCTGAGATACCTGTTGGGTCGTAGATATATCCGTCAGGACCAGAGATGGTGACAACCTTTGCACCGAGTTCTGTTGCTTTCTTTGCAGCACCCCATGCCACATTGCCGAAGCCCGAGATGGCGATAGTCTTGCCAGCGAGTTCTATGCCGTGAGTCTGACACATCTTCTGAACGAAGTAGAGAGCACCATAGCCTGTAGCCTCAGGACGGATGCGACTGCCACCCCATTCGAGACCCTTGCCGGTGAGCACGCCCTGGAACTGATGGGTGAGTTTCTTGTACATGCCGAACAGATAACCGATTTCGCGTGTACCAACACCGATATCACCAGCAGGAACATCCTCGTCAGGACCGATATAACGATACAACTCGGTCATGAACGCATGGCAGAAACGCATTATCTCTGCATCGCTCTTGCCGCGAGGAGAGAAGTCGGAACCACCCTTGCCACCACCCATTGGCAGTGTGGTGAGAGCATTCTTGAAGGTCTGCTCGAAACCGAGGAACTTCAATATGCTGAGGTTTACTGATGCATGGAAACGGAGACCGCCCTTGTAAGGACCGATAGCCGAGTTGAACTGTACACGATAACCGATGTTCACCTGTACTTCGCCCTTGTCGTCAACCCATGGCACACGGAAAGTGATGATGCGCTCAGGTTCGACCATACGCTCGATGATCTTTGCCTTTTCAAACTCAGGATGCTGGTTATAGACATCTTCAATAGATACAAGCACTTCGCGAACGGCCTGAAGAAACTCAGACTCACCTGGATGCTTCTGCTCCAGTTGCTGCATAATGTTATTTACATTCATAGTATTTGTTTATTGTTAGTAGTTATTATGATTCTTATTGTTAGGTTTACAAATTGTCATTAGGTGAGTGCAAATGTAGGTATTTTCCCCCGAACCGCCAAACAAAAACGATAAAAATATTCCGGGAATTTCACACTTTGTCAATACTGTGCAGTTTTTCTCATAAAATCTAGGCAAAAAAATGTTATCGTCATCATGGAAGTGAAAAGTTAAAAGTGAAAAGTTAAAAGTTATAATATCATGTTTTCGTTCCTTCGTTATTTTGTTAATTCGTTAATTTGATATATCTTTGCATTTGCAAACAATTCAACGATTATGACTCTCAGTGTTATTGGCAGTGGAATGATAGTGGAAGAAGTGCTGAAGATGCTTCGCACGGAACTTCCGGATATTCAGGCACAGTCGATATTTGCACACAGCAATATCAGCCGTGCCCGACAGTTGGCTTACGATTTCAAGATACCGCAGTTGTTTACCGACTACGAACAGTTGTTGCGTGAAGACCAGTCTGACTTTGTGTATATAGCCAATGTGAACACAGCCCATTATGACTACGCCCTGAAGGCGTTGCAGGCTGGTAGGAATGTGATACTCGAAAAGCCAATCTGCATGACCTACGCAGAGACCGAGCATCTTGTCAGCATTGCCCGTGAGAACAACCTGATACTCATCGAGGCTGTGTCGCTACTTTACATGCCTAACATGCGCGCGTTAAAAGAAAAGGTGACGCAACTGGGACGAATCCGACTCGTGGAGTGCGACTATTCACAGTATTCCAGCCGCCTCGACCGCTACTATCGTGGTGATATAGCCCCGGCATTCGATCCAGCCTGTGGCGGTGGTGCTTTGCGCGACCTTAATGTATATAACATCAACTTCGTGGTGGCTCTCTTCGGAGCACCGGAGAGTGTGGAATATCACCCAAACCGCGGTTTCAACGGTGTTGACACTACCGGCATCCTCGTTATGCACTATCCAGATTTCCAATGTGTTTGTTCCGCAGGAAAGGATTGTTATGGAAATCCTTATGCACAGATTCAGGGCGATAAGGGAATAATACGCGTAGAGGGACCGGTGAGTGTGCTGAAAGGCTTTTCCGTTACCTTGCGCTCAGGGGATGACCATAAGCAACTGGAACGGCAGGACATAAACCATAATTTCTTCGGTCATCGCCTTGCCCATGAGTTTGACACTATCCGAACCCTCTACGATACTCGCAACTACGAGGCGGTGAACCATTATCAGGACATCGCACTCGCAGTGATGAAGATTATCGACGCTTGTAAGTAAACTCTCCAACCTGCACGTTATCACGTGCATTGAATACACGTACAAGCAGTTTTCCATCGACTACCTTACCCTCAATGACGGTAGGGTAGCCTTTTTTATCGTCGGCATCCATGCCGTGACCACCACCAATGATATGTGCCCATGGACGCTCTTTCGTTGGGGCGAAGTAGTTGTAGGCATGAGTATGAGCACTGACAACCAACTGGCAATGAGCCTTCTCCAAGAGCGGAGCCCAGAGTTGAGCACAGGTGCGCTGCCAGTCAGCATAGTCATCGTCATATTCTGGACTGGCATCGTTAGGACGAACATCACCAGGATTAGAACGAGGATTGTCGTCATAGAGTGGGATATGGCAGAATGTAACGAGGAACGGAGCCGTGCGTATCTCCTCTCGTTGCAACACATCAGCAAGCCATGTTGTCTGTGCCTCACGGTAAGCCTCACTGTTGAACAGATTGGCGAAGATAGGATTGCTGTCGAGTTTGTCTTCTGCGGTGTCGAGACCAATGAGAGCTATGTCGCCCATTCTCACTGCGAAGTTGCGACCAAGGTCCCAGTCTCTGCTGTTTCTCTCCTCCGGCTGGCGATACATCCACACCTTTTCAAGGTGACGGCTGGCAAGGCCACGCGACTCGTGATTGCCTGGGTTGAAGATATAAGGCATGTCGGAAGCGAAGTTCTTGCACTTGATATCAGGATACAGGAATATCTCTTTCAGACTGTCAATCTTCTCCTCCACATTCGTAGCATCACCGTTCCATACCACACATGTTGGTTGCAGTTCGGCCACTTTATCAACAACCACGCTCATAGCAGGCCAGTCGGAATGAGTGTCGTTGATGACACAGAAATGGCTCGCTGCCTTCTTGCCCGCAGTAGTGAAGGAGTGTATGTCAGGCATCTCGACCGTCTCAACGATCTTCATGTCGTAGCCGCCACCATAGTGAATGCGGTCAGCACCGATACGATAGTAATATTTTGTAGCCGGTTTCAGTCCTGTGAGGCGAATCTGCATCACCTCGCTGTTCATGTCGGTGACACGATAACCGCCACACCACACTTTCTTGCCATCCGACAGGTCGGCTTTCTCACCGTAGATGACATATCCGTTGGCATTGTCGGTAACACTGAAAGCAATACCCATGCTCGTTTCGGCATAGTTTTGAAGCACAGGAGCACTGTTGATGAGAGCCCCCTTGCCCTCGCCAGATGAGGCTTTCGCTGTGTCATTTGCCGATGATGCATTGTTGGCAGTCATTGCTGTAGCCATGACAGGACTGACGCTCAATGCGCCAACTGCCACTGCTGACTTCTTGATAAAATCTCGTCTTTTCATATTGTTCTGGATTTTTGGCAGGTTCTATAAATTGCACTGCAAAGATAACATAAAATCCTCGTTTTCGTGTAAACATGGCAGAGATGTTTTGGTCATATCGTAAAAATTGACTATCTTTGCTAAAAATATCCTTATGAAATACTCGCTAATCATCTTCGACTTCGACGGAACTATCGCAGATACAAACCGTGTAATCATCAACACCATGCAAGCTGTTATCCGCGAACTGGGACTTCCTGCACGCTCTGATGCCGAGTGTCAGTCAACAATTGGACTGCCTCTCGTGGCCGTGCCATCGGTGCTTTTTGCTGATACCGACCTCACTCCGGAACTGTATGCCGACACCTACCGCCGGTTGTTCGACAACTACAACACCCCTGATGCAGTGACTCTCTTCGATGGAGTGCGCGATACGTTGATGGCCCTTCATGAAGCAGGATGCATCCTGACCATAGCAAGCAGCCGTTGTGTGGACTCGCTGAAGAACTACACCGTGACGCTTCATATGGAGGGACTCTTCTCGTATCTGCTTGGGGCAGAGAGTGTGGAGCATCCGAAACCGAATGCCGAGCCGGTGCTCAAAACACTTGAGCATTTTGGAATACCAGCCAATGAAGCACTCGTTGTGGGTGATATGACCTATGACATCCTCATGGCGCAGAATGCCGGTGTCGCCACCTGTGCCGTCACCTACGGCAACGACACGTTATCCAACCTCCGTAGTTGCACCCCTGATTTCATCATCGACCATTTCAGCGATCTTCTTGAAATAGTGAAATAAGGGAACTCCTCCCCAGTGTGTGGGCTTTTTGCAGGCAAATGTAATATCAGAACAATAAAAACGATGAAATTTCGTTATTTGTTTGATACTTTACTATTGTCTAACGTTATAATTGGAGGTAACACTTGATTAGAAACGAAGAAGAAAAAGCAGTGTTCTTTGAAAACTTGGTTAGGAATCAGCGCGAAGAGGTACTCTCGTGGTTAAGATTCAAGTACAGTAATCTTCCTTATGCTGATGCTCAGGACATTTTCCAGGATGCATCTTACGAACTTTGGAATAAGTTATGTGCGATGGACGACTGGCAGGATGAGTCGTGGGTAGGAATGTTTAAGGGTACATGTCGTAATATCCATGGTAACTGGCGACGCGGTCAGGTTTGGCATGAGGATTGGAACGATGAATTCTATCCTGAGGATTGCGGCGTGGAGACAGACTACGGCTATATCACCAGTGATACGGCTCGTATGCTTCTCAAAGAGCGCATGTATGAGATGATTGACCATTTGAAACCTAAAGACCGCTCGCTGATGGTGCTGTATCTTCAGAACGTCCGAATGGATAAGATTGCCCAGCAGCTTGGATTCCGAAACTCGCAGGTAGCAAGGAACCGCAAGTCAAAAATCGTGGTTAAACTTTGTAAAGAGATCAACGCACAGGCAGTAAATGCCTGTGCGTATTTTTTTGCCCTTCACTCAACTAAGCAACCTTTTTATATGTACTATTTCAGTTTTACAGCGCCTACACCTTCAAATGTGATCTTCACTGGTTTGATGGTACCATCCTCAAGGAATTCCATTTTGTCGATGCACACATGACGGTGGCCAGCCTCGGTGTGGCCAAGTGGGCGACGGTGATAAACAATGTAATAGTCGTCGGTGCCAGGGATGTTAATCACCGAATGATGACCAGCTCCAGTGGCAACTTCCGGGTCCTGCTGCAGAATCTTAGCCTCACGGCGGAAAGGACCGAAAGGAGAATCGCTGATGGCGTACGACACACTATAATCCGGACCAGTCCAACTGCCCTCGCTCCACATGAAGTAATAACGGCCGTTGCGCTTGAACATGAACGGTCCCTCCACATACTTCTCGGGTGTAATCTCCTTATACATCTCGCCATCATCGAATGGTTTGATGCCAGTGAAATCGTCCTTCAAACGCACGATATTGCAGTGCCCCCAACCACCATAGTACATGTAATACTCGCCATTGTCGAGAAATACATACTGGTCGATAGGCTGTGCTCCATTCACGATGTTTGGAATCAGCGGATGGCCGAGCAAATCCTCAAATGGTCCTTGAGGCTTGTCGCTCACTGCCACACCGATACCGCCAATTTCGCCCTCGTGCACATCGTTTGCAGAGAAAAACAGGTAGTATTTGTTGTCTTTTCTCACCATTGCCGGAGCCCACAGACAGCGTTCCGCCCATGAAACGGTGTTCACGCTGATTATATCCTCGTATTTTGTCCAGTCTTTGAGGTTTGTCGATGCAAAGCAGTCGAATCGCTTTCCATTAACGGTAGGATATACCCAGCAAGTATCACCAAAGAGTACGGCCTCTGGGTCGGCATTCCATCCATCGAACACCGGGTTTTGAGCGTTAGCAACCATCGGACAGAACAGCAATCCTAATCCGGCAACCAAAGAAAAAAGCAATTGTTTCTTCATATTCCAGTGATGTTTTATTTATTGTCTTTGTGAAAACGACATAATGATATATTGACCTTACTTTATAGCATGGCCAGCGTCTATCTCTATGTTGTATCAAAGTGAATTACAAGTGAGTCACAGTCTCTTTCAATGGTTTGCGTGAGGCGTGATTTGCCAATGGATGACCACCTTCTGCAGGGAACCCGAGGTCGAGGAGCATCAGTACTTTCTCATTCTCTGGCAAACCAAACAGTTCGGCTGCTTTCTCTGGGTTGAGGCAGTTTATCCAACAACTGTCCACGCCTACAGATTTTGCAGCGAGCATCATGTGGGTGGCAACGATAGCGGCATCCTCTGCGCCCGACTGGCGAGTGCTGTTTGGATATGTATAGACATTGTCATTGTCCCATGTCACCATCAGCACTGTGCCTGCCCCATAGCGGCAAGGAGTGAGAGCGTCGATTTTTGCGAGAGCCTCTTCTGACTCAATGACATATACATGCTGCTCCTGGAGGTTCTTTGCTGTTGGTGCCCAACGGCCTGCCTCAAGGATTGTGTTCAACTGCTGGCGAGAAGGCTTCTCACCAGTGTATTTCTTGCAGGAATAACGGTCCTGTACCAATTTTAAGAAATCCATAGTTTTTATTTTTAACGATGACGAAAGCGATGACGATTGCTTTTTATTCGCCCATGAGTACCTTCATCCCACGGATGTCGATGTTGTCCCACATCTTTACGCAGTTTTGACGGTTGAGTGGGGTGGTGTTGTAGGTGATATGGGTGGCACGCAATCCATCGATAGTGAGTCCGCTGCAAGTGTTGTCTTCGCCCATGCTATATACAAGAGGTGAAAGCAGACGGTCGATGGTGACATTGCGGATAACAACATTCTCAGTATGTCCTGGTGCATCGCCCCATGCTCCTGGCTCGAGTACGATGCCATAGATTGTTCCTGTGCGATGTTCCTCGCGACTGGTGCGGTGAGCAAACTTTCCCGGACCATAGATATGGCAGTCGCTGATGGTGAGATTGGTCGATGGTTCAATCATTCTGATTCCGTTGCATGATGAGTTCAGTCGACAACCGGTGATGATCATATTCTTCCAATATCCACCGGCAACAGCATCATCGCCCGTCTTAATGTCGCAGTTTGAGATTACAAGATTCTCACCGCCACGGATGTGCACACCA
>JAZQOD010000305.1:0-16254 GCA_045627685.1 Prevotella sp. | reverse complement strand
GACCGCTTGGCCTCCGACTTGGATAGAAGGTTGGGAACAGCAGGGCATAATAACCAATCAACACGGAGGTAGTGTCGGAATAGTTTATAAGTCCACGGTAATGGACATATTCCGGAAAACCTTTTTTAATTGTATCAAACCATGCTTCATCCTCCACTTGACCATATATATCCAGTTCTGCCGCAACATATCCCTTCCTGGCATTATAAGCAGAGATTGCGGCTATGGCATCGCAAATTCCTTTTTCTTCAATCACTCGAGAGAAAGTACAGAAAGGAAAAGGCTTCGAACTGTCGAAATCAGGCATACTGTCGTCAGACACAATCTGGAGAGGCTTGCAATTAGGCATGATCACGACATTGGCGAATCCCTGCTCCTCAAGCAAGCATTTCAGCCGTTCTGTTTCCACTGCAATAGTGCTGAACCTGCGTAAGATTCTGCGAATGAAAGTATGTTTTTGAGTATATTCCGCTAACCAGCCACCTATTACTACATAGTGAAGACTACGACCGAACAGGACATTCCACAGCGAGAGCCAGAATGGAATAAACCTAAGTCCATTCACGCCAGGCATCATGACAATATGCTTTGCTCCCGCAACCAGTTTTAATGCAACAAGAGGAAGTTGCAAAAGAAAACGCCACCCACTTTCTGTATCATGGAAAGAGACATTACTTTCGCCACATCTTCGTTTCACCTCATCGCCAAAGACTCTCGTTTTAATTGTCTGACCGTCATGACTATTGTGGGTAAAACTGAAATGTCCTACTATAGAAACTCTTTTCATACCAATTATTTACTAACACTATCCAACGCCTTACGGATGGCTTGAATCCAGCCATGTCCGAACTGCAAATCAGGCTCTACATAATTACCTTCGCCCCATTCATTCCACGCCTTCAAGAAAAGTATTTGGTGCTCATCATCCTTGTCTTTTACAATATTAAGAGCCTCCTCAACAGAACGCTGGAACTTCTCAGGGGTTGCATTCACCAGCGGATCAGTCTTAATGCCCGCTCTTGGGGTACGATCCCACTGTGGCAAAAGCGTAGGATACACATTCTCCCATTTATCCTCCTCGACATAGTAGTGCTTCATTGCTTTTTCATAGTCGGTACGAAGGGTTGAAGGAAGAAAAGTGAGACTTCCGAGGTAGTATTTCAGCATTGACCATTTGCCATGACACAATGACTGTGCACGAGCAAGTCCATTGGACATCACGGCGTCAAATCCCAAGTCGAGAATGTTGTTATAGAAATCGGCAGCATGATCGGTATCCCAGAGAGTGGTCTTGCCATCAGTGACCGACTTTCCTGCAGCATTGGTAGTATAGCCCACGAAGTGAATACCTGGAAGCCCATTCTCACGTGCTAACTGTTGCCATAACTCAATGAACATTTTTACCTCCGGAACATCACGGGGTGCCCATATAGCAAACAACGGTTTTCCATCAACGGTGATGTAGCGCTTGTCGAGGAATGCAGGCAACACGGCATGGAAATGTGCTATGTGGTCCTCACGACTGTACTGCATCTGCATAATCATTGAGTCCTGACGGAGACTTGCACCTTTCTTCCATGTCTTGTTCGTCCAATCATGGTTAGCCCAGCACAGGCAGAACGGGAAATCAGGCTTGCCGCTTGCCAGAACTTCATTGAACGGGCGTTCAAGCAACTGACGACCATTGCCAAACCAGTAGTGGTAATAGCAGAAGCCCTCCAATCCAGCCTCTCGCGCAAGTTCTGCCTGTTGCTCGCGAACCTCCGGCAATCGAAGATCGTAGAAACCCAAGTCAGCCGGAATGCGGGGCTGTACATGTCCCTTGAACAAAGGTTTTGCCTTTGCCACATTCGTCCACTCAGTGAATCCTGGTCCCCACCACTCGTCGTTCTCCGGAATCGGGTGATACTGAGGCAGGTATAATCCTATTATTCTTGGCATAATATCAGTTTTATCAGTTTTTTCAAATCGTCAGCCTGGCGAGCAGAGACGATATCATATCTTTCACGAGCCTTGTGGCTGTAATACTCATAGTTGTCGCTTCGTAGCGAACAGAATGCCTTGTATATATCGCTTTCATAGAACGGCGAGAAATAGATGGCTGCATCGCCGAGGACCTCCGGTATAGAGGTGACATTCGATGCAAGCACTGGCTTACCATATTTCATCGCTTCCACAGGAGGATAGCCGAAACCCTCGAAGAAACTTGGGAACACCAACGCATGGCAGTGTTTCATCAGCAGCGACAAATCACTGGCTTGAAGATAAGGCATGACAATATGATGTTCGGAAGTTGACACCGGATAACCCAACGTAACGAAATACTCTTCACCACCCGTCAGTTCCACATATTTATTGAATGCGCTTATCGCACGTTCAGCATTCTTCAACCATCGGTTTGCAGTAAGCATCAGATAGTATTTTCTGCCACTCTCTATGAGTTCCCGAACATGAATGTCATGGGGATTCTCGAGTGGCGGTGAAATCTTCTCTGGCGAATAAAGCACATGTGTTTGCGATGATTTCAAACCAAGATGATACTCGATTGAACGCAGGGAAAACTGCGAAATAGTAACCACATCAACATTAGGATTCCTACGTATCATCCCCACCACAGGTTTCATACGATCGATACCCATTTTATGGCGGAGAAGCGAGTGAACTGTTTTCGACAGTCTGCCACGAGCCGTCTGCCACACATTGCCACAATTTTCCATTGTTTTGAGACAGGTGCTGTTCACCTCCTCATCGCAAAGATCATGAATGACACACACCACTGGACATGTGATATTCTCAACATCAAAGCGTGCCCCCCAATACTGAGCCGCACCGATGAATACCCTATCGATAGAGTATGTAGCAATTATATTTCTCAGGTTCGTACCAGCGATATCAGCCACCGACACACCTTTTGCCTTCAATGCTTCCGGCGCAAGATCAGAATAGGCATATCGTCCAAGAGAGGAGTCAACAAGCCCAACTACGCTGACATCCAACTGAGAGTCCTCTATTGTTTCAAGCAGCGAGTAGAATACGCGTCGTATGTATTCACCAGCACCTCCAGTGAAATGCTGAGGGGTAAACAAATCAAACAGTATATTCATAGGCTATGATATTGCTTGTATAATATCCGACATCATTGTCTGGTATTTCTTATAATATTCCTCGGCAAAAGCCTTTTCTACGGCAAGGTCAAAATGAAGGAGTTTCTCAAGCACATCCTCTGACCGTGGGGCTTTGTAGCCAGAAGCAATGCATGAGATTCTGTTCTGTGACAATCCAGCCTGACGCAACAGATGCAGGATTTTGCTCGATTGCTCGTCTTTTCTTCTGCCTCCGAGGAGTGTTCGCCCATAATTGTCGAAACTGAAGAACGGTACATTATTATGGATAGAGACTATCACTGGATGCATATTGTTGCCGATATATCCTTGAGAGTAGCGGATGACAGCAAACCAATCAATAGGCGACAATGGCAGTGCTATGTTCTTTGCCAAACTGCCGAAACTGTCTTTATGCGAGAACGGCAATGATACGCAAGCGATGCCTTTTTCGGCTGCTTTCTGCTCGAAACTGGTGAGCCATCCCTGACTGACAGACTTGTCGTTGAGGAAACTCAGCACGAAATATTTCTCAGGCAAATGAAAACGCTTCAGTATTTCTTCCTTTGACGGAATAAGCGACTCTGCATTGAAACGGAATGCGAATACGGGGTCGGGGGTAACTGGCGGAACGACTGTTCCCTTCGTTACATGCTGAATCATCTTTTGAGTCCAGTCATCACGAACCGACATATATGAATAGCCTTCCACAGCAGTCTTCATTGCCCTCTTCGTGGAGGCAGAGATATACTGATAAGCCGAATCCTGCGAAGAACCCGAGAGCAGAGCAACTGGGACTTTTCTGTCGAGATATTCATTAAACACGCCCCAGAATGGATTTGGGAAAAGTCTGTCGGATGTGATTTCGTTTATGCCGATGATTCTACGTGAAGGGAAAACAATTCGCTCAATAAACGGATGATGCTGGGTGACAGCATCGCTTCCGACAACTACTGCCTCGATATTCTCCTCGCGTATCACTTCTGCCACATCACGATCTGTTCGACATAGCCTTGATTCCGTCCAAATATTCTTGCGAAGGTTCCGATATAGTATGTCTTGCTCACCGCTCGACAAGCGATTGTACATTGCCTCCAAATCCTTAGGCACCCAATTGATGATAATGGGTGTATGTCCATGATTCTTCATGTACATAAAGGTGGAAAGCAACTGGAGCGTAGCCCCGAAATTGATTGCCGAGTGATATGCTAATAATCCAATCTTCATTGTGTAATCTGTTTTATGTTGTGCCAGTCTTCGCACGCCCTCATTGCCGCACGCTGAGCCACAAGAGCATTGTCGTCATCAACATCAATGCAACGTTCTGGGTAAGAATTTCGTTCTGCCTTGCTGCATTCATAGCGATAACTGTTGCCTTCAACGCTTATGCCCGTGCGAGGGGCGAACAGTGTCTGATAAACAGTGCAAGCAGCAGTATAACGTGCCAATCCACGACCAAGATGAGTGCCATCGATAGTTAGATCGCCATCGGTGTTGTATTCTGCGGAACGGAGGTTTTCTATTGCCGTCCCTTCAGGAATGACCACTCTCACAGCCTTATAATCGCTGAGCATAGCCTCCTGAGCCTCAACGATGTGTTGCCATCGGAGATACGAGGAGTGCTCGCGATTGCCCTTATAGTTGCTGGAGTAACTATGAACCAGCATAGATGCCATCAGCACATCGGGATTATTTTCTCTGATGATGTTAAGCAATTCCGGCAGGCAACCGCTTTCCTTGTTCTTCTTCCACTGAGAATAGTCTGTGGCATATTGGCTGACCTGATGAATCACAATCACATCCCACGGTTCGGAAAGTATTCGGGCAAACACTGAACCATTGGTATATTTGCCTTCGGCAACCGTTGTTGACAAATCGCCCAGGACCTTGGAATAAGTATATTCACTGTAGTCGCTTCCATTATAACACTGTGTCCATGTGTAGAACGATGCACCACCGCGAACCAATCGGTAATAGCACACATGACTCATGTCCATTCCCGCAGCCTTGGCTATTCCATTGAGCAAGGCAGTGGCATCTTCGGTGTATGAATTGCCTATATCGAGAATTCTCAATGTATCGGCAGAGAGCACAGCATCGACTGGTCTAATGCTACCCAGCCATTCCATGGCCCGCGAATCCATGTAGGACTCGTCGTCAGAGCATGACTGCATACCGATGGCAAGCAGCACGAGGCATAGAATGTGGGATAAGTATTTCATACTTGCGGCGTTATATTTCTTCTATTGAATAGTCAATTTGTTCCTGATCCTCACGACGCTGAACATTGCGTTTGAGCACTCGGAGCGGTTCTCCACCATGAACGCAGAACGGTTCCATTATCTTGTTTCCGCTACGGCTCACAACGGCACGAGCAGCGAAAATGGCACGATGTGGGGTTTCCACACTATGCATAACGAGGCAGCCGGTGCCAAACCAGTTGTTGTCGCCAATGACGATTTGTCCATGGCTCTTGGTGTAGCGCTGCTTTTCTATATCGTAAAGTGGATGGCAGTTGGTATCCATAATGATACTGTTCCATCCAACACGGACTTCCTTTCCAAAGGTGATGCCACAAGCGGAAATGACCTTTATAGCTGCTGCTGCACGGAAATCATCGCCGAACACAACATTGCCATTCTTCTGGATGAGGAAATAGGTGTCGCCACCGATTTTGGCTGTTCCCTTGAACACCACCCTACCCTCATTGTACCAAGAGATTCCATTGTCGGCCCAAGCATTGGAATAATGCCAACCGAGTTTTATCATTCCAAAGGAAATCTTCTCTGCATCAATCCTTACTTCGCCCTTCAAACGGTTGAACTTTGGCTTGCGAACAAGTATAGGCAACCTGACTGCCTGACGGAGAGGCAGATAACGAAGGTTGAATATGACCGACTGCAGGAAGACATGCAACCAGAAGTCTAATGTAAGTAGTATTCTCATTTCTTATCTTTTCGGGGCGCCACCGCCCTCGGCATTTTCTATTTCAATAATGTTTTAATCTTATATACATCCTTCCATCCGGTAAGTATTCCCACCGTTTGCATCACAAAGATTTTGCGATAGGCAGGGATAAGCATATTAGCGAAGAACCCTGGGAAGAGACCGGTGATGACACTGCTCACTGCGGCTCCCATAACTCCATAGCGAGGGATAAGCACCAAATTGAGACCAATACACACGACACAACCGATGAGATTGCGTATGACTGCCCATTTCTGGATGTGCTCCACGATAATCATCTGGCCTGATGTCTGTGCAAGGGCTACTCCCGCCAATCTGAGCACCAACACCTGGAGCACCGGCACTGAGGCAAGATACATCACACCATAGGTGTAGCGGATGAGCGGATAACTTATGAGACTCACTGTGATAGCAATGATGATGCATCCCCAAAGCGACAGATTCATGAATATCTGGGCTTTCGCCTTATATTGTTCAAGGTCCTGCTCGTAGTTGCGCACAAGAACCGGCGTGATGGTTTGCGATAGGATTGTCGGTACAAACACACATACATCGGTGAACGACACTGCTATGGAGTATATTCCGACAGCCGTCTTATCGAGCATATTGCCAAGCATCACGGCATTGATTTTAGTATAAACAATCACTGCGGCTCCGCTCAGCAACATCGGAAAGGCTTGCTTGAGCATATATCGCGCCAAGGGAGCATCCCACGACCACAGACGCATAGAGCCAATCTTCGCACGGTAACTGATGGCGTATCCAGAGGCGAGAAGCACTGCATCCAGAAGCACTGCAAAAATGAACCATGCCAATGGGGCGTGCATCATAAGCAGGGCAACCTTGAACACTATTCCAATGACTGTGCGACTTATCTCGGTCTTTACAACATATTCATTCCAGATGATGGAAGTGAAATAGTTGCGCGCCACATTCATTGTATTGAGCAGCATTGAGAGCGAATACATCATCACCATCAAGCGGGTGAATCCGTCAGCCTCAAACAGAAACATCGTCAATGCCACAAAGGCGATTGTGATAGTTGCCGCGACGAGTTTCAGTCGGAACGCCGTTCCGATGATGGCATCCTTTCGCTCGGGAGTCTTTGATTCTTCGCGTATCTCTATACTGTCAAGCCCGAAGGTGGCAAATATCTGGAACAGCGCCACATAACTGATGACATAATTCATCAGGCCATACTGCTCGGGACCAAGATAACGCGCCACGAAAATACCGACGAGCAGGTTGCCGACAAGAGTCACAATCTTGCCTCCGACAGCCCATACAAGGTTTGAGACCACCTTGCGTTTGGTGGCCGACATCCCTATTCGGTCGATTATTTTCGATAAAATGCTCATTATGCTTCAGTTTCTTTTTGTACGGCTTCTGCCAGCATTCTCATTCGTCCCTGACCAAGTCCATAGGTGAACACCACCAATGCCATGAGCATATAGATGAAGATATGCGACACATTGCCCATCAGAATGAAATTGGAAAACTGGAAACAGACTATCGGTGCAAATTCGTCCTTTTTTAAGAACAGTCGCAACGCAAGGCGGAAGAACGAGAGGGTGAAGAAGACATACATCAACAGTCCTATGATGCCATAGTCATACAGTATCTCTAGATAGTCGTTATGAGCGGAATAATGAATCGGTGAATCCACCAACACCGCATTGTATCCATTGCCTACGATCCATTCGACGCCTTCCTGCGAGGCAATCAAATCAATAGTCTTGGAATAGACACGGTCACGGTTACTTCCTCCGTCCTGACCAACATTCTCAAAACGCTCAACAAGAGTCATCTGTTCGCCCTCAACCTCTTGAGAGCCAAAGAACAGGAATGCGGCTGCCAATACAGCCAATGCCACAACAAGAAACGTAAATGCCTTGATTATATTGTATGAACGAATCTTCAGATACACCATGAAATACACTATCAATCCGATTACCAATGCTGCGGCTCCGCCTCGTTTCATTGAAGACAAGATGATGGCAAAGGCTATTACAATAAACAGAACTTTCCATTTCCATTGTTTCACCATTAGCACCAATGGCAATGCGAACAGCATATAATAGGAAATACCCAGATGTTCGATCTGGAGGTTGGATATGCACAACAACATTACCCTCATATAGGTCACCGCAAGCATTGCAAAGACAGCAACCAAGCAACGCTTTTCCCATAGACTCAATTCATTCGAGGAATACCATCTGTAAGTGCCCACCATAACCAGAGCGAACAATACATGCATACTCATTCTGATGATTCTCACCACCACAGAGATGTCGCCTTTTGGCATAAGGACGATTATGGCAAGCGTATAGAGTATGAACAAAGCAAAGACAGTGATGCCGAGCGGTGGTGCCTTGAATCGGAACGAGGGGTTAGGCAAGACCATAAGCGACCATACCATCGTGGCAAACAGGATTCCGATGCCGGTGATTCCCGAATAGAGAATTGCCATGATATTCTCTTGGGTGTACATAAAATCACAGACACCGATTCCGAATGCCAAAATAGCACACAGGAAATACAGTCGTATTATGAGTCGCTTACTGAGCACTGCTTTTACTGATTTACAGGATTTGCGTTTATCACTATGCTACGGAATACAATGCCGACAGTTCTTTTCTGACAATCCAGATGCTTGTGCCTATAGTGGCGAGGATGAGCATGAACGCCACGAAGATCATGCGCTTTGGCGAAGAGGCTTTGAGGGCGACGGTTGGCGACTGAAGGCGGGTGAAGGCTGGAGTTGACTCCTGTACCTTTGCCTGGGCAGCCTGCAACTGGGTGTTCATTGCGTTGTATGCGTTATACTTCAACTGCATATCGTTCTCCAAATCCTCGAGTTTTGCCTGTGAACTTGGAAGCGACACATCGGTGTGAGAATCAGCATAACCGGTATAGAGACGACGCAAATGCTCGTATTCTGCCTTTGCCTCCTTCGAGAGTTTTGTGTAGTATTCCACATCCACACGCGCCTTGCTTGTACGATATTCGGTGATGAATCGCTGCAGACGTGCACTGACCGAATCGGCAAGGGTTGCTGCGATAAGTGGATCCTGGGCTTTCACTGAGATGGTGAACACTTCGGTTTTCTTATCAACACTGCATCCTATGCTCTGCTTCAACACTTCGACAAGTCCTGACTGGCGTCGTGTCATACGGAACGGATTGATGCTCGTGCCTCTCTTTCCTGCAATGGATGCAGGCTCTGGCTTGGCGGTGAGCTTTGCTATCTTGCGCTTTGCCCAACGCACTGGCCATGTGTAGAAGGCGTATTTCTGATGCTTGTCGAGGTAGGTGTAAAGATCGCAGGTAAGGTCGCCATCGGCTGTGGTGACAGGGATATCAAAGAGGCTCACCACGAAATCGTTCGATGAAATGAGATCTGGGTAAAGCATCGGATAGATGGCGTCATTGGTGGCACCACCGAGGTTGATGCCGAAACTGCTTGCCAACGAACCCAAACCGCCGGCTGCGCTCTCGCCAGCCACTTCAGGGGCGAGTACCACTGAAGAACTGTAATAGCGTGGCTTTGGCAAGATATACAGGCATGACAAAAGGAAAGTGATGACCCACACTTTCAGGAAGAGTTTCTTCTTTTGAAGAATCAGTGAGAGCATCTTGCCCAAATCGATTGTATCTTTATTCTCTGACATTTCTTTTATGGGAATTAAGGGGAATTTATGAGGGGTTATTTCAATGCAGATACTACCACAGCACCGAGGGTGGCGAGGGTGGCAAGCATGCTTGAGATAAGGGTTACATTCTGTGTAGAGTTACTTGTAGTGTTACGCTCTGGGAGTACGATTTCACAGCCTGGCTCGACCTTGGCACCTTGGCGAACCATTGCCGACGAACCGTTCTGATAGATGATATATGCCCACTTGCGGTTCTTTGAGCCACGAGCACCTGCCTGACCCATGTAATAGCGTATGCCCTTGCCTTCGGTGTATGGCACTGCGTTTGGATATGGCACATTGCCCGACACGCGTACCGTGTTTCTTGCTTCCTCGACAATGAGGCAGTCGCCATCGCGAAGGATTACATCATCAGCGCAACCTGGCTTTGTGAGCGATTTCTCGAGATTTACGGCGAGTTTGTAGAAGTCATTGCGCATCTGCTGTTCTACGAGGAGGGAGTCGGTGATACGCAACTTGTCATCGTTCGCCATCTGTCCGCCTTGTGAGATCTTGTAAGCACGGTCAGCACGTTCTTTGTCCAAGATTAATATGCGACGGCGCTCCTCGTCATCGCTGTATTTGCGGAGGATATAAGCACCGTTCTTTGCTGCCTGGGCTGTGACACCGCCACACATCGCGAGGACATCGCTGACGCGGGTGTTATCTGCCGAGAGACTGTATGTGCCTTCGGTCATCACCTCACCTTCAACGGTAACACTGGTCTGGGCACGGAACTCTGGGTTCTTGTTCACATACACTTCATCGAATGGCTGAAGTTTGAATCCTTCCTGTCCGTCGAGGGCGAAACCATCCTTCAATGCTATCTCTATTGTCTTGGCACGCGAACCGCGAACGGTCTGGCCGTCGGCTGAAGTTGCTTCACGACGACTGATTGTCACAGTGTTCTTCGCTGCACTCTCGGTCAAACCGCCTGCCTGAAGAATGAAATCCTCGACGGTCATGCCCTCGGCATACTGATACTGACCTGGATAGTACACCTCGCCATAGATCTTCAGCGTGAGGTTTTGGTTCTTGTTTTCATTGCTTGGGATGAACAGCACATCCTCGTTCTGCAGAGGCACATCAGCATCAGTGCCATTGAGGATACCGGTGAGGTTCAATGCCATAACCTCAAGACTGCGGTCTGCCTTCATTCTGTGAAGGATAACATGATCGGTGAATGCCTCTGGCTGCAATCCGTCAGCAACATTCAGGAGGTCGCGAACGGTGGTTACCTTTCCGCCAATCTGATACATTCCCGGACGGAGGGCTGCTCCGCGGAGTTCTACCATATTCTCGTAGCGGGCAATGACAGAGTCAACCGATACCGAGTCTTCGTCGCAAAGGCTGAACTCGTTCATATCGAACTCGGTGACATTCCATACGGAGTATTCCTTGCCAGCCTTTCGTGTCACACGAACCGTATTCTTATAAGCATCGCCTGTGAAACCACCGGCATATTTCAGTGCTGTGCCGAGTGACTCGTTCTTCTTCATTTCGTAGAACATTGGGCGCTTCACCTTACCTGTGATATTCACAAGACAGTCGTATGGATCAACCACGATGACATCATTGTCGGCAAGTTTCACATTGCCAGTGAGTTTGCCATTGAGGATATAATCGTAGATATCGACCTCGCTGACGAGCTTGCCCTTGCGATACACCTTGATGTTACGCAGTGTACCGATGTCGCTCACGCCGCCAGCCATATAGAGGGCATGGAAGACGCTCGAGAAGGCACTCAGGGTGTAAGTGCCAGGGAGTCTCACCTCACCCATCACATTCACCATGATGGTGCGTGTCTGACCGACGGTGAGTCGGATATTGCTACCGGCATAGCGAGTGCCGAGCTGGGCACGCAGACGGGCGTTTGCCTTGCTTACCGAGAGTCCGCTCACCTGCACTGGTCCGAAACCTTCGATATTCACATCACCGTCAGGGGTTACCGTGGCTTCAATCTGTCGCTGTGAAGCGCCATAGATATCGATGAACACTTGGTCGCCAGGGCCGAGTACATAGTTCTCTGGTGTAGCGATGTTCATGTTTGGCTCGAAAGTGAGGTTCTTGTTGTTGAAGATATCACGACCGAAAACACGGCGCTGGTTGCGATACATGAGTTCCATATCGCGACGGAACTGCTCTGTTGAGTCTGGCATGAATGCTGTCAGTTCGTTCTGCATCATCATGGCATCATCATTCTCGCCGGCCATCTCTGCACCGCCCTGCTGAGCGATAAGGTTCGATGTGTTCTGCTTTGCGTCGCCACTGGTCTGAGGCTGGTTGCCACGACCGCGACCTTGATCCACGAGACTGCGTGCGCCCTGAACTTTCTGCCCGTTCAGTTCCTCGTATTTCTTGCGGAGTTGCTGCACGCGCTGCACGCTGACGCCTTTCTGCATCAGTTTCACAACAATCTGCTGCTGAGATGTACCAGCCTTTTGTTCTTTTTGAACAAACTCAATGATCTGTGCATCCGACATCGACGACTGTGCCATGAGCATCGTTGGCATCAGCGCCATCACAAGGAATGCAATGATAATTTTCTTCATTTTATTGTCGTTTTATTGTTTTATTCTTGTTTTGAAGGGTTTATTTTAATAAAATAACGCTTTTTCTTCGGATTTATTGTTTTTGCACCGAAATTTGTTTGTACATCAAACGGGCGCCGTACAGATACCATGCCTTTCCTTCATATATCCAAGCGCGGTTTGTGAGGATGTTCGAGCGGAATTCATGGTCGAAACCGCCACCATTGGCTATTATCATCCTTCCCGGTCGCAGATAATGGAAAGCACCGAAGGCCTGGCGGCTCGAGATGTTTGAGGAGAATGCCTCGCCGAACGGCAGCGACAGTGCATCGCCGGAGCATGAGAGTGAGGTTACCCAGTAGTTATAGCCGGGTTTGTCTATCTGCATTCCCAATTCATCATTCAGGGGCAGCACCGGTCCCACAGGCTTATACGCCCCGTCAACGCAGTGCATCTTGTATTCGCGCATATTCTCACAGGCATACATCTGTCCGTCCTGGAATGTCACATCGGGCAGATAATGCCACAGGTTGCCCACGATGTTCTCTATCCAACGGTATCGCATAGGATTGCGCTGATTGGCGGTAAACTCGTCGTGCATGTCAGCCCTTCCTGTATGCCAAGCCAGCGGGGCGGAGCATGTCTCGCACCAGTTGGTTGACTGGGCACAACTGCCGATGAAGCAATCGGTATCCAGATTCACTGCTGGTCCATCGAAATAATAAAACATCAGGTTCTTTTTCTTCTGCTCCACGATGCTCGTCACCTTTGCAAAGGTCAGGATATTCGCCTGTTCGCCTTTGCAGATAAGAATATTCGTACCGACGGTAATCTTATTGTGCGACGAGTGCACGCCGACAAAGCAGTTCGTATTGTCAGATTTTTCACGCTGGTAGAACACCCTGTGTCCTTCATATTGCGCTTCAACCGGTTGTTTATACTGCGAACAGCCATAGCCCAGCGCCACCCCACTGTTTCTGCATCCGTATTCCACTGCAAACAGCGAGAATATCATGTCAACCGTGCGGAGGTCGTAGAGCGTGTATCGCTCACCGCGCTTCTGGGCGAGGTTGAGGAAATCCTGCGGAGTGATGTTCGACGAAGGGATGACATTGCCGAGGGAATATAGTCCATCGTCTTTTGCATAGCCTTCGAAGGCGCCGACATACACTGCATCGAGCACCTTGCCATCTTCAACGAACGCTGGGTGGGGCTTGCCTTCGCGACTTATCACACGATACTCATAGCCGTTCTCCACATATCGTTCATAACCGAACTTCGGGATTCTCACGAACACATCGCCATTGGTGCCATCCAGGCGGAATTCCGGCTCACCTTCAAACACGATTGTCTCCTCGCCGCCTTGCTGTACGATATTGCATCGGCGGATTTCCGACCATGGATAGACGGCATCAAAATCCGAGAATCCGGGGATATCGCCCACGCCGATTTTTGCTTTCTTGCCTGCAGCATTGAAGCAGCGCTCACCGAGATTGCTGGGATCGGCATTGTTCCATCTCACGCCGTATCGCCCCGACTCGTCGGGCATATAATCGGCAGGCACCCACTCCTCAATATCCGCATCACCGTCATGGCACGCCGAGAAGAGCGCCATCGCCACCGACAGTGCCATCAACGAGAATATGTTCATGAACAGATGCTTCATAGTTTAAGGGGTTGCTTTATTTCTTTTGCAAAAGTACAAAAAAAATCCCATACCACAAAGCACTTTTAATTAGAAATTAAAAAAATCTCGACCTATACGATTGACTTCCATGTAGTCTTCTTAATCGTACAGGCCGAAACAATTGGTTTTCGATGAGTGGGTGAGTCAGAAATTACTGACTCCTGACTCTGACTCCACCCCGAAAGCATGCATAAATCTTACGAATTATCTTGTCAATCCTTGGATGTATTTACAGAGGATTGCCACACCTTTGGAGTTGTGGCCGCCTTCTGGAATGATAAGGTCGGCAAAGCGCTTCGTTGGTTCGATGAACTGCTCATGCATTGGCTTCAGCACCTTCTGGTAGCGCTCCATGACCATCGTCACGGTTCGTCCGCGGTCAATGGTGTCGCGCTGGATATTGCGGATAAGACGCTCGTCGGAGTCGCAATCAACGAATATCTTCAGGTCCATCATCTCGCGCAAACGCTTGTTCAGCAAGGTCATGATACCCTCGATGATTATCACCTGTCGAGGCTCCACATGGACGGTCTCAGGCAGTCGGTTCGAGATGATATACGAGTATGTCGGTTGCTCCACAGCGCGACCTTCACGGAGTTCATTGATCTGCTTGATGAGCAGTTTCCAGTCGAAGGCATCAGGATGGTCAAAGTTGATGGCCTTACGCTCCTCGGGAGTCATGTCCGTGGTATCATTATAATACGAATCCAATGGCACCACCGCCACAGAATCCTTTGGCAATGCTGCTACAATTTTCTTTACAACGGTAGTTTTTCCACTACCCGTACCTCCGGCAATACCGATTATAGTAATATCCTGGTTTGTCATATTTTATAATGTTGAGTTTTATTACTGCTGTTCCTTGACGAGATACACCACCACCGGCAAGTGGTCAGAGAATCCGTCGAGCCACACACCACCGGCAGTGGTTCGCTTCGGAGTACCCTTGTATTTTCCGTCGGTCTGCATGAGATAGTCGCGCTGGAAGATATCGTTCTGATAGAACTTCAGTGTTGAGCAGTTCTGCATCGTAGCCTTTCGATAATCCTTATGATCCTTTTCCTTCTGTGTGGCAAGCAGATTTCTTGACATCACAACTTGGTCGAAGAGATTCCACGCGCCCTGATAAGCCAATGTTCCGCGGTTATCCCTTCGGAGAATATTCCACCAAGGGTTGTAGAAGTCGCCCTGCTCCACTTCTTTCATCTCTCTACGAGCACCGAGAAATTTTGACATCGAGGTATTGTCAGGATCATCGTTCATATCGCCCATCACAAAGAATTTCATATCCGGCTGAGCGGCTGCAATGGAGTCAGTGAGTGCGCGCACCTGCTTGCCTCCCCAGTCACGGAACTTGCCCTCTACACCGCGCGACGGCCAGTGGCACACCACGACAGTGACATCCTCGCCTGCCATCTTTCCCTGAACACAGAGGAACGGACGGGTGGCATGGGAATTGTCGCCGTTTTCATATACATATTGTTTAATAAAATGACAGTAAGGCTGAAACTGCTTTGGGTTATAAAGCAAAGCACAGTCGATACCACGGGCGTCTGGTCCCTCATGGTGGATATACTGCATTCCACGGGCTGCCAGCGGTTCCTGGGCAATGAGATCGTTGAGAACATTGTCGTTCTCCACCTCTGCCATTCCGATGAAGGCGCATCCGAGAGGAGTCTTATCGGTACCCATGTCGGCAAGGGCACGAGCCATGTTGCGCAACTTATGGGTATATTTCAGGGTGTTCCATTTGTAGGAGCCGGTAGGCGTGAAATCATAATCGTTCTTGCCTTCGTCGTGGCAAGTGTCAAAAAGATTCTCCTGGTTGTAGAAGCCCACGGCATACATCGAGTATTTCTTCTCCTGTGCCGACACACGGGAACTGCCTACGAGAACCAAGGCTAACAGTAATAAAAGGTACTTTTTCATATATAATCGTAATTTTGACTACAAAAGTAGAAAAAGAAAATGAATTAAAAGAATAATTGCCCCACTTTTTATCACTTCGGGGTTGCAAAAAGCACACACCCCCTCTCAAAGCGCCCTTTTCAGCAAGCCATTCCGCCTCAAAAGCACCGCCGGAACACCTTGCGCGCACTGAGCAGCAGGATGGAGTCAGAGTCAGGAGTCAGTAATTTCTGACAGAGGCTGAGGGAGTCAGAGTCAGGAGTCAGTAATTTATGACATCATATTAGGGAACGAAAAAAGCGGAAAGAGGGTTTTAATTATTATATATATTACATATATAATCTATATAATAATTAAAGTTTATAATC
>JAZQOD010000304.1:0-14037 GCA_045627685.1 Prevotella sp. | reverse complement strand
GCTTGAATATTATGTTCGATGGCAACTTCCAAAATGTTTTTTATCCTTCTACAAAACAAATGACAAAGGTCACCATTAGGTAAAATATATCCGGAGCCACTAAAAAAGGGCGCCGCGCAAGTAATTACATCGGAACATGGGCCTCAGTTTTTCTCCACTTCTTTGGCATTAAATGCTCCAAACTATAATTATCAAAACCAAGTAAAAAGAATCTCATTGTATTGTCGCAAGGTGCCAAATTTTGATTCTTCTGCTTGATAGTACCTTATTATTATACTTGCGCGCTTGGACGAAGGTCTGGGCGCGTTGTTTTTGGGTTGTGGGGGAGGAGGATGTGACGAAAAATATGGAAATTCTACAATTTTACGATTTTCTCGGGAAGAATGAGGGGTGTTAGGGGAAAAATGCGTAACTTTACCGTCAGATAAATAAATGTACTTAAAATAAGTAAGGTGACAAATGAAAAAGATTCTATTGTTAATCGCAGCACTGGCAGTCACAACATTCTGCCAGGCACAGATAGAAAAGAATGTAATACTCCGTGTTTCACGAGGTGAGATTACCTATGTGCAACCGGTAGAAAAGAAGGAAACAGTGGGAAGAGTTATTGGTTCGATTATCAAAGGTGCTATCGGTTTGGAATCGGAGCCTCATCCTGAATTTGCGGATAATGTTCGCACTGCAATCTCGGGTGCTATCGGTAGAGCACGCCGCTTGGTTGTTACCGACAGCCAGTTCCTCGAGGGAGAGGTGGCCCCTGACGAACCAGCATTCATATTCGACGGATCTATTGGTTCTATTTCTTGTGCTTCGCGTAGTGTGGAGACCACCGATGACAAGGGACGCAAGCACACCCACATGGAGTATCGCGGTGTTGTGACAGTGACCATCAACATTAAGGATGTTCATACCGACCAGATTGTGAAAACGGTGAATTTCAACGGTAGTGAGTATGACTACAATTGGATTGAGTCGCCAGAGAAGGCCATTGGTAATGCCATAATCCGTATGGAGAATTATATCACCAACGACCTGAACCTCTCTTGGCCTCTATATGCCTCCATCATCGAAGGAAACTCGGTAAAGAAGGACAAGCAGAAGGAAGTGTATATCGACCTTGGCGAGATGAACGGAGCCTTCAAGGGCATGACTTTCAATGTGTACACAGTGAAGGTTGTTGCCGGTCGTGAGGCAAAGCGCGAGATTGGTCGCCTGAAGATAACCGAGGTTATGGGCGATGATGTAAGTCTCTGCAAGGTGACCAAGGGTGGTATTGACATCAAGAATGCTCTTGATGCCGGTGCCGAGCTGCTCATTACATCGACAAATTAATTTTTAAATCCTATATCATCGTATTTATAATATGTCAGTGCCGGTTTTAATGCCTGTGCTGACATATTTATAGTTTCTTATGGCATTTTTCTTTCATTTTGTTCTTTGTTTTGAATAATTATCGCTATATTTGCAACCAGATTGGCAGATATGGCAGTTTCGTAGTCATTGGAATTGGCATTTCGCGCATAAAAAGGATAACAATAAAAGGATAACATCGCGGGCTTCTTTTTGATGCAGGAACCCTGCACAGACTGCTCGTTGGAGCAAAACAAACGAAATGAAACATTTGATTATTCTGGCTGATGGTAGTGCTGACTGGCCTTGCCCTTCTCTTGGTGGCAAGACACTTTTTCAGCATGCCAACACCCCAAACATCGACCGTCTGACTCGTATGGGCCGGACCGGTATGCTACAGACCGTGGCATGGGGTTTCCATCCAGGCAGTGAGGTTGCCAACAGTACAATCCTTGGTTACGACCAGCACAAGGTGTACCAGGGTAGGGGTGTGCTTGAGGCAGCAAGTATCGGTTATGAGATGCAGCCAGGCGATATGGCTATGCGCTGCAACTTGATAAACATTGACGGCGACATTCTGAAAAACCATTCGGCAGGTCATATCTCGACCGAGGACGCTGCCGAACTCATTGATTTCCTAAACGAGAACCTTGCTACCGACAAGATCCATTTCCATGTCGGAGTGCAGTATCGCCATGTGCTTATCGTCAATGGTGGCGACAGCCGTATCAGTTGCACACCACCTCATGATGTGCCGCTCCGCCCTTGGCGTCCGCTCATAGTAAAGGCGGAAGTGCCGGAAGCACAGGCTACGGCTGATATGCTGAACGGATTAATCTGCAAGTCGCAGAAGTTGCTCCCACAGCATCCTATCAACAAGGCGCGTGCAGAGCAAGGCAAGGATATGGCAAACAGTATCTGGCCTTGGAGTCCTGGCTATCGCCCAGAGATGAAACCCCTTGCCGATGAGTATCCACAGATAAAGAGCGGTTCGGTGATTACTGCCGTGGATCTTATCCGAGGTATCGGTCGTTATGCCGGATTGAAGGTTATTGATGTGGAAGGTGCAACAGGCCTTTTCGACACCAACTACGAAGGCAAAGCCCAGGCAGCAATCAATGCCCTGAAGGACGATGACTTTGTGTATCTGCATATCGAAGCACCAGATGAGGCTGGTCATGAGGGAGATATTCCTTTGAAACTCCGCACGATAGAGGACATCGACAAGAAGGTTGTCGGTCCTATCCTTGATGCAGTGCAAGACTGGGATGAACCAGTGGCAATAGCATTCCTTCCAGACCATCCAACACCTTGCGCGCATCGCACGCACACGAGCGACCCCGTACCTTTTATTATATATAAGCCAGGTGTGGAAGCCGACAGCGTGGAGGTGTTCGACGAGGATAGTTGCAAGGAAGGAGCATACGGAGTGATGGACGGCATTAGTTTCTTACCAGAATTCTTAAAATAACATGAGATATTACAGTACAAGCGGCCAGGCGCCGATAGCAACATTGGAAAAAGCAGTTGTCAAGGGATTGGCAGAGGATAAGGGTTTGTATATGCCCGATCATCTGAATCCATTGCCACAGGAGTTTTATGACAACATCGAGAATATGACTTTCCACGAGATAGCCTGTGCAGTAGCAGGGGCTTTCTTTGGTGAGGATATTCCGCAGGAAGATATCAACCGTATCGTGTGCGACACTCTCGCATTCGATGTACCAGCAGTGAAGGTGACCGATGACATCTATTCATTGGAACTTTTCCACGGTCCTACACTCGCCTTCAAAGATGTGGGTGCCCGTTTCATGGCACGACTGTTGCAGTATTTCCTGAAAAAGAACAATAATGGCGATGAGGTGAATGTGCTTGTTGCCACATCCGGCGATACCGGTTCGGCTGTTGCTAACGGATTCCTCGGTGTTGACGGCATTCGTGTGTATGTGCTCTATCCAAAGGGAAAGGTAAGTCCTATCCAGGAGTGCCAGTTTACCACCCTTGGCAAGAACATCACCGCTATTGAGGTGGATGGCGTTTTCGATGACTGTCAGGCACTCGTGAAGAATGCCTTCATGGACGAGGAACTCAATGCAGCGATGAAGTTGACATCAGCCAACTCTATCAATGTGGCGCGATTCCTCCCACAGTCGTTCTATTATTTCTATGCCTATGCACAGATGAAGAAGTTGGGCAAGGCAGATAATATGGTGGTATGTGTTCCTTCGGGCAACTTCGGTAATATCTGTTCGGCACTTTTCGGCAAGAAGATGGGTCTTCCTATCAAGCGATTCATTGCTGCCAACAACGCCAATGATATCTTCTTCAAGTATCTTCAGACTGGTGAGTACGAGCCAAAGGCGTCAGTACAGACCATTGCTAACGCGATGGATGTAGGTGCTCCTTCGAACTTTGCCCGTATTTATGACCTTTACGGCAAGTCGCATGAAGCAATTTGTGCCGATATCAGTGGTGCTACATATTCCGACGAGCAGATTGCCGAGACTATGAAGGCATGTTTCAAGGAGACAGGCTATGTGTGCGATCCTCACGGAGCCTGCGGCTATCAGGCATTGAAGGAAGGATTGAAGGACGGAGAGACGGGTGTGTTCCTCGAGACAGCCCATCCGGCAAAGTTCAAGAGTGTTGTTGATGGCATCCTTGAAAGCGACATCGAGATACCTGCGAAGCTTCAGGCATTTATGCAGGGCACAAAGCAGAGCATTGAAATGCCGAACGACTTCGGTCAGTTCAAGGCATATCTGCTGAGTCAAAAATAATAAACTTATTCGCAAAGGCGCTGAATAGCCCAACGGTCTTGCGTTGAGGAATGCAAGATAGGACGGATAAGGAGAAGTCCCCAACGAGGTATATTTCGTGAGAGTGTGTCCAGTTCGATGCACTGCTCACGAATTTTTTTTCGTTCCTCTTCACTAAGAGGGGAGTCGAGTCCTGCTTCGTGAAGCATGACATGACTCTTTGCAGCTACAAGCAATTGCAAGTAGAGGGAAAGATATGTACAGAGGTCGAAAAAGACAAGAGGTTCGAAACGGTCGCGTATGGAGAGAAGGTACTTGCCGGTAGGAGTATCGATGAAATCGCCGTCTTTCAATGCTGCTATCAGTTGGATATCATTATTGAGCGACAGATCGAGCCACTTTGCCACAAAACGGTCATTGACAGATGAGAGGCAAAGGAACAATACAAGAAAACAAACCACTGTCGTAGCCAATTGAATCAGTGGCGGTAGCAGTTGCATGTTATAAAAGGAGTGGATAGCTACAGATGGAGCAAGCGCCAATACTACACCTATTATATATTTGGTATTGCCAGTGGTTTCCTCCTTGCTGCTGAGATGCTGCATAGGAAAGAGAGCCAGTGAAGCAATGAGTGCTGTACATCCCATGTGAAGCATCGATGTGGAAAAGCCTCGCATCAGGGCAGTACCTATAAGCATGTGATGAGAGGATGTGAGATACAGGATATTCTCGGCTGTTGCGAATCCACCTCCAATCATTTGTCCGTAGATAAGAGTTTCAGCAAGGAATACTACTTTTCGCCGATAGGTGAGAAAGAGCAATGGCAGGACTTTGACTGTTTCCTCAATAACAGGCGAAATCCATATGTCATGCCAAGGTATTCCGTAGTGGGAGTATCGCCATATACAAGATATGGCAAGTGTGATTAATACCGAAGCAATGCCCCACAGGAAACACCCGATGAGTTTACTCCAACGAGCAAAAGAAAAGGCATCCATCGCCTTCAGTACTACAAGATATAGTACAATAGGGACAATGGATGCCAGTATGTTCATAATAGAATAGAGGACTTATTCAGTGACAGGGTTTCCAGCCATGGCACTTTGTGGGAGAAGTTCCTGAGTGTTGTACCAATAGTCGATAGCCTCATCGTTTTGTGCAAGGATGGCATTCACTGCACAATGGCCAACGAGAAGGTCGCGGGCTGTAGCAAGAGTGACATCAGTGTTTGAATCCTTGGCAATCAGGGCGTCAACGGCATCGACAAATTCCTTGCCTGCCGCCAACTGGCTCTCTATAGCCGAGAAGGCGCTGATGGCATTCTTCAATGCTTTCTTTGAGTCAACCTTGTTGCCTGCCTTGATATCCTGTGCCGCCTTGAGGGCGCTCTGAATCTCAGGGAGAACCTTTGTGCCGTTGGCAGAAACCTTCTTCATATTGTCAACAACCTTGGAAAGGCCTGCGTTGTTTGCAGCAGTCTGCTCAACAAACTGAGTCAAAGAGGCAAACACCTTCACTCTGTTCTCTATGATCTGCAACGACTCGATTGTGCGATCCTGAGCTTCCTCATTATCCTTCATCTGAGCGTTGAAAGACATATATTCAGGCTGTAGCAGTATCTGCTGGTACTGATTATATGAGTTTACATCACCGGCAGTACTTTCCTTCTCAACAGAAGGCAGACCGATATATGCGCCAAGCACATAACCCACCACAAGCATTATTATGCTTCCGAGGATACATGGAATCTTCTTTTTCATATTCTATCAGTTTTTTATGTATCATATGTTTTAATTTCCCCCTCCCCGAAGGGAGAGGGCAGTGGGGAGAGACAGGTTTTTATGCGTCCTTATGACGAGTACCCATACGAGCCTCAACAACATTGACAACATAGTCGCCGAGCTTCTCGCACTCGTTGATGATATCCATATACATTGTTCCTACAGCGTAGGTGTAAACATGGTTGTTGACATCGTTGATGTTCTGATTCTTCAACTGGTTGCGATAGTTGTTGATTTCGTTCTCGATATTGAATGAGCGGTTTACATCGAGCATAGCCTTGCGACCTGTGAGCATGATGTTCATCTGTGTAAGAGCATCGTTCACGAGGTTGAACATCTGCTGGATGTGACCCTCCTGCTTCTCGTTGAAGTTCTCTGGACTCTGCTTGCGACGGCTGAGAGTACGAGCGAGGTTGTAGCAAGAGTCGCCGATAGACTCGATTTCGCTGATCTCACGGAGCATAGCACGGATCTTAGCCTTGGTCTCATCCGAGAGGTGGTTGTCGCTGACCTCGTCGAGATAGTTGGCAATCTCAATCTCCATGTTGTCGGAAATGCCCTCATACTTCTCGATGCGAGAGAAGAGCTTAACGAACTTGTCGTCATCCTTCTCGTGAACAAGGTCGAGAATCATACCGAACATACGCTGAGTGCGCTCACCGAAGAGCTGGATCTCCTTACGAGCATTGAGGACAGAAAGCTCAGGTGTGGCAAGGATACCACCAGAGATAAACTTGAGCTTGCCTTCTTCCTCTTCTTCCTCGCCCTTGGCATTCTTCTTACCGCTGATAACTTTGCATGCAATCTTCTCGATAACTGGAACGAACCAGATGAGGATGGCAGTATTGATGATATTGAAACCAGTGTGGAATGTAGCAAGGATGAATGGCAACAGGAGTGAGTTAGCTGCGAGAGCCTCTGCTGTAGCGTCATCACCAGTAGGATAGCCCCAGAGGTTGCACACTGCATTGATGAATGGCTTGAATACGATGAGCATCCAAACAACACCGAAGCAGTTGAAGAACAAGTGGGCGAAAGCAGCGCGGCGAGCCGGAGTGTTGGCTGTGAGGGCAGCAATGTTAGATGTGATGGTGGTACCGATGTTCTCACCCATTACGAGTGCGATACCGAGGTAGATTGGCAATACACCAGTACCGCAGAGTGTCATGGTGATAGCCATGATGGCAGCAGAACTCTGAACACAGAATGTAAGAACACCACCAATAAAGAGGAACAACAGATATGAACCGTAATTGTCGCCGAAACTTGAGAAGAAGTTCATTACGGCAGGATACTGAGTGAAGTCGATTGAAGAACCGGTAGCCTTCAAAGTACCAAGACCCAAGAGGAGGAAGCTGACACCGAAGAGGAAGTCGCCCACAATCTTACGCTTCTTAGAATAAATAAGGAGAATACCGATGAAGAATGCCGGCCAGACAAAGTCTGTGATGTTGAATGAGAAACCTGCCGACATGATCCAAGCCGTGAATGTAGTACCGATGTTGGCACCCATGATGATTGAGATGGCTTGTGCGAGGGTAAGCAGACCAGCGTTGACGAAAGAAACCGTCATGACGGTGGTAGCAGTTGAACTCTGAACAGAAGCAGTGACGAATGCACCGGTAACTGTTCCGATAAAACGATTTTTAGTCATTGCCTGAAGCACATGACGCAACTGTGGACCGGCCATCTTCTGAAGGCTCTCACTCATTGACTTCATACCATACATGAGCAGAGCCAATGAACCGATGAGTTTGAAGAGGGTCCAAACTGTAATTTGACTTTCCATACCTATTTTATTTTGTATAAATCCAAACCAATTTCCTACTCGTGATAGGAGAGATAAATGCCTAATTCTGCATTTGGGTACAAAGATAACAATTATTTCGTTAATAATTTATATTTATTATAAAAAATGCAAGAATTCGCAAAAACTTTCTTATTTAACATCTTTTCGGGCTTGATATTTGCTTGTTGGCAAAAAATTGTATATCTTTGTAAACTGAAATAATAGTGCCCGAAGTTTCGGTAATGCCGTAATAAAAACGGGTTGAGAACGCATTTAACTATAGGAAGAGTAAATGGAAAATTTTAGTTTAGGATTAATGTTGATGTGCATTGGTATGGTGACAGTGTTCGCTATACTTCTGATAATCATCAATCTAAGCAAGCTTTTGATACGATTGGTCAACAGGTTTGCTCCGGAAGAGGTAGCCAAAACTCCAGCAGTTTCTGCACCACAGAGTGTTGATGCCCTTACTATGGACATTATCCGTGCCGCAGTTGCTCAGGTTACTGGCGGTAAGGGACAAGTGGCAAGTGTTGAGAAGGTGTAGCCCTTTTTTTGCAATAATGAGAGATTTAAATACATTCACGAATAAGAAACCAAGAAATAATGGCAAAAGAAGTTAAATTCAGTTTGGTCTTCCGCGATATGTGGCAGAGTGCCGGAAAATACCAGCCTCGCGTTGACCAGTTGTTGGATGTAGCACCATCAATCATCAAGATGGGCTGCTTTGACCGAGTAGAAACCAACGGTGGTGGTTTTGAACAGGTGAACCTGCTCTATGGCGAAAACCCTAATATAGCAGTTCGCGAGTGGACGAAGCCATTCCATGAAGCTGGAATCCAGACACACATGCTCGACCGTGCATTAAACGGATTGCGTATGAGTCCATGTCCAAAGGACCTGCGTAAACTCTTCTATAAGGTGAAGAAGGCACAGGGAACTGATATCACACGTATCTTCTGTGGTTTGAACGACCCACGCAATGTGATTCCTTCAATCCAGTATGCCAAGGCTGCCGGAATGATAGCGCAGGCTTCGCTCTGTATCACCTATTCACCAATACATAGTGTCGATTACTATGTTGATCTCGCAAAGCAGTTCATCGATGCTGGTGCTGACGAGATATGTTTGAAGGACATGGCAGGTATCGGTCGTCCGGTATCGCTCGGACAGATTGTGAAGGGCATCAAGGAATATAAGGAAGACATCACCATCCAGTATCACTCACACGCCGGTCCTGGTTTCTCGATGGCATCAATCCTCGAGGTGTGCAAGAACGGTTGTGACTATGTTGATACAGCCGTTGCTCCATTGTCATGGGGTACAGGTCATGCTGACATCATCGCTGTACAGGAGATGCTCAAAGATGCCGGTTTCAAGGTGAAGGACATCAATATGGAGGCTTACATGGAGGTGAGAACCAAAGTACAGGCAATGATGGACGACTTCCTTGGATATTACTGTCCTGCACTCAACCGTATCGATAACTCACTGCTCATCAAGCCTGGTCTTCCTGGTGGTATGATGGGTTCACTTATGACTGACCTTGAGGACAACCTCAAATCGCTCAACAAGTGGAAGCAGAAGAACAACCAACCAGAACTGACAACCGACCAGTTGTTGGTGAAACTCTTTGATGAGGTGGCATATGTATGGCCAAAGGTGGGATACCCAACCCTTGTGACCCCATTCTCGCAGTATGTCAAGAACCTCGCTTTGATGAATGTCATCCAGATGGAGAAGGGCAAGGAGCGCTGGACAATGATTGCCGATACAATCTGGGATATGATTCTCGGCAAGGCTGGTCAGTTGCCTGGACCTGTGGACCCTATCTTCAAGGAGATGGCGCAGGCAGAAGGACGCGAGTTCCTCCAGAACGACCCTCAGGAGAACTATCCAGACAGTCTTGACGACTATCGCTATAAGATGAGCCAGAAGGGCTGGCCACTTGGCGAAGACGATGAGGAACTCTTCGAATATGCTATGCATCCATCACAGTATGAGGCATTCAAGAGTGGTAAGGCAAAAGCAGACTTCGAGGCAGACCTCGCTCAGCGCAAGGCTGCAAAGAATGCACCGGCAGCAGGTGATAAGAAGCCTGAGAGCATCATGGTGACTGTCAACGGCCAGAGTTATAAGGTTAATATCTCATACGATATGAATGCAGCCCCTGTTGCAGCCCCATCAGCAGGAGCACCACTCCCATCTGGCGGAAATGAACTCGCAGCACCACTTGAGGGTAAGTTCTTCCTTGTTAATGGTGCCGGAGAGGTGGCAAAGAAGGTCGGCGACACCGTGAAGAAGGGTGATGTCGTTTGCTACATCGAAGCAATGAAGACATATAATGCCATCAAGTCGGAGTTCGATGGAGTCATCACTAATATCTGTTTCAAGCCAGGCGACTCTGTCTATGAGGACGATGTGCTGATGACAATAGGATAGAACCATCTCCCTGAAGAAAAAAGTAATTAGGATTTCTCACTTTTCACTTTTCGTTTAGAATGGAAATATTGTATAAACTATGGGATATGACTGCTTTTTCGCAGACTGGCGGAAACTGGTCGTTCCTGCTAATGATAGCCATTGCTTGTGTGCTGCTCTATCTTGGCATTGTCAAGAAGTACGAGCCACTGCTCCTCATACCAATAGGCTTTGGTGTGTTGCTTGCCAACTTCCCTGGTGGTGGTATGGAGGTGACACAGGCAAGTTCGGATGGAATGGTAACTCTAGCAAACGGCACACAAGAGAATATCTGGGATATGCCGTTGCATAAGATTGCGCATGAGATGGGACTGATGAATTTCATCTACTATCTCTGCATCAAGACAGGTTTCATTCCACCTATTATATTTATGGGCGTGGGTGCGCTGACAGATTTCGGTCCGATGTTGCGCAACCTACGTCTGAGTGTGTTTGGAGCAGGAGCGCAGTTCGGAATCTTTGCCGTTCTTCTTGCTTCGCTCGCCTTTGGCTTCACTCCACAGGAGGCAGCATCATTGGGTATTATCGGTGGTGCAGATGGACCAACAGCCATCTTCACAACTATCAAGTTGGCACCTCATCTGCTCGGTCCAATCGCCATTGCGGCATATTCGTATATGGCACTTGTGCCGGTTATCATTCCTCTTGTAGTGAGGTTGCTCTGCTCTGAGAAGGAACTTCGCATCAATATGAAGGAGCAGGATAAGGCATATCCAAACAAGACCGAGATAAAGAATATGAAGGTTTTGAAGATTCTCTTCCCTATCACCGTTACTATTGTTGTGGCATTGCTCGTGCCTACAGCAGTGTCGCTCGTGGGAATGCTGATGTTCGGTAACCTTATCAAGGAGTTGGGTTCAATGACAAGCCGTTTGTTTGAGACAGCATCAAACGCTATCATGAACACAGCGACAATATTCCTTGGACTCTCTGTTGGAGCAACAATGACTTCAGAGGCGTTCCTTAATTGGCAGACAATCGGTATCGTTCTTGGTGGTTTCCTTGCTTTCGCCCTTTCTATCTCAGCAGGAATCTGCATGGTGAAGATCTTCAACCTCTTCGCTACAAAGAAGGTGAATCCGCTTGTTGGTGCGACAGGTCTTTCTGCAGTGCCAATGGCATCGCGTGTCGCTAACGACATTGCAACAAAGTATGACCCAAAGAATCATGTACTCAACTACTGTATGGCTTCTAATATCTCAGGAGTCATTGGTTCGGCAGTTGCAGCCGGAGTGCTGATTTCGTTCTTGCAATAATCCCACCCTGCTCTCCCCAAGGGGGAGGAGAAGCCTCACCCCCAGCCCCTCTCCCACGAGGCGAGGGGAGCCCATCCGGAGGACGCACTGTCAGAAAGAGAGACCCCTCCCTTCCCTTAGGGGAGAAGTGTATAATGCTTTGGATAGAATAAAAAAACGACCGCAATACTAATTGATGTATAGCGGTCGTTAATTTTATATACTATCTTCCCCTCGGGGGGCTGAGAGGGGGCGGGGCTTTATGTTACATCAAAAAGCGAACCGCCGATGAACTCTCTCAACAGCGATGTGCGAGGAATCTGCTCGGTGTCGATAGGGGCAAAGCAATAAAGGAACTGCAACAGTTGCTGGGCGGCTTCATATTCAGGGGCCTCCTTCGGAACCTTTTCCAGCACAGTCTCCGCTTTCGGACGCAAAGCCGCAAGTTCATAGATCATTGATGTGTCGATAAGAGCGTCAGCCTCGTCCTTGAATGGGAGGATCCATTTCTTTTCGCCCGCTCTCACTGATGGCCAACCGGCAATAGTGTATTCGGCTGACTTCCCGCGAGTCTGGTAATCACGACTGATACGACGGAGAAGCCTATTGGCAGTCGTAGGAATCCAGTGCTCGCCATCAAGCGAGATAGGGCTCATTGGAGCAGCAAAGATCTTGAACTTGTTCTCGGCAGGAATCTGCTCGGTCAGAAGAGGGTTCAGTGCATGGATACCCTCAATGACAAGAATCATATCTTTTGTGAGAGTCAGTTTCTCACCGTTATATTCCCGTTCACCTTTGGTGAAATTATATGTAGGCAGTGCCACTTCCTTACCGGCGAGAATGTTCTCGAGGTCCTCATTGAACTGTTTGAGGTCCATTGAATAGATACTCTCGAAATCAGGGTTCCCGTTCTCGTCGAGTGGAGTGTCAGTGCGATTCACAAACCAGTTATCCAGTGACAATGCAACAGGATGTTTTTTGCAAGCCATAAGTTGAATGCAGAGGCGTTTGCTTGTGGATGTTTTGCCACTGGAAGAAGGACCAGCAATGAGCACAATCTTCGCTTTTTCCAGACTTGCAATCTTCTCTGCGATGTGGCCGAGTTCTTTCTCTTGTAATGCTTCGCATACAAGAATCATATCACCAGCGTGACCTTCCTTTATCATCCTGTTGATGAAAGGAATGGTATGCATATTGCGCTCCTCAACGGTAGCGTAGTCGTGAAGGGTATATAATTCGGACATCTCAGTTGTATTTTATACTTTGTCACCGTAACACAAGTCTCCACAGTCGCCCAGTCCTGGAACGATGTATTTGCGCTCATTGAGGATTGGGTCGATAGCACCGACGTAGAGAGTGACATCATCATTAGGGAAAGCCTCCTGCAATGCGTCAACACCCTTCTGTGCAGCGATAATGCTTGCGAAGATAAGTTTCTTTGGATGTCCCTCGGTGATGAACGCCTTGTATGCAAGTTCAAGGCTACCTCCGGTAGCAAGCATTGGGTCAACGATGATGAGAGTGGTATTTTCAAGTCTTGGAGTAGCAAGATATTCCACTTTGATACCAACCTTTGTGCACTCCTTGTCCTCGTAGTAACGGAAGGCAGAGACGAAGGCGTTCTTTGCGTGATCGAAGATTTTCAAAAAACCCTGGTGCATAGGCAGTCCGGCACGGAATACGGTAGCGAGTACGAGTTCATCGTCGGGAGTACTAACCTCGGCAGTAGCGAGTGGAGTCTCAACGCTCTTCACAGAATAATCGAGAGTTTTACTGATCTCGTATGCCATCAGTTCGCCGATTCGCTCTACATTGTTGCGGAAAACAAGACGGTTCTGCTGGTATTCCTTGCTACGCAATTCAAGAAGGTACTGGTTGATGATTGTGTTCTGTTCGCTAAAATTGATTACTTTCATAATGATATAGGTTTAAATATTATTGTGGGTACAAAGGTAGAAAAAAGCCTTTGTATTTTTGCAAACTCAAAGTTACAAAAAACGCTAATAACGCATATTTTTAGTTTCTTTAACCTAAAAACGCTTATTGAAAACGAAAAAGCAAAATTAAATCTTGCAATTAAAGAGTTTTTTTTGTAAATTTGCACCGAAATATGTAAAGCGGATTTTTAAACTTTTACTAAAATAATAAATAATGGCAAATTTGGATTTGACACAGTATGGCATCACTGGTTCAACAGTGTTGTTCCATAACCCTACCTACGAGCAGTTGTTCGAGGAGGAGACAAAGGCAGGCCTCGAGGGTTTCGAGGTAGGTAAGAACACCGAGCTTCAGGCTGTAAACGTAATGACTGGTATCTACACTGGTCGTTCTCCTAAGGACAAGTACATCGTTATGGACGAGAACTCTAAGGACACTGTATGGTGGACATCAGAGGGCTACAAGAACGATAACCACCCAATGTCAGAGGAGGTTTGGGCAACTGTAAAGAACCTCGCTGTTAAGGAGCTCTGCAACAAGAACCTTTATGTAGTTGATGCATTCTGCGGTGCTAACGCTGACACTCGTATGGCAGTTCGTTTCATCGTTGAGGTTGCTTGGCAGGCACACTTCGTAACAAACATGTTCATCCAGCCAACTGCTGAGGAACTTGAGAACTTTGAGCCAAACTTCGTTATCTACAA
>JAZQOD010000303.1:0-2963 GCA_045627685.1 Prevotella sp. | reverse complement strand
CTCGTACCAGGCGTTGCCTTCGACAACGAAGGTCATCGACTGGGCCGAGGGAAAGGCTACTACGACCGTTTTCTTGCACAGATACCAGAGAGTGCGGTGAAGGTTGCGGTGTGTTTCCCATTTCAGATTGTAGAACAGGTTCCTGCCGAGGAACATGACATTTTGATGGATTATGTTTAGGAAGAAAGTTTTGCCATTGGCTGAGATTCTCAATGACTTCATGAAACAGCATGCTTTGGACACGCCTTTGAAACAGCGTCGTATCATCGACTCGTGGGATGAGGTTGCTGGTCCTGTTGCTGCAAGATATACAACTGAGAAATACATTAAGAACCAGACTCTCTTTGTAAAGATTCTCAATCCGGCATTGAAAGCCGACCTGCTGATGCGGCGCACAGAATTGCAGAATCAACTCAACGCAAAAGTGGGCTCATTCATCATCAGCGAGATAAAGTTCATTTAAGGTGGGGACAATAGGTTCCCACCTTTATTATTCTTTCTCCTTTATCACTCCGTCTTCCACAAAGAACAGTTTATATCCCAGGTCGGTGGTGGATAATATCTGATCGAGGTGGTCGCGATTGGTATCAGTGATGAATATCTGACCATAATCCTTTCCAGACACCAGTTTCACAATCTGCTCCACGCGACGAGCATCGAGTTTGTCAAAGATATCATCAAGCAACAGCAATGGTGTTGTCTGTGATATCGTGCGACGAAGGAACTCAAACTGTGCCATCTTCAACGACAACACGAAAGTTTTGTTCTGTCCCTGACTGCCTTCATGCTTCATATTGAAACCATCGAGGAGCATATCCAGATCATCACGATGCACACCATGAAGCGAATACCCCACGGCTCTATCCTTGAATCGGTCGCGCTGTATGACTTCAAGCAACGGTCCTCGCTGGCAATGTGAGGTGTAACTCAGCGAAACCGTTTCGCTACCACCTGATATTGTCTGATAAATCTTTTGGAAATATGGTACAAACTCCTCGATGAAGGCATTGCGCTTCGCGAAGAGTATCTCACCGTTCTTCGCCATCTCGTTTTCCCATATATCAAGCAACTGTGCATCTGGCTCCTCCTCCATTTTCAGCAGAGCATTACGCTGCTGGAGGGCTTTGTTGTAGTTGGTCAACGCAGTCATATAGGAATGATCGTATTGCGAAATCACCATATCCATGAAATGACGGCGGTTCTCACTGCCTCCCTCAATGAGATTTGTGTCCTGAGGTGTCACCAACACCAATGGCACAAACCCGATATGCTCCGACAATCGCTTATAAGCCTTTTTGTTGCGTTTGAATATTTTCTTCTGACCACGCTTCAATCCACATGTAATCTGCTCCGGAGTCATATCATCATGGAAGTAGTTTCCTTCAAGCATAAGGAACTCCTCATTATGACATATAATATGAGAATCGATAGGATTGGTGTGACTGCGACAAAAAGAAAGATAATAGACGGCATCAAGGAAATTGGTCTTTCCTTCACCGTTGTGACCAATGAAACAATTGATCTTTGGTGAAAGAGAAAGACTGACTTGCTTGAGATTTTTATAATTTATAATGGAAATTGTATCTAATATCATACTCCTTTTGCCTAAACTTTCGGCAAAGTTACACATTTTATATATTAATATCTAAAAAAGTGGCGAATAAATTTCAATATCTGCAATAAATTAAGTAATTTTGCAAAGCATTTTGTGTGGAGTGCCCAATAATGAGCCTTCCGATGCACAGAAAAAGATAAAAAACAATAAAATAAAATTAGAATAATGGCAACAAAAAATGTACAGGGTGCTCCTGAAGAGGTAGCAGTAGCCCTCAACAAGTCAGAGGCTTTCTTCGAGAAGAATAAGAAGGCTATCATCGGTGCAGTAATCGCACTTTTAGTATTGATCGTTGGTGTATATGTGTACAACAACTATGTAGCAGTTCCTCGTGAGGCTAAGGCAAGCACCGCTCTTGCTAAGGCACAGGAGATGTTCAACAACGAGCAGTTCGACAAGGCTGCGCCAGAGTTCCAGAAGGTTATCAACGACTTCGGTGGCACTGACGCTTCAAACCTCGCAAACCTCTACCTCGGTCTTTGCTATGCAAACCAGGAGAAGTGGGAGGATGCAGTAAAGTTCCTCGACAAGTATTCAACAGCCGACGACGCAATGGTTAGCCCTGCTGCTGTTGCTGCTCTTGGTAACGCTTACGCTCACACAGGCAACATCGACAAGGCAGTTTCCGCTTTGAAGAAGGCTGCTTCTATGGCCGACAGCAAGTCTATCAACGACGCTAACTACTCTATTTCTGCTACATTCCTCATCCAGGCTGCACAGCTCCTCGAGAGCCAGAACAAGGCTGACGATGCTTTGAAGCTCTACAAGGATGTAAAGGCAAAGTATGTCAATGCTCCTCAGGTTCAGAGCAAGGAGATCGACAAGTATATTGAGCGTCTTTCTCAGAAGTAATGAGCGACAGTATGCCCGACCTTTCTGATTATATATCCAAGAAAGTTCCAAATGCCGAAGACATGTGCTTCGGTATCGTGATAGCAGAAAAGAATCCTGAGATTGCATCTGCCCTCCTTCGAGGAACAGTCAGCACTCTTGAAGAAAACGGTGCTTTGACGGAGAATATCCACATCAAGACCGTACCAGGTTGTTCTGAGTTAGTTTACGGTGCTCACCAGATGACTCTCCGAGGCATCTTCGACGCAGTAATCATTCTCGGTTGCGTAGTCAAAGGCGAGACACCACATTTCAATTACCTCTGCCAGGGAATCAGTTTCGGCATACAGAGACTGAATGCCACAAGCGAAGTGCCAATCATCTACGGTGTTCTGACAACAGACACCTTCGAACAGGCAAAAGAACGCTGTGGAGGTTCAAAAGGTAACAAAGGAAGTGAATGCGCTATCGATGCAATCAAGATGGCAAAGTTCTAAAATAAAAGAAGTCGGAGGCC
>JAZQOD010000302.1:0-8482 GCA_045627685.1 Prevotella sp. | reverse complement strand
ATATCCGCCCTTGTTTATCAAATAGGAAACTTGATTATATAGCATACTACAAAGGAGCACTCCGATTGGAATGCTCCTTTGTTTATTATATGTGGATAGGTCTCTTATCGGGTTAGTTCTGCTACCAGTTCCTCCCGTGTAACAAGCTTCTGCTCACCGGTGGTCATATTCTTCAGTGTGACCTTTCCTTCTGCCATCTCACTCTCACCAGCAAGGGCTACGAATGGGATGTTCTTGGCATTGGCATACGACATCTGCTTCTTCATCTTCACCGAGTCTGGGTACACCTCTGTGCGGATGCCGGCCTGACGGGCAGCGGCTGCGATAGGCAGACAGTAGGCTGTCTCAGCAGCACCGAAGTTGATGAACAACAGCTGTGTGGCATTCATCGCATCCTGTGGATAGAGCTCGAGCTGGTTGAGGACATCGTAGATACGGTCGGCACCGAACGAGATACCTACGCCTGAGAGTCCTGGCATACCGAAGATACCGGTAAGGTTGTCGTAGCGACCACCGCCAGTGATTGAACCAATCTGCACGTCCAAAGCCTTCACCTCGAAGATAGCACCGGTGTAGTAGTTCAAGCCGCGTGCAAGGGTGAGGTCGAGCTGTACATAAGCCCCACCCCAGCCCTCCCCAACAGGGAGGGAGCTTACTCCGTCGGTATTAAGGGCATTGAGGGCACCGAGGAGGAAACGTGACTCTGCCACACCTTTAAGACCTGTCTCACTGTCCTTCAACACCTCAGCGATGACATCCAGCTTCTCTGCGTTGCTACCCTCGAGTTTGATGATTGGCTGGAGCTTGTCAATCTGCTCAGCGGTGAGACCGTTGGCAGCAAGTTCCTCGTTCACCTTCTCAAGACCAATCTTATCGAGCTTGTCGATAGCCACGGTGATATCCACAATCTTGTCGGCAGCACCGATGACCTCGGCGATACCGGTGAGGATCTTACGGTTGTTGATCTTTATCTGTACGCGGATGCCGAAACGTGTGAACACGGTATCGACAATCTGCATCAGTTCTACCTCGTTGAGCAGTGAGTCAGAACCAACGACATCGGCGTCGCACTGATAGAACTCGCGGTAGCGGCCCTTCTGTGGACGGTCGGCACGCCATACAGGCTGTATCTGGTAGCGTTTGAACGGCAACTGCAGTTCCTCGCGGTGCTGCACGACATAGCGTGCGAAAGGTACGGTGAGGTCGTAGCGCAGACCTTTCTCACAGAACTTCGACGCGAGTTTCAGTGTGCTTGTTGTTGCCACCTCCTCGGCAGTCATGCCATGGAGGAAGTCACCAGAGTTAAGAATCTTGAAGAGGAGTTTGTCGCCCTCCTCGCCATACTTGCCCATCAGTGTCGAGAGGTTCTCCATTGCTGGAGTCTCAATCTGCTGGAAGCCGTAGAGGGCATATACCTCTTTAATAGTATTGAAAATATAATTGCGCTTCGCCATCTCTACCGGAGAGAAATCGCGAGTGCCTTTTGGAATGCTTGGTTTCATTTATCAATAAAAGTTTTCCACCGCGAATTACGCGAATTCCGCAAATTTATTATTGCCTTCGGTTAACATTAATTATCGTAAATTCAACATTAATTTTTCATTAATTTTGTTGCGCATATACACGATAATCCAATTAATGGTCAATTAACGGCCAATTAATGGAAATTAATGTTTCAGCATAGCGTCAAATAAAGATAATTACTTGTTTATTAAAAAATCTACAGAATGGCTTAACTAATAATTTGTGTAATTAGCGTAATTAGCGGTTAAATAAATATTTGGGTGGGGCTCTTTACGCTCTCTCAATTGTCTGGTCACGATCTGGACCGATTGAGATGATTCTGATTGGTGTCTCCAGTTCTGCTTCGAGGAATGCCACATAGTCCTTGAACTCCTGTGGGAACTCATCCTCACTGGTGAACTTGGTCATGTTGGTCTTCCAACCTGGGAGTTCCTTGTAAACTGGTTCGATGCCCTGCTCGATGTCGTATGGGAAGTCGCGTGTCACAACGCCGTTCACCTTATATGCCACACACGCCTTGATTGTTGGGAACGCATCGAGGACGTCGCTCTTCATCATGATGAGCTGGGTGACACCGTTGATCATGATTGAATAGCGGAGAGCCACGAGGTCGATCCAACCGCAGCGACGCTCACGACCGGTGACAGCACCGAACTCATGACCGATCTGGCGGATTGTAGCACCAGTAACGTCGAACAACTCTGTTGGGAATGGACCAGCACCAACGCGTGTGCAGTAAGCCTTCATGATACCATAAACCTCACCGATACGGTTTGGACCGATACCAAGACCAGTACATGCACCGGCACAGATGGTGTTGCTTGATGTAACGAATGGATACGAACCGAAGTCAACATCGAGCATTGTGCCCTGTGCACCCTCGCAGAGGATTGACTTGCCCGAAGCGAGGAACTTGTTGATTTCATGCTCCGAGTCAACGATTGGGAACTGCTTCATATACTCGATACCCTCGAGCCAGACCTTCTCTGTCTCTGCCAATGCGTCAGCATCATACTTATAACCAAGGTTTGCGAGCATACGCAGGTGACGAGCCTTGTGTGCAGCATACTTCTCCTCGAAGTTCTCGAGGATATCGCCAACGCGCAGACCGTTGCGGCTCACCTTATCTGTATATGTAGGGCCGATACCCTTACCAGTTGTGCCCACCTTGTTCTTGCCCTTCAGAGCCTCGTATGCTGCATCGAGCACACGGTGGGTAGGCATGATGAGATGAGCCTTCTTTGAGATGTGCAGACGCGACTTCAGGTCGTGACCGCTTTTCTCCAAGTCTTTTGCCTCACCCATGAAGAGGTCTGGAGCCAGCACAACACCGTTACCGATAACATTCACCTTATCGCCCTGGAAGATTCCAGAAGGGATACTGCGGAGTACATATTTCTGTCCCTCGAATTCGAGCGTATGACCAGCATTAGGACCGCCCTGGAAACGAGCTACAACATCATAACGAGGAGTAAGAACATCAACGACCTTACCCTTACCTTCATCGCCCCACTGCAAACCGAGCAGAACATCTACTTTTCCCTTGTTCATATTGTATTTTGTTGTTATTTTGTTTGTTTCAAATTCCGTAGGCCGCATTACAGCCATACAAAGTTACTGCAAATGAGCGAAATTACCAAATAAAACAAAGTTTTTTTTGAGATAATTATACAATGCCGTCATTAGGTCGCTCAGTTCTGTCGCTTGCCTTAGCAAGAGCTAAAAACAACAATTTAATATTACATTTCATCAAGATAAGCCTGTACTTGCTCTCTCAATGGTTTCAAGTCATTGGTAATAGCATCCCATACATCCTTTTTGTTTACCTGGTAATAGCCATGTACAAGGTGGTGACGCATTCCGGTAATATCTGCCCATGGTGTTTGTGCATGAGATTCTTTGAACTCTGTGCTTAACATATAGGCACATTCACCAACTATCATAGTATAGTAAACGACAGCGCCATAAAGTACTTTATTTTCACAGAACTGCTCGTAATCAACTCCTTCTGTACTTTCAAAAATAGTGTCGATTGCCTGAATTATATGTTCCAGACGACCTTTGTCTTTAATTGGTTCTCTCATAGATCAGTGTTTTGTCGTTATCAATATTATTGCGAACCCAAGGAAACACCGTTTCGCTGTCCACGAGATCAACAGAGCGGCCAGTTATTTCATGAAGGGCATTAGTAATGCTTCCTATTTTGAAAAGTCCAATAGGACGACTTCTGTCATATTCGACAAGCAAATCAATGTCACTATCTTCCCGCTCTTCTCCTCTCGAAAAAGAGCCAAACAACCAAACACGCAGTATTGGTTGTGTTGATAAATAGCGGCAAATATCGTCAAGCATCAGTTTACTCATAGTCGATCATGAATTATGTAATGTACTATCAGAAAGCAAAGTTACTGCAAATGAGCGAAATTACCAAATAAAACTTTGTTTTTTTGTGTTAATATTATACAATGCCCTCTATTGCTATTTGGCAGATCAAAGTTTTTGCTTTACCTTTGCACGTTATAACAAATACCTAAGAACAATGAAACATATCAAACTTGCATTGCGAATGCTACTGCCTCGTACATAATTCAACCTTATACATCAAGGGCAGGAGATACACAATCCCCTGCCCTTTTCTTAAGCCCCAGCCCTTTTCTCAAGCCCCTCCCCTCATTGGGAGGGGGCACTGAGGTTAGCCTTTCTTTCAAGAGTGATTTTAATTTTTCACTTTTCACTTTTCACTTTAAACCTTTGCCCTCAGGGCGACGGCTTGTGAGCCGTGCCCATCGGGCCAAAGGTTAGTACATCTTCAACTTCAGATCCTTTGTCAGATCCGAGATGGCAACCTTCTTCACCTTGGTGTTGCCCTCGTCATCGACATAGGTGCCGTTGTTGATGATTGTGTACTCCGGACGGAAGTTCACCTTGCAGCCGGTGATGTGCTGCGAAGCGCTGAACTCAGAGTCGGTCTTGGCATACTTGCCCTTGAGTCCGATCTTGAACGAGCCCAGACCGTCGATCTTCACGACATGGCTTGCCATGAGTTCATCCTTGAGAACCTCAACAAGTTCGGTGAGTACTGCGAGACAGTCAGACTTCTTTGCTGTCGAGTTGCGCTGGATACGCTCAGCAAGGACATCAAGGTCAACAGTCTCAGTGTGCACGGCCTTTGCATAGTAGCGGCCGTAGTTGGCTGAAGAAGCATTGTTGTTCTTCATAAGGCGGTAGTTCACTGCCATAAGCTAATTGTGCCTCCTGTTACAAAAACCAGAGCAGCGACCCCTCTAACTCCCCCAAGGGGAGAACTTTAATACTCTTGTAGAGTCTTGATCTCCATGTCCCTCCTTCCAGCTTTTCCTCTTGACGAGAAGAGTATAAAAGCTCCTCCCCTTGGGGGAGGTTGGGAGGGGTCGTGGGTCGAGAGGTCGTTGTGGTTTTCGGACCGTTTCGAGGCTTGGGTCTAAGTTAAGTAAAGTAAATATTTTTGTGATTGGTTCAGGGCCATCATGAATCCCCACTGCGAACCGCTGTCCGCGAGAAAAACATCAGGTTTTATCCCTTATCCTTTCTACTTACAAAGTTACGAAATTTTCTCGAAATATCCAAATATTTTGGTAAGTATTTTCGCGATTTCCAAGAAAAAAGTTCAATTACAAAACCCCGCCCAAAATCCCGCCAGAAACCTATGAAATGACCGCCTCATTTGAGTGGAATGACGTCCTGAAACCTATGGAATGAGGTCATGAAACCGATGGAATGACGTCCCGAAACCGATGGAATGAGAGGAGAACTCAACTGGCTGGAATGTACAGAAGAAAAGAAAGTGAATGAAATGACTATGGAAAACAAACATTTTTATAGTTGCTATAGGCTAATTTATTAATACGCATGATTGATTTATTAGTTTTTATTATGGATATGGCTACAGATTGTAAGCAGAACAAAAATTCATTGCTGTACTACTGGAAAAAAGTTGGAAAACGCTCATCACTTCATTCACTACATTTGCCTGTTCTTGTGGTGATGGCAAAAAAAGAGAGCCCTGCACTGTGGCAAGGCTCTCGGCTCAATTTTTCATAACTTAGGAACTATGGCATCTACAAAACATCTTCGTCGGCAAACAAACTGTTATCATCGTCTGTTTCACTTCCGTAGGCTTGCTTGTAGGTTGTATAGCCTTCATCAGCATCAGGATCGGGCACCGGTTCCACTCCTTCGAGTTCGCGGGCCCTAATCTGAATCTGCTCAAGTTTCACAACCTGGAACACAACTCCATAGCTGCGACGTTTCTCCTTGAATCCGTTCTTTCGCAGATAAGCATTCACGGCTCTGGCATCGAGGTTGATGTTATTCCCCACCTGATTCTTGATATAACTGATAATTTCATGGGCACCCATCATCACACCAGAATTGCCTGGTGTAGGCTTGCCAAAATACTTATCAATCAAAGCATCCTCAGGAGCATCCACCTCGTAGCGCTTGTTGTACTCAGTCAGCTCTGCGATATCGTCCTTTGTGATGTAACTCTTGAACTTCTTATCTGCCAATGCCAACGCAAGAGCATGTGCATAGAGAGCCTGGTAGTCAACCGGATTGTCAAAAGGGCTGTCAATGCTTTCTACCGATAAGATTAGATAACGACGCGAACCTGTCTTGTCTGTAATAATCTGTATCTGGTTGCCCGTTCCAGCCAAGGAGCACACTCTTTCAAGATGTGACATATTACGTGCATAAGCTGCTCGTTCATCAATCTTCGTCATGGAGAGTATAGCCTTCAGCTGGTTGCTGTCAGCATTCTTCATAGCATCCACCTCTTCATGAACAATGAGAAGCTGTCTTGCCATCTTCATCTTTTCATCCTTGTCGAGGCGTGAACTATTTGTCTTTACACTAAAATACTCCTTGCGTAACTCAGGTGGCAACAGATACCTCAAGAAGGTTGTCTTGTATATGCCCTGCTTACCAATGAGAATCAGAATACAGTCGTTAGGATGTTCTGGATCCATCCACCCTTTGACCATTGACACCAGCCATTTGCGGAAATACTTCACATGGTCGATATCATTATTGGTCAGTTTTATACGACGAGCCAAGTCACCGATAGGATCCGACGGAAAGGCATCACCATCAAATTGAATCTGGCAGTCGCCAACTATTTCGCCATGCGGCAAACCCTTGAAGAACTCCTCTATAGGATCGTATTTCGGAGTAAAATCTGAATGAATCACCATTCTGACATCACTTGTTGTGGTGTATTTGCCAGTGTCACGCAATGAAGTGCAGATGTTGTTCTCATCTTCATCTTCCATGGTGCGCCACTCATCCGTATCCGGCAAAAGGATCTCGTACTCACCTTTAAGCATGTTTCTGCGGAACTGGCCATAAGCCTTTATGCCTTCACGGAGTTCATCAGGAGTGCAGTACTTCTTGCCCGGAGTTCCGCCACTCTTCAGTTTCCGCTTGCCATGAGACTCTTCATAGCCATAGGCAGAATTGATGGTGGCAGTGCTCTCAGAGTCGGCCATGTCCGAGAATGCCTGCTCAGCATACTTATCCACTTCTGCTTTGTCTACTCCATAAGCATTAGCAGCACTGGCAAAGTCAAAGACATAGTTATTACGGTTGCCATCCTCGTAGTAACTACCCTTGTGTTCCAATTCCATAAGGATAGAATCACAGCATTCTTCGAGAGATACAGACTCGGTTGATGTTTTTGTTTTACGACGTCTTGTTTTCTTTTGATTTCCAGGACTTTCGTAATCAGTCACATCAATCTCCATCGGTACAGCGTTAGGATTGAAATATGCATTCTCGTCAGAACTCATGATAAACATATGCTCTGGTGTATCGCACTTGCTGTCAAGGCTATAACCAATTACCGCCTCAACCTTTTGGCGCATCTTGTTGAACACATATTTGAACACATTCCTATCGCCCTGCTGCCATCTTTGGTTCATCCATTCACCACAGCCAAGAGAAACTATGGCATGGAGTCCCTCCGTAGAGCAAGTCAAATTGACAGCAACTACATAAGGCAACGACTGAAGCGCAGTTCTAACATCCTGAACCTTTTCCTGAGGGATATGGTCGATATCAATGCACATGTAAGTAGTAAGCGCCACTACATGTTCACGCTTTCGACCATCTCTGCAGATTCCACCAGGCGACATAGTAGGCAGTTTACGCTTAAGTTCATCAGCTTTGCTCTTCGCCTCCAACTGCTGTGAGGTGGAAATAGATGTGTCTCTGGAAGCTGCTCGATAACGACGATGCTCCTCTGTCTTTGCCTTGAGGCCGGCATCGTTGCGCATCATATCAACTATCCCCTTTAACGATGTGAGAATTGGTTCCTTGTCGTACGCACTGAGGTACACAGGAATATTCGTCTGGGCACAATTAATGCTCATAGCGACCTCCTTTCTCCACATGTGATTGATTTCGTGTGCTATCCTGATGCGTGCTTCCTACATGGCAAGATGTTCGTCTTGCATGGCCCCTTCTTTCAAAGCTTCTCAGGTTTTGTGTTGTCGTCGTAAATAGCAATCGGAGTCTTGTCCGATGAATGTCTGGCGGGATAAAACCCGCAAAAGCAAGTGTGACAAAATAGTTGTCAGCGAGCATACCATCTGGAGCATTTTTGCGAAGCCCATGCTCTGGAGCTTCATGCCCCCCGACACGCACGAAACCCTTGTTCGGCGGTGCCGGATTAAAACAAATTTTGTTCATAAACGTATAATTTAAGAAACACTACAAAGATACAAAAAATTTCTGTATCAGCATTACTTTTTCATGAAAAAAAATAAAGTTTTTAATGATTTTTTTTGCAATATGCAAAAACATTAGTATATTTGCATTAATTTCTTGGCTAAGCGCCCAAGACGCCCTCTTATATACAGGGTTTAGTAATCTAAGACCATAGCAAATGAAGTAATCAAACTATCAAATCTATAATGATATG
>JAZQOD010000301.1:0-5282 GCA_045627685.1 Prevotella sp. | reverse complement strand
CGACAGTGCGCTCTAAAATTAAAAAGGCATTTCAACACCTCGCCCTAACGTAGTGACACGGGAGAGGGGCCAATACCATAATTATAATACGCATGCGGGAGAAATAGTGTGGGTAATTGGCGGGGAAAAGGGGGCTGAGGAGGGTAAAATGAGCATTATTTTACAATTATTCGGCTAAAACCTTGCCGGAATGAGAAAAAAGTTGTACCTTTGCATCCGCAATTTGAATTATTAACTCGTGTCGCTTATTTTCGGCGATGCATAAAAAGGAATAAAACAATGAAAAAAGGTATTCATCCAGAGAACTATCGTCCTGTAGTATTCAAGGATATGTCAAACGGCGATATGTTCCTCTCAAAGTCTACTTGCAAGAGCAATGAGACTGTAGAGTTCGAAGGCGAGACTTATCCAGTAGTAAAGATTGAAATCTCGAACACCTCTCACCCATTCTACACAGGTAAGAGCAAGCTCGTTGATACAGCAGGTCGTGTTGACCGCTTCATGAGCCGCTACGGTAACCTCAAGAAGTAAGCACTTTCTAATATAATCATTATATAAGAAACGACGCATAAGTGCGTTCAAACGTAGATTGATATGCGTTTGAGCGCACTTTACTTATATGGTGGGTGCTATAAATTGGCTTTTTAAGATTTTTGAATTATTTGTGAGAACAGTTTGAAAGCGGATGATGGCGCAATGCGGGCATTGCAACTGAAGTAGCTTGCAAAATGGGCCACAAAGAAACAAAAAGATAAAAAAGATCAAAGCCCCATCTATATTAAACAACAATCGTGGGAATTTATAGAACCCACCATATACCAATTACTACAACAATGAAAACAAAGTGTGTTATTATTGGTAGCGGTCCTGCAGGATATACCGCTGCAATATATGCTGGTCGTGCAAACCTCCAGCCAGTAGAATACTGTGGTCTCCAGATGGGTGGACAGCTCACACAGACCACTATCGTTGAGAATTTCCCTGGTTATCCAGAGGGTGTCGATGGCAATCAGATGATGATGGACCTCCGTCAGCAGGCTGAGCGTTTCGGTGCCGACATCCGTGATGGCATCATCACCAAGGTGGACTTCTCTTCACGTCCATTCCACCTCTGGACCGATCGCGATGAGGAGATCGAGGCTGACTCGGTGATCATCGCCACTGGTGCTTCGGCAAAATACCTCGGTCTTGACGATGAGAAGAAATACAACGGTCAGGGTGTCAGTGCCTGTGCTACCTGCGACGGTTTCTTCTATCGTAAGAAGACTGTTGCTGTTGTAGGTGGTGGCGACACTGCTTGCGAGGAGGCGATGTACCTCTCACAGTTGTGCAAGAAGGTGTATATGATCGTGCGCAAGAACTACCTCCGTGCTTCGGATGTGATGCGTCAGCGTGTTGAGGAGAACGAGAAGATTGAGATTCTCTATGAGCACAACACTCTCGGTCTCTTCGGCGACAATGGTGTTGAGGGGGCTCACCTTGTGAAGCGCAAGGGTCAGCCTGACGAGGAGCTGGTTGACATCGCTATCGACGGATTCTTCCTCGCCATCGGCCATCATCCAAACACCGATGTTTTCAAGGAGTTCATCGAGACCGACGAGCAGGGTTACATCAAGACTATCGACGGCAGTCCTCGCACCAATGTCGAGGGTGTGTTTGCTGCAGGCGACTGTGCTGATCCTCACTACCGTCAGGCTATCGTAGCAGCCGGTTCTGGTTGCAAGGCTGCCTTGGAAGCAGAGCGATTCCTCAATAAGTAAATCCCCATATCCCCCTACCCCTCCCCCTTATGGGAGGGGCTCTTTTTTATCTGAATGAATCCGATTCTGAAATATCGCTGGCTTGTTGGGTTACTGCTGGAGAACCGGCAGGGCCTTACCTTGTCGGAAATTGCCGACCGTTGGGAGATGCGCGACCTCGACGGACGACCATTCAGTCGTCGTTCCTTTCAGCGTTGGCGCGAGGAGGCTGAGGAGATTTTCAGTATCAGGATAGAATGCAATTCCTATTACCGATACTACATTGCCCACGGTGATGTGGAGAATGACAGGCTGTCGGCGTGGCTGATGCACTCACTGAGTATCAGCAACCTCGCCAACGACCTGCGCGATATGCGTGAGAGTGTGCTCTTCGAGGATGCCCCGAAAGGCGAAGAATATCTGGGTATTATCTTGGAGGCAATGAAGAGTTGCCGTCAACTGTCGATGATATATCATAACTTCAACCGCGAGGTGCCTAACGACCCTGCTCTGGTGAACCCGTTGTGCGTAAAGATGCGCGACCACCGGTGGTATATGGTTGTGGAATATGCGAAATATCCGGGACAAACACGAGTGCTGGCTCTCGACCGAGTGGTGGGTTTGACGATGGAGGCCACACGCTTCAAGAAACTCAAGGGGTTCAACGCCAGTGAGTTCTTCGCCGAGAGTTACGGTGTGATGGCGATGCCGGAGATGGAAGCGAAGAAGGTGGTGCTGAAGTTCGACAGCCACGAGGCGAAATATATCCGTTCGCTACCTATCCACGAGTCGCAGCAAGAAACGGTATGCGATGGTTACAGTCTGTTCACCTACCGTTTGAAACTCACCGAGGATTTCCTCATCGCAATGCTTCCACACGCTTTCCACGGAGAGGTCGTCGAACCACAGGAACTGCGCGAAGAGATGTGCCGCCGGGCAAAGAAGATATTGGAGAGAAATAAAAGCCTCACCCCCTAACCCCCTCTCCCACAAGGCGAGGGGGAACCCATCCGGAGGAAGGAGAGAAACAAGCCTTGACAGAATGAAAAAGCAAGCCATTTCACTGGCGGCAGGTCCAACACAGTCTTGCCCAGAGGAACTTAACATACAAGAAATACAAGAAATCTTTCATAATAATAATTGTTTTGAAGTTTACAGGTGCAAAGTTACTGCACACCTGCGCCATATTTATGTGCACATCAAAACTTTTTTAAAAAAAAAGAGACCCCTCCCCAGCCCTCCCCGTAATGGGAGGGAGAAGCTGACGCATGGAGCGATGATTCCGTTTTCAATCAATCACAGGGTTCTGTTGATTGCGAGGAGGCCGAGGAAGGTCATGGCACCGTTGAGCATCAACAGTTCGTAGCCGAAATGATAATCACAGAGCGCCACCGTTATCGCGTTCAACACATAACACAACAACGGCGAGGCAATGCACACAGCCCAAGTAATCCACCCTTTTCCGCCCTTCACAGTTTTGCCTTCTCCCCTCTTCCCTACAAAAAATGCATAGGCGAAGAGTCCGAGCAACGGTCCGTAGGTATAACTGCAAATAGTATAAATAGCATCGATGACACTGTTCGAACCAATGGCATTGACAGCAAGGATTATCACACCGAACACCACCGCCATCATCACATGCACTCTCTTTCGCAAAGCTTCATCATCTGCCTTGCCCTTGATATCCACACAGAAGGATGTCGTCATCGATGTCAATGCCGAGTCGGCTGAAGAGAATGATGCCGCCACGATACCGATAGTGAAGAACACCACCACCGTCTCGCCGAGTCTTCCTGATGCCGCGAACATCGGCAACAGTTCATCGCCCGAGGCTGGCAACGCCAGTCCTTCTTTCTGGCAGAGCAACGAGAGCAGCACTCCAAGGCAGAGGAACAGCAGGTTTGCTGGCACGAAGGCAAGACCATAGGTACACATATCCTTCTGTGCATCGCGCAAGGTCTTGCATGTGAGGTTCTTCTGCATCATATCCTGATCCAAACCTGTCATCACGATTACGATGAAAATGCCCGACAGGAACTGTTTCCAGAAATATTGCTTCGACACAGGATCATCCATCACAAACCATCGTGAACGCTCATCGCTGACGATTGCCACGAACGCCTCGTGTATGTTCATCTCCAACGCTCCCATCACCTTATATATAATAAGTATAAGGGCGGTGAACATACACACCGTCTGGAAGGTGTCGGTCCACACGAGGGTTTTTATTCCTCCTCGTCGGGTGTAGAGCCAGATGAACATCACAAGGCACACCACGGTAGCGGCGAACGGCACTCCCAGTGCATCGAGCACAAACCGTTGCAGTATGATGCACACCACATAGAACCTCACTGCTGCACCGGTCATCTTCGACAGCAGGAAGAACGAGGCGCCTGTGGTGTAGGCGTCACCGCCGAGCCGTCTTTCCAGGAAGGAATAGATGGTGGTGAGGTTGTAGCGATAATATACTGGCAACAGCACGAACGCCACTATCACATATCCGATGATGAATCCGAGGCATGTCTGCATATATGTCATGCCGATGGCGTTCACCATTCCCGGCACACTGACGAAGGTCACGCCCGAGATGCTCGCCCCCACCATTCCGAATGCCACCATATACCACGGCGACTTCCGTCCACCTCGGTAGAAGGTGTCGTTAGAAGCGTGGCTGCCAGTGACCAGACGGCTGTAAACCGTCAGTGCAAGGAAATATACTATGATGGTGATGATGATAAGCATCGGCAGAGTGGATTTATTGTTCGGTCATTGATTTCAGAAGTGTTACGGCCTGTTTCACCGAGGTGACATTCTCTATGGAGAGCATCCTTCTGCCGTTATTGTCCTTGAATCGGCATCTGCGCATATTATGCTCCACAAATCCCAGAACCTGCCCGAAGGACTTGCTGCCATAGAACGCACTCTGCGGATTGCTCACAAACTGCATATTCATGATGTTGTTCTTCAGGACAATCTTCTCGCATCCGAGGGAGCGTCCCACACGACGCAGCAATACCACCTGCATGAGTTCTTCGCCCTCTGGTGGCACATCACCGAAGCGGTCGATAAGGCGACGACGGTAGGCATCCAGTTCCTCGTCGCTCTCGATGCGGTCGAGTTCACGATAGAGCAACATTCGCTCGGAAGCACCCGGCACATAGTTGTCGGGGAAGTACATCTCGAGGTTGCTCTCCACCATACAATCGTCCACAAACTCATCGCCACTGATGTCATTGCCTTCGGCTATCTCCTCGGCGAAGAGTTCCTGGAACTCATCGTTCTTCAACTCTGTGACAGCCTGCGAGAGAATTTTTTGGTAGGTCTCATATCCGAGGTCCTCCATGAATCCGCTCTGTTCAGCACCGAGCAGATTGCCGGCACCACGGATGTCGAGGTCCTGCATGGCGAGGGCGAAGCCCGAACCGAGTTCCGAGAATGTCTCCAATGCCTCGAGTCGGCGGCGTGCATCGACATTGAGGGCGCTCAACGGTGGTGAGAGCAGATAGCAGAACGCCTTGCGGTTGCTTCGTCCCACACGGCCAC
>JAZQOD010000300.1:0-23376 GCA_045627685.1 Prevotella sp. | reverse complement strand
GGAGGAGAAGTTCCGTGCTGTGGTCAATCCTTATGGAGTGATGTACAACCCGGTGAGCGTGCTTCATACGGTGGAGAGGTACATCGCGAGTACGGACACAATGCCAACAACCACAGTCATCACCCTCGGCACCAACCATGTCTATCGCGAAAAGGCTACAGGCGAAATAGTCGTTAACTGCCAGAAACGCCCCCAGAACCTCTTCCAAGAGGAAATCCTGAGCGTTGACGAATGCTACTTGCATTTAAAGCAAGCCATAGACATTCTACTCCCTTGCCCTATTATCCTTACTGTCTCCCCAATCCGTTACCGCAAGTACGGCTATCACGAGTCGCAACTTTCGAAAGCCACACTGCTCTTGGCAGCCGACCGGTTGGTGAAGGAATATCCTGGGCAGGTGAGTTATTTCCCAGCCTATGAGATTGTGAACGATGAGTTGCGCGACTACCGTTTTTATCAGCCTGACATGCTTCATCCGTCGCAGCAGGCTGTGGATTATATCTACGAACGATTCGCCGAGACATGGTTCTTGGACGAAACAAATAAATTCCTGTCGGCATGGCGACCCCTCAAAGAGGCTCTCGGTCACCGTCCGTTCAACCCGGAATCGGCTGAATACAAAGCCTTCCTGGCTGAGACAATGAAAAAAGTGGAGGCTCTGAAACAACAATATCCAGAAATGGAATAAATTGAAAACAAACGTTATGAGCTATTCTATTGAGAAGATTACAACCCTCGTCGGTGCCCATCGTATTGGATGCCACGACTCTCTTATACAGTTTCTCCTTACCGATTCACGCTCGCTGTGTTTCCCTGAGGAGACTCTTTTCTTTGCAATAAAGACCAACAAAGGCGACGGTGCCAAGTATATTCCCTACCTCATTGAACGAGGAGTGAGGAATTTCGTTGTCTCTCCGTCGTATAACATACCAGAAGGTGCCGATAGTGATGTCAACTACCTCGTTGTGCCTTCACCGCTGAAAGCCCTCCAGCGACTGGCAGAGCGTCATCGCGATGAGTTCACCATCCCTGTGGTGGGCATTGCCGGTTCCAACGGCAAGACAATAGTAAAAGAGTGGCTTTATCAGTTACTTTCAGTTGATAAGGTAGCAACACGCAGCCCTCGCAGTTGGAACTCACAGATCGGTGTGCCACTATCAGTATGGCTGCTCGATGAGCACAGTCAGATAGGACTCTTCGAGGCAGGTATCAGTCAGCCGGGAGAGATGGAGACACTGCGTGATATCATCCAACCAACAATCGGTGTGTTCACCTATCTCGGTGACGCACATCAGGAGAACTTCCCGTCATTGCAACTGAAATGTACGGAGAAGATGATGCTCTTCAAGGACGCAGAGAAGGTGGTATGCTGTGCCGACGATCTGGTGGTGCGTCGTAGTCTTGCAGCAACACATCTCAACGGTGAACTCATCAGTTGGTCAAAGACCGACAGCAACGCCCGATTCTACGCCTCGTCGATAGAGAAAGGTGAAAGTGCCACCATTATAAAATATGAATACAAGCAACTTGTTGGAGTAGGCGAGGGCGAAGAACCATCGTTCTGCACTGTTACAGGCACATACGAGATACCGTTCATCAGTGATTCATCCATCGACAACTCCATAACCTGTGCTGTCACAGCCTTGATTATGGGACTCACACCAGCTGACTTGGCAGCACGAATGCCATTGCTCGAACCCGTGGGAATGCGACTCGAGGTGAAGGAAGGTCGTAGAGGACTGACACTCATCAACGACTCCTACAACAGCGATATCAACTCGCTTACCATTGCTCTCGACTTCATGCACCGCCGTCCCGATCATAAGGGTCGCCGCCGTGTGCTTGTCTTGAGCGACCTCCTCCAGTCGGGCATCCCGAAAGAACGTCTCTACAGTGATGTCAACGAACTGGTGAAAGCCAACGGCGTAGAGAAACTCATCGGTATCGGTGATGATATCTGCGACATGGCATCGCTCTTTGAAATTGAAGACAAGGTGTTCTTCCATACCGTGGCAGCCTTCATCGTCAGTCCTACATTCGCCCAACTCCAGGACGAGGTTATACTGTTGAAGGGAGCGCGCCGTTTCGGTTTTGAACAGATACAGGAACTGCTCGTTGAGAAAGTACACGAGACAACGCTCGAAGTGAACCTCTCGTCGGTGGTGGCCAACCTCGGCTATTACCGTTCGTTCATGAAGCCAGAGACAAAACTCGTATGTATGATAAAAGCCGATGGCTATGGAGCCGGAGCCGTTGAGATAGCAAAGACATTGCAAGACCATCGTGTTGACTATCTCGCAGTTGCCGTAGCCGATGAAGGCGTGGCACTGCGTCGTAATGGCATCACGCAGAATATCATCATAATGAATCCCGAGATGTCGTCGTTCAAGACACTCTTCGACTATGATCTCGAACCAGAGGTGTATTCATTCCGACTGCTTGATGCTCTGGTGAAGGCAGCACGGCGTGAGGGCGTGAAGGGCATTCCTTGCCACATTAAACTCGATACCGGCATGTGTCGTCTCGGATTCCATCCGGAAGAGGATATGGATGCCCTCATTGAGTATCTGAAAGGTCAGGACGAGGTAATCCCTCGTTCGGTGTTCAGCCATTTCGTTGGCTCCGACAGCGATGATTTCGATGCCTTCTCGGCTGATCAATTTGCTCTATATGACAAAGGCAGTCGCAAACTGGTGAATGCCTTCCCACATAAGATACTGCGTCATATATGCAATTCGGCAGGTATTGAGCATTTCCCTGAACGCCAGATGGATATGTGCCGTCTTGGATTGGGACTCTATGGCGTGAATCCACGCGACAACAGTATTATAAATAATGTGTCAACATTGAAGACCACCATCCTTCAGTTGCGTCATGTTCCTGCGGGACATAGTGTGGGATATAGCCGTCGCACAATGCTCGACCGTGATTCTGTCATCGCCGCAATACCAATCGGTTATGCCGACGGACTGAACCGTAAGTTGGGTAACCGCAACTGCTATTGCCTTGTGAACGGAAAAAAGGCGGAGTATGTGGGCAACATCTGTATGGATGTGTGTATGATTGATGTCACGGATATAGACTGCCACGAGGGAGATATCGTTGAAATCTTCGGCGACAACCTGCCTGTGACAGTGCTGAGCGATAAACTTGGAACAATACCGTATGAGGTGTTGACAGGTATCAGTAACCGCGTAAAACGAGTATATTTCGAAGAATAAATAACCCGAGTGATTTGTAAGGTGGTATCTCGGAGAATTCTGATTTTTTCACTCTTCACTCTTCACTCTTCACTTAACAGATATGATAAATATTGTAGAAGAGCGTCCGGACATCCTTGAATGCGATGTTGTACGCTTCCAGAACAACAAAGAAAAATGGGTGGCTTTCGTAGGTCTGCTCAATGGCAAGCCATACGAGATATTCACTGGTCTTCAGGACGACGACGAGGGTATCGTATTGCCAAAGAATGTGATGAACGGAAAGATTATCCGTTGCACCAATGCCGACGGCACTCATCGTTATGACTTCCAGTTTGAGAACAAGCGAGGATACAAGACTACAGTGGAAGGTCTCTCTGAGAAATTCAATCCAGAGTATTGGAACTATGCGAAACTCATCTCCGGCGTTATCCGTTACGGAATGCCTATCGAGAATGTCATCAAACTCGTTTCGTCACTTCAGTTGCGCGACGAGAGCATCAATACCTGGAATCAGGGTGTGGTAAGAGCATTGAAGAAATATGTCAATGGTGGTGACGTCGCAGATATTGCTGAATAGCATTCGTCTCTACGCCTATCACGGAGTGATGCCGCAAGAGCGAGTCGTTGGTGGATGGTACACAGTATCGCTCACCATCGACTATCCATTCTCGCAGGCATTGCGAAGCGATGATGTAGCCGATACGCTCAACTATGCGTCGGTGTTGGATGTTGTTATAAGAGAGATGAAAATACCAAGCAACCTCATTGAGCATGTGGCAGGTCGCATCGTTGATGCCCTTTTTGCAGAGTTTCCGCTCATCGAGGCTGTTGACATCCTTCTGACTAAGGAAAATCCGCCTATGGGAGGTGATACAATGGGCGCAAGTGTCCGTTTATCCGTAAAGAATGATAAAAACTAACCGAGAAGAATCGGTATAAAATAATAATATGTAATTTTGCACAGGAATATGTTGAAGAAACTTCTTTCCTTACTGCTGCTTCTGGTGATGGTCTCTGTCACAGCGATGGGTGCCGATAAGTTCACACTCGTCATTGATGCCGGTCACGGTGGAAGAGATGCCGGAGCCGTAGGAGCCATTTCAAAAGAAAAAGACATCAACCTCAAGGTAGCACTGGCTTTCGGCAGATATGTCGAGCAGAACTGCCCTTCGGTGAAGGTTGTGTATACACGAAAGACTGACGTCTTCGTAACCCTTCAGGGCAGAGCAGATATCGCCAACAAGGCAAAAGCCGATCTGTTTGTGTCAATCCACACCAATTCAGTAGAAGGTAGTAAGTCGGTTCGTGGTTTTCAAACCTACACCCTCGGTATGCACCGAGCAGGTGACAACCTCGATGTTGCGAAGCGAGAGAACTCCGTAATTACTATGGAGTCAGACTATAAGTCTAAGTATCAGGGATTTGACCCAAACTCGGCTGAGTCGTATATCATGTTCGAGTATATGCAGGATAGGAATATGGAAAACTCGGTGAACTTCGCCAAGTATATCCAGAACAGTGTGTGTTCAGCCGCTTCTCGTTTGAACAAAGGTGTGCATCAGGCTGGATTCCTCGTTCTGCGCGAGACCTCAATGCCTTCGTGCCTTGTAGAACTGGGATTCATCTCCAACCCAGAGGAAGAGCGCCAGTTGAATAATGGTACTGTGCAGGACCAGATGGCTCGTGGACTTTACAAGGCTTTCGCTGAATACTTGAAAAAGTATAGTGGCATCAAAGCAGCCTCGCTTGCTCCTGCCAAGGTTGAAAACCAGCAGGTGGCAGAAAGCAGACCATCAAAAGAGGTGAAGGAACCGAAGGTATCGCAGTCCTCGTCAGAGGAGAAGGATGTAGCCTTTGTGCCTGTTTCTCCAAAGGTTGATGTCAAGGCAGAGCAGAAGTCGGAGAAGAAGGCAGAACCAAAGACTGAGAAGAAATCGGAAGGCAAGGTTGAGAAAAAATCCGAAACGGAGACTAAGACCGAACCGGCAAAGACTTTGTCAGCCGGTCAGCCTGTGTTCAAGATTCAGATTGCAAGTGGTACGAACAAATTAAAGCCGGCAGATTCCCGCTTCAAAGGTCTTGCTAATGTAGAGCATACCTTGGAGAATGGTGTGTATAAGTACACTTACGGTTCATCGACCAACTACAATGAAATCTACGCATTGCGTAAGACCATCCTCGATAAGTTCCCTGAGGCGTTCATCATTGCTTTCAAGAACGGTGAGAAGATGAATGTCAACGAGGCCATCAAGGAATGGAAGACAAATAGAAACCAGAAGTAGCCGTTATAGCGACTCGATAATAACAACAAAAATAGAGAATGAAAAAGGAAGTAAAGATAGCCCTTGTGGCAATAGCAGGTTTGATAATACTGTTTTTCGGATTGAATTTCCTCAAAGGATTGAGTGTCTTCTCCGATAACGATATCTATTATGTCACTTTCAAGAACGTAGCTGGCGTTGAGAAGAATACACCAGTATATGCTGATGGCGTCAATGTAGGTCTGGTGAACGAAATTGTATATGACTACAATCATGAGCAACCAACCCTTATCAGCATCGCTGTGTCGAAGTCAATGCGTATTCCACTCGGTTCGAAGGCCGAGGTGGCAAGCGATTTGATGAGCAACACCCAGGTGAACCTTCTCCTTTCTAATAATATGCGTGAGCGCGTGGCACCAGGTGATACTATCCAGGGAGCAGAGGAGGATGGCACCATTGCTCGTCTCAAGGCAATGCTACCGGCTGTAGAAGCAATGGTACCAAAACTCGACTCGATACTCTATTCACTCAACACCCTTCTCGCTGATCCTGCTTTGAAGCAGATTATCCACAATGCAGAGAAGGTGTCAGCAAATCTCAACACTACCACAAACGAGTTGAACCGTCTCATGGGAACCCTCAACAAGGATGTGCCGGGTATGATGAAGAAGGTCGATGGTGTGCTTGACAATACTCAGGTTATTACCGGTAATCTCGCTCAGATAGACCTCCAGAATACTCTCGATCAGGTCAACCAGACTCTCGCTGGTGTTCAGCAGACAGTTGATAAACTCAACTCAACAGAAGGTACGGCAGGCAAACTGCTCAACGATCCTTCGCTGTTTGAAAATCTCAATGCCACAATGGCTCACGCTGATTCGTTGGTAATCGACCTCAAGGCTCACCCAAAAAGATACGTAAAATTCTCAATTTGGTAAATGCCTGATAATCAATATGTAGCACAGATCTCCCTCCGAGGTCTGTGCTTTTTCTTTGAAAAAACTGCCTTCAGATGATAGGATTTTGCAAAATTCTTATTAACTTTGCAATCCTATGGCGAAAAATTATAGCGAAATGTGGAATCAGGTGCTTGCTGCTATCAGGGAGCATGTGTCTGACACCCAATACAAGTCCTTCTTCCAATCAATACAATTCTTGAGTTTTGATGCCGAAACTCAAAAGTTGGTATTACAGGTAAATAGTGCTAATCACGCTAATTATCTGGAAGGACCTTTCAAGCCATTGCTCAAGGCAACCATTGTGCCGGTTTTCGGTGCAGTGAACCTTGCCTATCGCCCTGTTACATCACCTGCTACCAACCAAGTGGAAGTAGCTCAGGAGGAAGAGCCACAGGCTGATCCGATAGCAACAAACCTCTATACAGAATATACATTCTCTACATTCGTTGAGGGCGAAGCCAACAAACTTGCCCGTTCTATCGGTATGTCTATTGCTGAGCATCCACGCTCAACAAAGTTCAATCCGATGTTTGTGTATGGTCCTTCCGGTTGTGGAAAGACTCACCTCATCAATGCCATTGGTCTTGACATCGTTGCTCGCTATCCAAAGAAGAAGGTGCTGTATGTTGGAGCCAGAGAGTTCCGCGATCAGTATATCAAGGCGCAGATTGTGGATAATAATGTACCGGAATTCATTGCCTTCTATCAGCAGTTTGATGTTCTTATCGTTGACGATGTGCAAGAGTGGGAGTCGAGTCCTAAAGCAGCAGAGACATTCTTCCATATCTTCAACCATCTGTTCATGAACAAACGCCGCATCATCCTTGCTGCCGACCGTACTCCAGCAGAGTTGAAGAGAATGGACGATCGTATGATAAGTCGTTTCCTTTGTGGAATGGTGGCTGAGTTGGGACGCCCTGACCATAAACTTTGTGTTGATATCCTCAATTCGAAGATAGCCCGTGAGCGATTGCAGATTCCAAAGGATGTAGTGGAATATATTGCACGCCACGCTAATGGTTCTGTACGCGACCTTGAAGGTGTCATCAACTCTCTCTTGGCATTCTCGATGATGGGCACCGGTGAAATTGATATGCCTCTGGCAGAAAAGGTTTGTAAGCAGATAAAGCCAGAGAAGGTGGGCAAGTATGATGTCAACACCATCCTCGACGGTGTGAGTGATCATTATAACATCCCTGTTGACGACCTGATTGGAAAAAGCCGCAAGGCAGAGATTGCCAATGCTCGTCAGGTGGCGATGTATCTGTCGCAGAAGATGGCTCACGCTCAGACAACGCGAATCGGTAGGTTCATCGGTGGTCGCGACCATTCTACGGTGAAACATTCCATCGACAAGGTGAAGGCTCGTATCGAAAGCGACAAAGCCTTTGCACGCGAGTTGAAAGCGATAGAAAGCGAAATTAAAAGTTCAAAATAACTTCCCAGAATAAACGAAGAGGGCATGTCAATCAACTGACACGCCCTCTTTTTTTATCACAACTTAATCTTAACGCCTCCAATGACAACGATGCCAGGTTGGCGTATTGTTGAGAAATCGTAGTATTCTTTATTGAGGATATTCGTTCCGTTTACATAAACGCTCCAGTGCTTTGCATCCCACGACAAGCGGGCATCGAGTAGGGCGTACGAAGGATTATTCTCTCCGATACGATCCTGCCATCTCCAGTTAATGCCTAAATTGAGATTGCTCCATAGATGCATATCAGCGTTCAGCACAACTTTATGACGCAGATACTCCATCGCGTATTTGCTTTGCACCACTATCACATCATACTTCGAGTCCTCGTTGATATATGCATATCGCAATCCGACCTTCCTCAAAGGCATCTTCTTGCCCCAAATCTCCTGTGGAAGCATTGTGAGGTTCACCTCACCTCCCCAGTTGTTCATCTGGAAGTTCACCGAACGGAATATACCATCAGTCTCCTCCCCCTCGGTTAATGTCGGGAGAGGAGTTGTCACCCAATCAATCATATTGCTCTTGTGCGAGTAGAAGGTGATAAGTTCAGCCGAATAGCCCACACCGGTCTTTCTCACACCAAGTTGGAAATCCGATGTCTTTTCTGGTTGGAGGTTGCTGTTTCCCTCGATGTTCGCCCCGCTGTAATACAGGTCGGTGAATGTCGGCTGACGCAATGCTGTGCTCCATGAAGCAAAAATCTTCCAGTTGTCGGCTGGTCGATAGGCAATGTTCACTGCTGGCAACACGCTCCATTTGCTCAATGCAGTATAGTTGGCAGTAAGAGCAAGCGAAACGGTCCATTGTCTCAGTAGAATATCGTGAGCGGCGTGAAGATCGAAGAGAGTGCGCGAGTCGTGATATTTATATAAGATATCTTTCTGGGCATCGTGACCTTTCGATGGTTTCCAGTCGGCTTCTTCCAACAGATGACCAAGTTTCGAACTGTTTATTGTCTCGAATCGCCAATCAGCACCTAGTGAAGTCTTGCCCCATTTCGAACCAAACCAGTAGTTGGCGTTCGCTCCGTAGGTCTCAACCATGTGGAAGTTCTCGCCGGCAGGGTTGTTGCGGTGCCATTGGTAGTGGTCGAACCAGTGGTTAGAATAAACGCCCCCCTCCCATCCTCCCCGAGGGGAGAAGTTTTTATAGAATGTCTGGCTTGCCTTCAAAGAGGCTATTATGCGTTCGTTGCTTTCCCATTGGTCGGTCGATGAGGCTCCGTAGAAGGTGTTTGCCTCGTAAGGCTTGTAGGAATAGCCCACCTGTGCCGAGAGGTCAACCTTACCAAGTTTTATTCCTCCGTTATAGAAAACTTTGGAAGAAGTGAATGCCGAATTCGGAGTTGCGCCATCGCTGCGGGTATAGCCACCAGAGACTGCCCCCCAATGCTGAGGTCCCCTGCTCCCCAGGGGGGAGTGATATGAAATGCGACCATTTCCACCAGCATATCCATACGAACCTCCATAAAGATTGATAAGACTATTTACTCCCTTGCCCCGAGCGGGGCGCTCGGCTTTGCCGCTTCGCTCGTTAGGGCAGAAGAAAGGGGTGGGGTTAGGGGTGGTCACTATGTTCACCACTCCGCACAATCCATTCTCATAACCGCCTTCGAGCACTTCTATGCGCTCAATGTCGTCGGGCGAAATAGGAAAATCTGCTGAAAGATGGCCCGTGTGGGGTGAGGAAATGTTGACACCATTAAGAAGAATGGTTATCTGGTCGAAGTTTCCTCCACGAACCGAAATGTCCGTCTGTACACCAAAGCCCCCACGCTGACGGACATCCACGCCAGGGACTAATTTCAATACATCGTTGATACTCTCTGCCGCAGCTCGAGCAATATCATCACGAGTTACGACAGTCACAATCTTCGCTGTCTGTAGGTCAGTCAGCGGTGCACGAGAGCCCGTCACTATCACCTCGTCGAGTTTCACTTCCTCACGTGATAATGAGTCCAGTGAGTAGGCTGTCTCGGTACTTACTCCTTCGGCCTTTGCATAAGTCAAGGTCGAAACAGCAAGCACGCCAACAAGCACCTCACGGCCCAATACCGAGAAGAGAGCATAACCCTTGCGAGAGAAGTGTGTGAACTTCAGTGCGTCAAGTTTGTTAAACTGCTTTTTGTTGTTCATATAATAATTAATAAGGTGGGGGATTGTTTTGTCCCCACCTGTTTCTATTTTGCATTAGGCTGGGCTATCTTTTTCTTCCATACGAAATATCCGTAGATGGCCATTCCTGTGTAGATGGCATAGAGCAGTGCTCTACCGTAAACGCCTTTGTATATGTACAATCCTACCGAGATGGCATCGACAACAAACCATACCCACCATTGTTCAATATACTTGCGTGAGAGCATCCACAATCCCACAATCGACATTGCTGTCGAAAGACCGTCGATGTATGGCACCGTACTGTCGGTACATTTGTCGAGGAATGTTCCCATCACCATCCACAGCACAATCATCACCAGCCAGAGCAGGTTCTTCAGTGGGCGTGGGGTGTAACTGATGGCAATCTCTTTTCCTGCCACCTTCTTACCGAATTTCCATACAATGAATCCGTAGATACCAGCAAGGAAGTAGTACACCTCCATACCGCAATCGGCATAGATTCCTGCCTTGTAAAGCACGAAGATGTAGATAACCGGCATTACCGAACCGACTATCCACATCCATATATTCTCTTTGAACTCCAGATAGAGGTACAGGAGACCGAGAGTGGTCCCGAGTACATCCATCCAGTTATTGATAATATAATTTAATATCTCATTCATTTTATTCTCCTCCCCTCGGGGAGGCCGGGTAGGGGCTTTCACCCTTCTCTCCCACAAGGAGAGGGGAGTGGTTAGAATTTCAATGTTACGTTGCACATAAAGTTTCTTCCTGCCATTGGGATATAGCCGATCTCGCGGTAACGGTTGTCGTTGGTGTGACCGCCTGAAGCGTAGATAGCCGAGTAAACCCAACCAGAAGCAGCATAGTGAGCATCAAACACATTGTTGAGGTTTGCACCGATAGTGATCTCACGCAAACCGGCAAAGCGCTTCATGTTGAAGGTAAAACTTGCAGCGATGTCGCTCTGGGTGTAACTTGGCAGTGATCGCTGGTCGCACTGTGAGTTGTCGAGATACTGCTTGCTCACGAAATTGGTGTGCCATGTAGCCTCGAAGCCCCACTTGTGGAATGTGAGGAATCCATTGAGGATTGCTGATGGCGAGAAAGCAAGGGTAGAGTTGTCGTAGTGGTTGGTAACACTGCCGTTGTCCCAGTCCTCTACAATCTCGTCGAAGTCCTTGATCTTATTCTGCGAAAGTGCTACATTTCCGTAGATATCGAGGCAAGAAATTGGCTCCCATGCTGCCACGAGTTCAACACCCATACGGTATGAGTCCTTCACATTGGTTGTAAGAGCCTCACCGATGTCGCTCAATTCACCAGTCTGTACCAACTGGTTGTTGTACTTCATGTAGTATCCGTTCACGCCAACATTCCAGTTGTTGCCAGTGTAACTGTAACCGAGTTCGTAGTCGTACAGACGCTCAGCCTTAGGGAAAGGATAGGAACCATTGTCGGTGAAATTGTTACGCTCTGGTTCACGGTTGCTGATGGCAGCCGAAGCGTATGCACGATGACCGTTAGAGTGGAAGTTCACACCAGCCTTTGGATTGAAGAAGTGGTAAGCCTCGTCGATATTCAACTCCTGGTTGGTGTATGTGCCGTCCTCATTGCTGTAGAACTTGTCGTTCTGACCGTTTGTCTTGTATGAGACATAGCGATACTGCAAGTCAGCAAACACATCAAACCATGATGTCACATGCTCTGTTGCCTTGAGGAATACACTCTCGTCGCCCTTCGATGCGTCAGAGTTGTAGTAGTCGTACTTGCCGTTCTTCATCACCTTGTTTCTCAGTTCGTCGTTGGCGATATAGTTCAGGTAGCCAAAGTGGTTTGAGTCGAACTGCTGTGCTGAGATACCACCCACGATATCGCTGATTCCGTCAGAGTAGTTGAAGTTCCATACCAAGCCGTAAGCATTCTGGTCGAGACCCTTCTTGCGTACAAAGTCGGTCTTCTTCAACTTAGAACCATCGCTCAGAGTGAGATTCTTAATACCAAACTTGCTCAGTTTGCAGTCGCCCTTGAACTCCTCGTAGTATCCGTAACCATAGGTGTAATGGAGTGAAGCGGAAGTCTTCCAGTGGTCGTTGATGTCTGCCGAGAACGAGAGGATGTTGTGATCCTGCCAGAAGTTGTCGGTAGTCTTTGGCCAGTATGAACCATCGTTCATCTGGTAGCGGCTTGTACCTGCTGATGGATCGTATGGATCGTTCATGTACTCGTAGAGTGAGTTGTACTTGCCAAGACCAGCATTCCAGAAATCTTTGTATGAGTTAAGACCAGTCTCCATACCGTAGTTTCCGTCGAGGAGGTCGCCAGTGTCGAGTCCGTTCCATGCCTGACCGGTGTTCTCGTAGTTGCCGATGTTCTTGTAACGGATAACAAAGCCCTTACCGAGCCATGTCAGTCCACCGTAGTATGAGCCCGACTTGCCCGCTGTTCCGTGCATGAAACCGTCGGTAGCAGTGTGGTGGTAAGCACCGTCGAAGATGAGATGGTTGAAAAGCAGTCCTGTAGAGAACTGTCCACCTACATTATATGTGTTGTACGAACCATACGAGCCGGTGAGTTCGAGTGAAGGAGTCACCGATGGACTCTTTGTTGTGAGAGCGATGCTTCCACCGAAAGCACCGTCACCGTTGGTTGAAGTACCAACACCGCGCTGAATCTGTGCACTACCCAGGAGTGCAGCGTAAGAGTTCATGTTTGCCCAGAACACACACTGGTCTTCTGGTGAGTTGAGTTGAACACCGTCGATAGTCACATTGATGCGTGAACCAGCAGCACCGCGGATACGCATATAGGTGGTACCAATGCCGAGTCCGTTTTCGCTCCAAGCCACAACGCCTGGAGTCTGAGCGAAGAGGAATGGCAGTTCGCGACCGGTCTTCGAGAATGTGTTGAGTTGTTTCTTGTTGATGTTTGCCACAGCGAATGGAGCATCCTTCTGTGCCTTCACACCCTTCACCACCACCTCGTTGAGTTCCTCGATGCGGAGTGAATCTTCTTCTTGGGCAGCAATACTACCAGTGCCGAGCGCACAGAGCATCATTGCCGAAATAATAAATTTGTTCATAATACCTTATTAATATTATAATAATACAATAAGGGGGCTCTGAAAAGAATACAATTATTGAATCTTTATCCCTTCGTCGGCATTACCCGCATCAGGTCAGAGGGTCTAATCTCAGCCCACCACATGGTGAGCACCCCTTAAAAGGCAGTCTGCCTTTCGTTTACAAAATTACAAATTTATTGTCAAGCATACAAAAAAAAGACCCGCCAAAAGCGAGTCTTTCTCTATTTTGAGGCAAATAATTGATTTATCTCCTATTTCAATGCCTTCGCCACTTGTTCAGCGATGGCTTTCATTCCGGCGATGTTTGGATGTCCGGAGGTCTTGCCGATGTCGTGAAGCGGAATCATTGTGAAACCGAAACGGTCGCATACTTCCTGCATAGCCTCACCAATCTCTGGCTTCAACTCACTGTTCAGAAGGAAATATATCTCTGTGTTTGGGTAGAGATTGTATAGATACTGTCCAAGACGGCAAACCGCTGGGCGATATGCTTTCAGGTCTTCCGCTGTCCATCCTTCCCACTTCATTTCTCCCAGAGGTGAGTTTGCCCATGAGTCGTTGGTGCCGCCGAAAACGAGGATGATATCAGGTGAACCCAAGTTTGGTGCTCGTGTGATGAACGAGCGTGCTGTGTAGTCTTCGCCGCCGTAACCGGTGTAGCATATTGTCGAACCGCTGTATGAGTTGTTCAGTTCAAGTTTGTAACCGTTGTCGTGAATGAGTTGCCACCACCAAGTCTGCTTCACATCGTTCACATCTGTGCGGTTGTCAATCCATGGTTCCCAGTACCACATCTCGTTTGTGGCAGGAGTGATATAACCCTGATAGGTGGAGTAGGAGTCACCAAGAATGGAAATGCGCTTCTGAGCGCTCGCTGTGAGTGCAACGAAGCACAGCAGGATAATAAGTTTAATTTTCATAATCAATAGGTTTTATTTCTTTGTGTATGCAAATTTAATATATTTTCTGGCTTTTTCCAAACTTTTTCACCCCAAGTTTTTAACTTTTATTTCTTTTTATTTGGTAGTCTAATACATTTGGACTAATTTTGCATAGATTTACAGGTTATTTGTATTTCTCGAGGTAATCTGTTGCCTCGATTTGTGTCTAGCCGAGCATATTAAAGACCAAAATTTAAAATAAAAAAACAAATGAATCCAACAGTTGTTAAGACAATCAAGTTGCTTGCAGTAATCTTGATTTCGCTTGTTATCTGGTGTCTGCCAGCCGAGACATTCGGTATCGATGGCTTGACAGTTCTTCAGCAGCGTACCATCGCACTCTTCGTGTTCGCTGCATTGATGTGGATCCTCGAAGTTATCCCAAGTTGGACAACATCAGTCCTCATCATCGTTATTGGCCTCCTCACCCTTTCTGACAAGGGTCTGGGCTTCCTCATGACCGATGCGTCAGGTGAACTCCTCGAGGGCACAATGAAGTACACAAAACTGATGTCTGCTTTTGCTGACCCAGTTGTAATGCTCTTCCTCGGTGGTTTCACACTCGCTATCATGGCACAGAAGTACGGTCTTGATGTAACTCTTGCCCGCATCCTTCTCGCTCCATTCGGCACTAACCCAAAGACAGTGCTCCTTGGTTTCCTCGTGGTTATCGCAGTGTTCTCTATGTTCATGTCGAACACAGCAACTGCTGCTATGATGCTCGCATTCCTTGCTCCTATCCTCGCTACATTCCCTGAGGGCGACAAGGGTAAAATCGCTTTGACAATGTCTATCCCAGTGGCAGCCAACCTCGGTGGTATTGGTACAACTATCGGTACTCCTCCTAATGGTACAGCCGTACAGAACCTTGAGACCTTCTTCGGCCAGGATATGGCAATCTCGTTCGGTACATGGTTCGTTCACATGGTTCCATTCGTACTCATCATGCTCCTCGTAGCATGGGTGGTACTTCAGGTCATGTTCCCATTCTCATCTGATAAACTTGAAATCAACATCCCTAAGAGCGACAAGCCTGTAACATGGCGTACATACTGCGTATGGGCTACCTTCGCTCTCACCGTAGGTCTTTGGGCAACAGAGCAGTTGCATGGCATTTCTTCAAATGTCGTTGCTCTTGTTCCATTGGCAGTATTTGTTTCAACAGGTTGCTTCACAAAGGAAGATATCAAGGAAATCGACTGGTCAGTACTGTGGCTCGTTGCCGGAGGTTTCGCACTCGGTTATGCTATGCTTAATGTAGAGAAGGGTGGTACTGGTCTCGGTGCAGCACTCGTTAACTCTATCCCATTCGGCGAGATGTCAATCATCCTCGTATTCGTTGTAGCAGGTCTCGTTTGCTATTTCCTCTCAAACTTCATCTCAAACTCAGCAACAGCAGCGCTCCTTATCCCTATCCTCTGTGCCGTTTCTACAGGTCTTACTGCTAACCCAGAGTTCGCTTCGTTCGGTGGTACAAAGGCAATGGTTTGCTTTACAGCAACATGTGCTTCGCTTGCTATGTTGATGCCAATCTCTACACCTCCAAATGCGATCGCATTCTCAACAGGTCTCATCAATACAAAGGATATGTTGAAGGTTGGTTCAGTGATTGGTGTTATCGGTCTTGTGTTCGCATTCTTCTGGCTCACAAAGATCTTCCCATTCTAAGAAAATTTTATAGGTCCTACTATAATCAAATAATAAAGGCGGTTCCGTTTTGGAATCGCCTTTCTTTTTATGTTAACCTTGTTAATATCCTCACTCCACACTCTTCAACAACTTCACACCATGTGCTGGTACGAAGAATGTAGTAGTGCCGGCTGCGAGGTCTTCCTGCAACCAGAGATTGCGTAGTGGAGTATCTGCCTTGATGCCGAGAGCGCCGAGATACTTGCTGATATCAACGGTGGCATCCTTGTGGTTGAGGTTGAATATACCGAAGGCGATAGTGCCGTCGTGGAGTGGGCGAGCCCATATCTCAACATCACCATCCACAACGACAGGTTTTGCCTGTTGACCAAGGATATCCTGGTTGATAGCATTCACCTCGTGGTTGCACAGAAGTTGGCGGGTGAAATGATCCATCTGTGATACATCGCAGCCGATGAGCATGTTTGCAGCGAGCAATGCCCAGAGTGAGATATGGGTGTACTGCTCGTCAGTGGTGAGGCGTGAGTCGCGGAGGTTTGCACTCCAACCAACCTTGCCTACAATGAGCATATCAGGGTCGTTCCAGTGGTTTGGTTGACCGTAAGGATAGAGATCACGCTGCTGACCGAAGCCGATGTCCGCGAGCGATTCCCATGTGTCAGTGATATCGCCAGTAGTACGCCATGAGTTGGCATCAACGGTGTATCCCCACTTCCATACATCCATCATTCCGTATTGGCAGAGTGAATAGAATATGTCGCGAGGCTGGTTGCGCAGATACTCGCCCATGAGCATATATGGTCGTACATAAGCAGCCACAGTGTTGCGGTCAACCTGCTTCTCGTGCTTACGGGAATATCCACACCAGTCGTATTTCAGGTAGTCAACACCCCATTCATTATATGACTGTGCATCCTGCAACTCATGGTCGAGACTGCCCAGATATCCTCCACAGGTGCGATCGCCTGGTGATGAGTAGATACCGAAGCGCAATCCGTGAGAGTGGAGCCAGTCGCCGAGACCTTTCATCGATGGGAACTTCTCGTTCACTGCGATAGTGCCGTCGGCATTGCGCTCTGGTGCTTCCCATGCGTCGTCAACATTGATGTAGTTGTAGCCATAGTCAGCAAGTCCCATATCGATGATAGCCTGTGCTGAAGAGATGACCTTCTCCTGCGAAACCGACAAGCCCCAGCAGTTCCATGAGTTCCAACCCATAGGAGGGGTGAGAGCAATCTGGTCGCCTACACGGATGGTGAGTTCCTTGTCGGCCGCGCCCTTGCCGTTCTCAGCGTGGAGTTTGATGATATAATCGCCACGATGTGAGAGACTACCATTGATGCAACAGTTCCCTGAGTCGAGGGTAAGTCCTGCAGGGAGATTTGATGCAGTAATCTTCATCGGACGCTCGCCTGATACTGGGATGCGATAGATGACAGGTGAGTTTGGACGCACGCCGAAGAGCATCGCACCGTTGAAGCGAGGAGAGAGAGGCTCCTCTGGTGTGAGGATATACTTCGGGGTATAGGTGAAGAGGCGTGTGGTGCCCGACTCGGTGTCGGTGTATTTCACATCAACACGACAATAGCCGGTTCCAGGGAGTGGGGTAGTGACGTTCTTCGACTGTTTGTTGCCGACAGTCAGTTTCACAGTGTTCTGGCTGTAAACCTTGCCGGTTTCAGGGTTGTGCACCTTGATATCTACCGAACCCTTATGACGGGCACTGATGAGGTTCTCCAGTGTGAGCACTACGTTGTTCAGCCCCTTGATAGTCTGCTCTTTGAATGTTGTCTTGAGGTTGTCGCACTTGCTTGGCATGGTGATTGTGACAGGACCGTGATACATTCCGCCGTCACCACCATCGTTGTATGTTCTGATGGCAAGGACATTGTCGCCGTTCAGGTTTACCGAACCATCAGCGAGGTCAACAACATACAAGCGATCTGCCTGCCATTCGTCCTGCAAGCCTTTTTCTGAGTCAGGCATGCTTCCTGTCATACCGATTTTCTTGCCATTGACGAAAGCCTCGTCAACATCATCGACACGACCGCAATAGATTTTCAGTGAAGACTTGGTGTCGGATGTGCTCAGCAGTTCCGATGGATTGAAATGGATTCTGTACCAACCGTATTCACCGAGATGTCCCGCATGCCCTTGCTCATCCCAGCGTCGGGTGGTGTTCATGTTCATCCACGATGAATCATCAAAATTTTTGTTTTTCCATTCGGGATTGTCGCCGAAGTGGAATTTGGCTGTCTCAAACGACAGTTCCTGTGCCTGTGCTGCCAATGACGCAAGCACTAAACACGATAACAATAGTTTTTTCACCATATTATTTTTGATTTATGATTTTTCACTCTTCACTTTTCACTTTTCACTTTCATGGCTCCATTTTACAAAATCGTTCCATTTGTAGTACGGACCACTCACTGGTGTCAACTGTGGCAATGTTGCCTCGCGGTTGTTCCATAACACCTTGAACAGTATCTCTGATGATTTCTTTGAGCGATACAGCACAAACTGGATGTTGGAACCCATAGGACACTGAAACGACTGATACCAGTATTTTACATCTTCGGCTTTCTCAGCCTGTTTGCCACAACCATAGAGGTTGATAAGTGGGGCGAAGGCATTTACCACGGTGTCATGACCGAAACGCAGATGTGCACAGTATCCGTTGCCCTCAATGGCAGCGTTGGCATTCTCTACGATATCCTTGAGCAGTGTCACCGTCTGATAGCGTGAACCACCATGTCCGCAGTATATATCGAAATTCTCCACTTCCCACAGGTCAGTGTACTCATCTGGGGTTAACAGTGCTTCGAAACGATCGTCATCGCAATAGTTGTGGTAGCCCGACCAGAAGAGATACAACTCGGAGATGAACTTGTGAAGTCCACCAGTCTCCATCAGGAAGTCGGTGTTCTCGAACAGACGTGAGAGGATGCTGTTGTAATTGCGCTCTGCCAGATAGTTCAGCGAACTGCGGTCAAGCTTCAGTGGAGTCTTGTCGATTTTCTGTCGCAGTTCATCAGGAGCATCTTGAGGGTAGGTCACAACCAAATCCTCGTGGAGCGACAGTGTCTGTACCTTCACCTTCGGAGCATTCTTCTGCAGGGATGCAACGAACGAAGCCATACTTGTGATGGCGCGAGGAACAACGGTAGAACGAGCCAGAACGTCTCCTCCGTTGTTGAATACCTCTGGAAACTGCTGGCACATTGTTTCAGCGATATTGTAATGCTGCTGAGCACCTAATGCAGTGAGATCGCCGGTGTTGATGAGTGGCATACGACTGAACTCCCTGAACTGCTCGCAGAACTCTTTGCCGTAAGGTGTTAGTACTCCGGCACGCTCGGCTGCATCGAGCACACGCTGAATGGTGGTGTATGTACCACTGTTCCATGCATAGCGCGAACCATGACGGCCGTAGTGGCTGATATAAAACGGTTTGTAGCCTTTGGGAGCATCCGTCAGTTCGTTGTGATAGCGATATGGCGCCTCACATCCAGCGGCTAAATAGCGATCTGCCTTAACCTGATTGCGTACATCATAGTTCTGCGCCCGGCACACTACCGCCGCCATCAGAACAATGCCTATAATTGATAATCTTTTCACAATTAATTTTTCACTTTTCACTTTTCACTCTTCACTCTTCACTCTTCACTTACATATCTCCTTAATCCTGTTTGCTATGTCATACTGGTTGTAACGGCCGATGAAGTTCGAAGCACCAGGACCATAAGAGAGAACGAGTGGATATACAGGGCTGTGATCGTTTGAGAGGTAATAGCCAGTGACACGACCAGTGTTGTTGTCGCCATCAACGAGTACGAGGGCACCACATTCATGGTCGGCAGTGACGATGACGAGAGTCTCGCCATTGGTGTCGGCAAACTTCAAAGCCTCTTTCACAGCAAGGTCGAAACTGAAAGTCTCCATGATAGAACCAGGCAGGCAGCGTGAGTGACCGGCATAGTCAATCTTTGCACCCTCTACCATCATAAAGAATCCCTTGTCGCTTGCCTTCGAGAGTTTCTCGATAGAACGGCGTGTCGCATCAGCCAACAGTCCGATATTCTCTACATCGCAAGCCTTGTCCATCTCTTCGTCGATACAGATCACCTTCTTTGCGGTGTTGTCAATGTCGCTCACATTGCGTACGAAATCATAACCGATAGCCTTGAGTTCTGCAGGCAAGTCGATGCCATCGTTACGACGAGTGAAATCCTTGATACCACTACCCGCAACAACAGTCACCTTGTCGTCGAGGAGACAGCGAGTGATGATATCCGAACTGTCGCGTTCAGCACAATGACCATAGAACGCAGCCGGTGTAGCATCAGCGATATCGCCGAGCGAGAGAACGGCGCAAGCCTTGCACTGATCGTAGAAATAATCGGTGAGCGAAGGGTTTGGAGTACCGTCCCATTCTGCTGCGATATGACGGTTGAAATGCTTCTTGCCTGTAGCAAGTGCACTGCCCGAAGCAGCCGAGTCGGTGGTATAGGCATCTCTTGTAGAGTTGTTCACCATACCCATATATCGCATATTCATCATCGACAAACCGAAGTTGACACGGTCGGCAGCAATCATCTGCATAATGCCCATACCGTCGCCAATAAGAAGGATGACATTCTTGATAGGTTTGTCGGTGGCACCGTCGTTGAGATAGGTTGGGGTATAGGTTTCAATCAACTCCTTCATCTGTAGTTTCTCGTTCTGGAAACCGGCAAAGCCACGGGTAATCTTGTCAAGACGGTCGGTACCGGTGACACCCTTCTTCACAGGACCGCTCTCGCCGAGGATGGTGTAGTTCTGGTTTGACCAGTCTTTGAGGAACTCGGCACACTTGTCAGGATGATCAGTGTTGATGTAGTCAATGCCGAAATTGATGAAGGTGTACCAACTGGTGACGGTGTCAGGACCACCCCAGAAGCGAATCTGCTTACCCATCTTGTGAGCCTTCTCGATGGCAGCCTTCACCTTCACCTCCTCGTCGTAGATGAGAGTACCCTTACCGTTCCACTGACAGTAGTCTCTGAAACACTCGCTGATGAGTGCCACTCTCTCGAGTTGTGCAGTAGTGTACTCGTTTTTGAGTTCACCGTCGAAGGCGATGATGGCAGGATATTTGTCGAAATCCTTTGGCTCTGGGCGGTTACCTGTAATGATAACCTGACAAGCGTGTGGATTGACACTGCGGTCGAAGACATCAGGATATTTCTTGAGTTTCTTTACCAAAGCCTTGATGAATGCGTCCGTATTATCGGATTTGATATCAATCATCAACTGGAGGTCACGATTCTCGTCATCGTTCCATGCATGACCGTTGTTGGCGCGATACATCCTGACGATTGGCTCGAGGTAATACACATCGAAATCCTGATTGTTTTGGCAGTCCTCTTTGTCGTGTCCAACAAGGAATTTTGAACCACCGACATAGAACATATCGCACTCCACTGTGCGCACCTTCTCAGCGTAAGCCAACCAGAATGGAGACTGCTGGGCGTAGTCGTTGTGGGAATGCAACAAGATAGGATACTGTGCCATCGCCATTATCGACGATGATATCAACAGAAGGAAAAGAAAAATTTTTTTCATATTGTCAATTCTTTTAATTCTTTAAATTCTTGTTAAAACAAAAACATGTCACTTTTCACTTTTCACTTTTCACTTTTCACTTTTCACTTAAAACGCCGTTTTGTTCGGGAGTGGGCCCATTTCCAATTCAAGAACACCGCCGGCGAGGATGTCAGCATGGCTGATTACAGGCTTGCTCAGCACCTTGCCGTTGAGTTTCGCTGACTGGATGTATTTGTTGTCGTCGGAAACATTGCGGGCTTTCACCTCGAATGTCTTTCCGTTGAAGAGATGAATCTTGCTGCTCTCGAATACAGGACTGCCGATGCTATACTCAGCCTTGCCCGGAGTCACTGGGAAGAAGCCCATCTGCGAGAACACCACGAACGATGTCAATCCTCCGCCGTCCTCATCACCAGGCATTCCCATCAGGTCGTTGCGGAACCATGTCTTCAGCATCTGTCTCACACGCTTCTGGGTTTTCCATGGGGCTCCTGCATAGTTATATAAATAAGGTACATGCAGTGATGGTTCGTTACCCATCGAGAACTGTCCCACATTACCAGTGTGATCAGGCAACTTTGCATAGAAATCGTATTTGTCCATGCCTAATGGTTCGGCAAACATACTGTCGAGTTGAGCAACAAACCTCGCGTTGCCTCCCATGAGTGCAATGAGATCCTCGATGTTATGCTGCACATCCCAACGGTAAACCCATGCATTGTTCTCGTCATAATATTCGCGTGCACCCATTCCTCCAGGGAAGTTATAGTCGAATGGTTCGATAAACTTGCCCTCGGAATCTTTTGGATGGAAGAATCCTGTCTGGGTGTTGAACAGGTTGCGATAGTCGAGGGAATGCTCGGCAAAGAATGCCTCGTCCTCGGCATTGCCTGCTGCTTTGGCAAGAAGCGAGGCTGCCCAGCAGTCGAACGAGGTACCTGTGGTTACAGGTATCGGCTGGCGCTTCTCAAAACTATGGACATTAGGATCGGTCTCTTTCTCTCCGTCCTTCAATGCAGGCAGATAACCGTGAGCCCAATAGAACTCATCGAGCAGTCCGGCTTCGGCATTGCTCCATGGCACAACCGTTCTTCCGCGGAGACTGCGAGAAGCAGCGTCGGCTGCCTTCTTCACGTCAACATCCATACCCTTTTCTACAGCATCAGCAAGTGAAGCGATGGTGTGACAGCAGTTCATTACACGACCGGCACCTCCCACACCTGGGAAGCAAGGCAACCAGCCATGAGCATTCTCGTCAGCCATACGCAGATATGATGCAAGGATATCTTCTTCAAGTGGTGCATCAACAATAGTGCGAAGAGGATGTGCTGAATGGTATGTGTCCCAAAGCCAGTCGTCAGTATAATAAGGTGTACCGCCGTCCTCGTGCACCTTGTTGTCCTCGCCGCTCCAATAGCGACCGTCCTCGCTCATGCATATCGGACGTTCGAGGGTGCGATAGTATGATGTGTAGAACACAGTCATGTCGTCATCATTGGCACCAGTTACCTCGATGCGTCCTAATGCCTCGTTCCATATCTTTCGTCCCGAAGCCACCAGCGGTTCTACGTCATATCCGTCAATCTCACGGGCGAGATTCTTTGCTGCCTGTTCTTCGCTGATGAACGACACACCATAGCGTATGCGCACATCCTGCTCGTTGAATGTCAGGGCAACAACATTATCCGATACCTGTGATGCTGATGCTGGTGCCTGTTCAAACTCCAGATACACATAGGCTTTTGTTTCGGCGCCGATATTGCGGAAACCCTTTACAATGTTCCCCTCAACCGTCATGCCTCCACCTGCAGTGTTCACAGTCAGTGTGGCAGGAGTGTCGCCCTTGAATTTCAGGTTGTACACTGCCGATTGATGTGAAGCGGCAAACTTCACGCTGATTGTGGATTCTGCCAGTTCTGCCTCGTAACTGTAAGGAGTCAGATGCTCGTTGTCGTAGTTGAGTTTGAGGTCAGGGAATCCGAGATACAGTTCTGTTTCAGCACGGTGGCTTGTCACGAAGAGAGGCAGACCTTTTACATACTCATCGGTGACCTGCTTACGCATTGGAAACACCCTGAGCATGGAGTGGGGCAT